>DASSMT010000217.1:0-15611 GCA_035688655.1 Polyangiaceae bacterium | reverse complement strand
CCAAAATAGAGGACCACGTGGGGTCAATGCAAAGCAGCGCCCGTCGGTGTCCCAAGCGGCGCTTTGAATCACCAGCTCATCGTGCGGCCGATGCTTGATGATCCAACCCCAGCTCTCCATGTCCGAGGGTGGGGGCGTGCTCTGAAGCGTGCGCAAGAGTCGCCGACTGGAGGTCGGCGGCGCTGGGCGATCGTTCAACCAAGGCGCGATTGCGTTGACCAAGGCGTCGGCGCTTTGCGGCCGATGTTCGACGGACGAGGCGGTGCCCCAGGCCAAGGCGGCGTCGATCGCGCGGCAGGCATCCGGTCGCTCTCGCAGCTCGGGCGCGAGCACCTTGCAATCCAGCAGGCTCTTTCGCGTCTTGGCGCGCATTTGCTCGTACGCCTCATAGGGCGTGGTGGCGTCGAAATAGTGCGTGCCCGTGAGGATGTAATACGCGATGCAGGCCAGCGCGAAGACGTCCGTTTCGGGGCCCACGCCGTTGTCGAGCGCCTGCTCGGGCGCAGCATAGCCGACCGTACCGAAGCCGACGCCGGCGAAGGTGTGGCCCAAGCCCTCGGGCCGCGCCAAGCCGAAGTCGGAAATCTTGAAAATCTCGGTCTCGCCGAAGCCGCAACAGAGCACGTTGCCGGGCGTCAAATCACGATGGATCACGCCCACGCTGTGGATCTCCGAAATCCCGCTGGCGAGGCAGCGCAGGGCATGGGTGGCTCGCACCGAGTCGAACGCGTAGCCCGTCTTGTGAATGGAATACGTCACGCGATCTTCGAGAGTCGTGCCTTCGACGCCGCCGTGTACGTACTCGATGGCGATCCACGGTGTCGGTGGCAACCCGAAGTAGGTCGTGATGCCGGTGTCGACGAAGCGCACGACGAACGGACACGGCGGCACCCGCTCGTTCATTCGCCCGAGCGCGATCGCCTCTTTCTGTGCCACTAACTCAGGGGAAATGTCGGTCGAGCCGAAGGCGCGTCGCACGACCTTGACCACCACGGGCGAGGCGCCTTCGGGCGCTTCACGGCGCGCCAAGTAGGCTGCCCCCATTCCGCCTTCGCCCACCTGCTGCTCGAGCACGTAGCGAACGCCCCGCTGCACGTCTGAGTCGATGTAGCGCCCACTGATCGTGTGGGGCGAGATGGACATCGGGGGCTCGCTCACAGAACCATTTCTGCGCCGACTTTTGCGGCGTGTCCACGGCTAAGATTGGGCCGCCTTGCTTGCGCGGCAGCGAGGCTCGGAGTAGTCGCTACGAAAGACGAAAGATGAGCACGCAGATCGCGGATTCGCTGAAGCGGCGCTCGGCTTGGCGGCGCGCGCTTTCGGCTTGGCGGCAGCCTTCCTTTCTGATGCTGGCGGACAGCGCGCCGCTAGACCTGCGGATCCTCGGCCGCACGCTGCTGCATGCGGCGGCGGTCGGTGTTGCTGCCGGTCTGGCCGGCGCTGCTTTCTTCGCGGGGCTCGAGTATTTCACGCGCGCCGTCCTCGAAGAGCTCGCCGGTTACACCCCGCTGCGCGCGGATGGCGAAACCTTTGCCGCCGGCGGCGGCTTGCATACGTTCCGCCCCTGGCTGCTGCTGCTCCTTCCTGGGCTGGGTGGGCTCGGTTGTGGACTGCTCACTCGCCTGACGCCCGAGATCCGCGGCGGCGGTGGCGACGCCATGATCGAAGCGTTCCACTACGAAGGCGGGCGCATCCGGGGGCGCGTGATCTGGACCAAGGCGTTGGCCTCCATGTTGACCCTGGGCACCGGCGGCGCGGGGGGGCGTGAGGGGCCGACGATGCAGATCGGTGGGGCGCTCGGAGCGCTCGTGGGTCGAGCGTTGCAAGTGAGCACGCGCGAGCGGCGCGTGCTCATGGTCGCAGGTGTCGCCGCTGGTATCTCGGCGGTGTTTCGCACGCCGCTCGGCGCGGCGCTGCTCGCGGTCGAAGTCCTGTACCGGGATGGCTTCGAATCCGACGCCTTGATTCCAGCCGTGCTTGCCAGTGTCGTCTCCTACTCCGTGATCATTTCGATCTTCGGCGAGAGCACACTGTTCGCGCATGTGCCGCACTACCCGTTCGTGCCCGCACATTTGCCGTTGTTCGTGGTACTGGCGCTGCTGATTGCGCTGGTTTCGGCGGTGTTCCTCCAAATCTACCAGGGGCTGACCCGTTTCTTTCGCGCGTTGCCCGTGCCTGGCTGGGCACAGCCTGCGCTCGGTGGCCTGTTGCTCGGCGCGTGCTGCACGCCGGTGATCACTCTGGTCGGCGAACACTTGCATGCGCCGGGTCAGGGGCTCGGTCTCTTGGGCGGGGGCTACGGCGCCGTGCAGATGGCGATCTCGGGTTCGCCTTGGTTGTCACCGGGTTGGACCGGCGTCGCCTTGCTCGTCGCGCTCGGCTTCGCCAAGCTGTTCGCTGCCTCGATCACCATCGGTTCCGGTGGCAGCGCGGGTGATTTTGCGCCGTCGCTCGCGATCGGCGGGTTGCTTGGCGGAGCCTTTGGGCGCGCTGCGGCGCTCTTGTTTCACGATCCCCGCATCTCCTACGGTGCCTTCGCGCTGGTCGGGATGGGCACGTTTTACGGTGGGATCGCCCACACACCGCTCAGCGCGCTCGTGCTCGTGTGCGAGCTGGCGGGCAACTACGACTTGCTCGTGCCGCTGATGTTGACCCAGGGCATCGCATTCGTGGCTTTGCGCCAGCGCGCGCTGTACCACTCGCAAGTGTCTACGCAGCGCGACTCACCCGTGCATCGCGACGCGCTTTTGTTCGAGCTATTGCAGGGCACTCGGGTCACAGAGGTGATGCGAGCCCCCGCCAATCCGGTCTGCTTTCGCAGGCACACCCGCTCCGGCGAAATCCTGAAACGAGTGGGGGACGACGCGGATCAAGAGATCTTCCCCGTGCTCGATGAAGAGGGGCGCGTGATCGGCTTGGTCACGGCCAGCTTGCTGCGCGTCCTTTCCCTCGAACATGCGCACACCGACTGGACTGTCGCCGCGGATTTGATGGGGCCAGTGGTCTCGGTGCGCGTCACCGACAATCTGCAAACCGCGACCGAGCGCATGCTGGAGCACGGCCTGCGCCAGCTGCCCGTGTTGGATGACCAGCAGCGGCCGTGCGGTCTCTTGGACGAATCCAAGATTGCCGAGCTGTACCTGAAGGCCGCCTCGCGCGCGCAATCCGCCGATCGAACCCCAATGCCTGCACCCCGCGCACCGCGCTGAGGGGCTCGCCCTAACGCCGGCGCCCGCTGCGTTGCCCGACGGTGGCGCGCGCTGGGTTACCGGAAATCAGCTCTTGCCAGGTGGCGCTGAGCACGACCTCCTCGTCTTGGAGCACGAGTGCGGTCCAGGAGCCAGCTTCGTCTCCACACCCGAACAGCAGCTCTGCCGACTTCGGGGCGATCGACATCAACGCCGCGCACAACGCGCCTCGCTCCAAGCAACCCGCGTAAAGGGGGTCGGCGTGGCTGGTGCTCGGCGCGAGCATCAGCTGGCGGAGCACCTGCACGGCGCGCGCGTGACGCAGATCTGCGACCAGCCCGACGGGACTCGCGAGCCCCTCTTGGCGCGCCAAGGCGTAGCTTTCCAGCAGGCGCCAACGCGCGCCGTGCACGCAGCGCCAAGCCTCGGGGTGCGATTCGGACAACACCCAGATGGACTATGCGAGTCACGCGCTCTTGCCAAGTCTCGGCCTTTCGAGGTCGGACATTTTCAGGCGCGTGCCGGCAGGCCGGTCATTCCGTTCAGTTGCAGCGAAAAAGATCGAGTCACAAGAGTTGCCTGAGCTGTGCAAGAAAGCCCAACGTGCGCGCCGCGTGTGCACCTGGATTGTCGCGGGGCTGTACCCCGCTGTGCGCGCCGTGAGTTTGCGGTAACCGCAGGTTGCTCACAGGCGTACTCTTTAGCGCCGCGAGCGCCGTCGCTCTGTGCGCGGCTCCGCGGCCCCGAGAAAGGAAACCAACCCCATGGCGCGCTCTTACGCAAAACCCTCGGCTGATGAGCTCCGCTCTCGCCTGGGTTCGCTCGAGTACGAAGTGACCCAACACGACGCTACCGAACCACCCTTCCGCAATCGCTTTTGGAACAATCACGACGCGGGGCTGTACGTCGACATCGTGAGCGGGGAACCGCTGTTCAGCTCTGTCGACAAGTTCGACTCCGGCACCGGCTGGCCGAGCTTCAGCAAGCCGGTCGAAGCCGAAAATGTGCTCGAAAAGTCGGACATCAGTCACGGCATGCGCCGCGTGGAAGTACGCTCCAAGCACGCGGATTCACATTTGGGCCACGTCTTCGACGACGGTCCGCGCCCCACGCGCCTGCGCTACTGTATCAACTCGGCCTCGCTGCGCTTCATCCCCGTGGCCGAGCTCGAGGCGCAGGGATATGGCGAATACCGCGCCTTGTTCGGAGACAGCCACGCGACTCTGCAGGCACCGGTGGTCGACCACGGCAACGCTTGTGCGGTGCCCGCCCCGGGGCAGGCCCCGGGCTGCGAGGCTACGGTCGAAGAGGCCGTGCTGGCGGGCGGCTGCTTTTGGGGCATGGAGGAAATCTTGCGCCAAGTTCCGGGCGTGATCGAGACGACCGTTGGCTACACCGGCGGTGCGAGCGAACGTCCGAACTACGAGCAGGTAAAAACTGGTCGCACCGGTCACGCGGAGGCGATTCGGATCCTCTTCGATCCCAAGCGCGTCTCGTTCAAGACCTTGCTCGATGAATGGTTCTTCAAGATGCACGACCCGACGACCAAAGATCGGCAAGGCAACGATCGCGGGAGTCAGTACCGTTCGGCGATCTTCGTGACCTCCGAAAAGCAGCGACAAGAGGCACAGCAAGCCAAAGAGCAAGCCCAACAGAGCGGCCGCTGGGCGCGGCCGATCGTGACCGAGATCGTCGATGCAGGCTCGTTCACGCCGGCCGAGGACTACCACCAGAAGTACCTGGAAAAGCACCCTGGCGGTTACACCTGTCATTTCATGCGGGATTGACGGCCGAGCGATTGACTGCGGAGTTTCCCGGGCTCGGCGCGCGCTCTTCGGACGCGCGCTGAGCCGTGGGTTCGAGCTGAGCGGCGGTCCCTCGACCCGCCTGCGCGATCAGCTCATGCACGAAGCCGAGCTTTTCGATCACGCGCTCGCCCAGCACGAACGGGTAGGCGTCAGCCAAGCCCATCGAACGATTCAGGCTGTTCAAGGCCACGGTGAGCGGGATCCAGGCGGCGATCAGGTGCGAGAATTTCTCGAAGCGCACGCGCCGGGTGGTCACGGCTTCGCTTTGGGCACCGCCGACGGCTTGCGGCTTCAGCGCCAAGCCGTAGCTCTGTGCGGTCTCGAGCGTGTCGACCATGTGCAGATAGTGGGCCCAAGTTTCCGCCCAATCTTCCCACGGGTGCATGGTCGCATACGCGCTGACGTACTCGTCCGACCAGTTTTGCTTCGGGCTCTCGTAGTGGCGTTTGACTGACTCCGCGTAGTCTTGCTGCTCGTCACCGAACAGTTTGCGGAAATCTGGCAGTGCTTCCCGATCCTTCAGCAGGCGATCCCAGTAATAATGCCCCGATTCGTGCCGAAAGTGCCCGAGCAGGGTGCGATAGCGCTCGCCGAGCGCCACGCGCGCCTGCTCACGAGCAGGGCTGTCTGCCTCTTTGAGGTTGATCGTCACGAGCCCGTCGCAATGACCGGTGAGCACTCTCTCGCCGTCTGGGCCATCACTCTTGAAGGCAAAGGCAAGGCCGTGCTCCGAGGTTTCTTGCTTGGCGTCGAGCGGCAAGCCGAGCTCGAGCAATGTGTAGACCAACCGGCGCTTGGCAATCTCCAGACCCTGCCAGGACGCGAGCGCCGAGGCAGCGCTCAAATCTGGGATCGTCTCGTTCAGGCGACACGCCAAACACAGCTCATGCTCGTCTTCTTCGGGGATCGCCCAGTTGCACACGGCATAGGTCGTGTAGTTCTTGCAAAGTCGATAGCGAGCGCCCGCGACGGCGGGGTCGAGCGCTCGCCAGGCCCCGGCAGTACCGTCGGTCGGTTGCTCCAGGGCGCTCAGCACACCGCTGTCGGCAAGATATGCGAGCGTGTGCCCGCAGCGGGTACACTGCGAATTTTCGAAGAAGATGACGTTCTTGCAGGCGGAGCAGGTAAATAACTTCATGGTTCTCCCAGTGCGAGCGTTGTTCAGGGCGTAATGAACGTTCCGCACGACGACGAACAGTGAGCGATGTCGTCCACGCACGAGTCGTGCTCACCGATACAGTCGTGGCAATCGTCCAGCTTCTGCTGTTTGGCGTCGCTGTTGCTCGCTGAGCTCTCGCAGCGATCCTTACATGCATTGACGTCATAGTTGGAATCGAAGCAATCGGCGTAGCGCTGACAGACGGCGTGGCAGTCCCACTTGTTGGTGATCGGATCCGCAGCGCTGCACGCGACCCCCACGAGCGACAAGGAAGACAGAAGGACGAGAAGTGAAACGGGCTTGATCATTTCCTGCGCCTGCTGCAGCGCGTGTGCCAACGCTTTTCCGGGTTTGGTTGCGGCGCGAACGCTCGATCGATATCCGCGCTCGACACAAATGGGCCCCAGGGTGTGGCGTCTCGTCGCAACGAGGCACACTTCGTGCTCCTTCGAGGGAGGGAGGTGACCGTGAAGCCGTCCGAACCCAGCCGTTTTCGACGAAAGCTCGACGCTTACTGGGGCCTAATCAAACGCGTCTCCGACCAGGCCGACGCGGACGATGCGGACATCGTGGCCGCGGGCCTCTCGTTCTACGGCACGCTCGGCTTGTTTCCGGCGCTCTTGGCAATGGTCTCGCTGTATGGCCTGATCGCCGATCCGGTGGCCATTCAGCACGCGATCGGTGCCGTGGCTCGCTCACTTCCCCCGGCGGCGCGTGAGCTCGTGATCGGTGAGCTGTCGAACTTCATTGCCCGTGACTCTCGCAGCTTGAGTGTGGGCATGGTTTTGGGGCTGCTGGCGGTGCTTTGGAGCGCTTCGTCGGCCATGAGCGTGCTCGTGCGAGCCATCAACGTGGCCCACGACATCCCGGAACGTCGGAACTTCTTCAGGCGGCGCAGATTCGCCCTGCTGTTCACGCTCGCCGGCATGTCCGGCATCTTCCTACTGATCGCGCTGAGCGCGATCCTGCCCAAGCTGCTCGCGTTTTTTCACATCGAGAGCGCGCTGGTGCTCTTGCGCTGGCCGGTGATGCTCGTCGTGTCCTGGCTCGTGTTTGGCCTGCTCTATCGCTATTCCGTACAAAAGAGCCCTTTACCGACGCTGCGAGCGGTGTTGCCGGGCGCCACCCTGGCTGCATTCCTGTGGGTCGGCCTGTGCGCGGTGTACTCCGCGTACGTGCAGTATTTTACCAGCTTCAGCGCGACTTACGGAGCGCTCACGGGCGTGATCGTGCTGCAGTTCTGGCTCTATATCTCAGGTTTGATCGTGGTCTATGGCGCGGAGCTGAATGCAGAGCTCACGCGCCAGCCACTCGCCTGGCAGCAGCCCGCGCTGCCGCTGGTCGCAGACGTTGCCGATCCTCGCGAGCCAGCCGCCCCGCGGGGCGCCAAGTCAGCCCCGACGCACTCGGGACGATGACTGGCACCGGCGCGGGGTCGGTCGTCACGAGGCGTCGACTCACGAAGTCGAGCTGCTGTTGTGATGCTGCTCGAAGGCGCCGATCTTGTCGTTGATCTTTTCGTTGACCCGGCCCTTCACGTCTTCCAGTCGATGTTTCATATCGTCCAAGCCGTCCGAAAGGCGGGCGCGCAGCTCCTCCCCAGAACTGGGAGCGAGCAGCAGGGCCGCACCGGCGCCCACGGCCGCGCTGACCGCAACCAAACCCAGAGCGGGCAAGGCGCGCGAAAAAGCGCTCGGACGACGTTCCAGGCCGATCACGCCCAGGATGTCGTTCAATTCGACGTCGCCGATATTACGAACGAACTTCGCGGCCTGCTGAGCGCCGATGAGCGAGCCCAAAGTCCACAACGCTTTGCTGATGTTCCGGTTCATTGTGATTCCTTCCTCAATCTGGGTTACCCGCACCCAAAGGATGCGGGACCAGAATCCAGCAAGGTGCATGCCACCGGCCGTCGCCAGTTCAGCCCAACTTTTGGGCCCGCGCAGCGCGCTGAACACTGACGCAAGCTGCCTCAGTGCGACATGCGGGTGTGACGTTGGCCAGGCGCCCGCGGGGCGTCAGTAGCGCTTACGCCACACGAGATCGACGGCCGAGGCCCCGCGATCGCCCGCCATCGTCGAGAGTGACCAATTGCGCACGATCAGAAAGTCCAACGTGATGAAGGTCATGTCCGGCGCTTGGCCCGGCGTCTGACCGAGCGCGCGCGTGGCCTTGACCGACACTTTGGAGGATAGCTGAATCACGAGCTCGGGCCGCGCGCTGCCGGTACTGGTGTCGATGCGCGTGCTCACGTCCACCGCTTTGATGCTGGAGAGCGCCTTGTTGAGGCCCTGGGTCGCCGTGCCGCCGACCACCCCGACCGCAGTGGCTGCGCTGTTTCCGCCGCCGCTCGTCCCGCCCAGCGAGCCATCCGCCGAGCCCGTGAGGAGCAGGCTCAGGATTTGGTCCTTCGTCAGCGGGGGCTCCGAGCGGAGCGTGACTTTCAACTTCGAGGCCGTGCCGCTGGCGTCGGCATACACACGGTGGCGATCTGCGTCTGGGGCATCCCACACCGCGGTAGCGACGATCGTGGGGTTGGCCGGATCGCCAGAGAACGTGACGTTCCCGCTTTCGATCGAGAACAGTTTGCCCGAGACATCCAGCTTGCCGCTCTTGACCTCGATCTGCCCTTCAATCGTGAGTGGATCACCGAGCACCAGCCTTAAGCGCCCTCCCAGCTGGATCTTGGTGGTGTCGCCCTGCTGGATCCAAATTTGATCGCCCAAGTGCAGGTCGACCACCATTGGATCTTCGTTCTTGGAGGGGTCGGTCTCCTTCAGTGGCTGAAGCGGAAGTGTGACGAAACCGCCGTCGCGTTGCCGCGTGCCCACGCGCACGCCCTTGGCCGGCTCCAGATCTTGCAACGCTTGGCTGCCGTCGTCCGGCATCCGCACGTGCAGCTCCGGGATATCCACGGACAGCTGCTGCGAGCCCTTCGTCTGCCCCGGGCGCAGCTTGACGTCGATCTTGCCGTAGGTCTCGCCGAGCTCGGTGCCCGATAGCGACAGCGTGACCTGATCCTTTTCCGTGATGCGAACGTGCGCATCCGCTCCAGTCAGATTCAGGCCATCGAAGCGTGCTTCGCCGTTGACCGTCAACCTGCCGGCCGTGGCGCGCGCGCTCAGTTCCTCGAGCTTGGCCTTGCCGGGTTCGAGCGACAGACGAGCATGGATTTGGTCGAAGCGTTGACCGACTGCCGCCAGCTGAGCGACGCCATCGCTCAGATCGACGTGCCCGTCGAGCTCGGGCGCGCCGCCGTGGAATTTCGCGTTCAGGTCACCGTTGAGCCGGCCATCCAGATCGCCGAGCACCGAGGTGAGCAGGGGCGCAAAGGCCGCCAAGCGAAGCTCCCGCGCTCGCAGTTGGGCGTCCGCGGGCATGCGTACCTCCGGCACCAATCGTGCGCCCCAATCCAGGCCGGAATGCGCTTCCGCCGTCGTGGTTCCGGTCTTTCCTTCCACGCTCAGCCGAGCGTCTGCCTTGCCGTTTCGCGCGCTGGCTTGCGCGCGAATTCGCCCGAGCTCGTTATTGGCCAGCTTGAGCGATTGCACGTCGAGATCCACGTCCACGGTCGCGTCTTTGCCGAAATGCTCGAGGGACATTTTGCCGGTCAGCGCACCGTCAACTTGGCTGGTACGCGCTTCCGGTAGCAGGCCGATGGGTAGACCAGCGAAGACCAGATGTGCGTTGGCGTCGAGCGACGGGGATTGGTCGGCGGTGCGATTCAGCCAGTCGTGGATGGCGGTCTCGAAGTCGATATCGGCCTTGGCCACATCGGTTCCGCTCGCGGTCGCGCGCGCGCTGAGCGTGCCTCGCGTTCCGTGGTAGCCGCCCTGCCACGACAAATCGAGCTTCTTGCCCTTTTCGTCGGTCTGTTGAAAGGAAGCGACTTTGCCGGACAGCTCGAGCTTGGGTGCGCTCGGCGTGCCCTCGTAGCTCAGCTCGGCCGAGGCGATGCCCTCGAGCGCGGCGGGGCGGATTTCCACCGGCAGCTTCTGCAGCTCCCGTGGCGGCACGCTCAGCTTCAGGCGCACCGGGATTCGCTGCCATTTGCTTTCGAGCTCACTTGCGACCGTGGCAAGCTGCGGTGTCACCTGGGTCTCGACGCTCAGTGCGACCAGCCGCCCATAGGCGTCGCTGATGCTCGCTGCCAGCTCGGTTTGGCCCGCTTCTTCGTGGCTCAAGTCCAAATCTACGTCGATGCCTTTGATCGCCAGTGGTGCGGTATCGCGGGCTTCGGCTTTGGTGGTGATGTTGGTTGCAGTGGCGCGCTTGCCCGCGAGCTGCAGCTTGTGCGTCGCTACGTGCACATGGAAGGTGGGCAAAGCCGCGCTTGCCCGTTGCCGCTCGACCCCGATGTCGTACTCGATGCTGCCGAGCGCGCGCTCGACGGGCAGCTCGACGCCCGGCGGGATCAATTGCATCACGTCTTTGAGCCGTACTTGCCCTGAGACCGCCAGCTTGCCGGTCGCGCGCTTCGCGTCGAGGTTCGAAAGGTCGATGCCGTGCAGCTCCTGAAGGTCGAAATTCACCCGACCCAGTTGCTTCAAGTCTGCTTGTGCCGTGCCGCTCACGCGATCGCGTTCCAGATCGAAGTCGGCGTGGAGCGAACCACCCACGATGCGATCGAACGCCAAGTCGTTGCTGCTCGCGCTGAGCCGCGCGCGCACGTCCCCCGCGCGGCGCTCGTAGTTCGCGCTGATCGTCAGCTTGCCTGACTTGAGCGGCGCCTGCGGGTCGACCAAGCGCCACAAGCGCGCCAGGTCGAGGTCGTAGCTTTGCACGTACAGGCTTTCCAGACCCGTGCCATAGACCAGGGAGACGTCGGCTTTGCCGGCCCCTTGCAGATGCAGGCCCGTCACCCGCGTGCGGCCATCGACGATTTTCACGCTCTCGGCGGCCAGTGCGAGCGTCGTGTTGCCTTGACGCATTTGGATGCTCGGCTGAGTGACCGAGAGCCCGCGATCGGCGGCGAGCAGGGAGCGGATCTGGATCTGCCGTTCGGGCGCTGTGGTGCTGATTTCGACGGCGAGCGCCAGGCGCGACAAGGGACCCCGCGCATCGACCTTGGCACTTTTGACGTGTTGGCCGGCGAGTCGCGCTTCGCCGAGCGTCAGATTGGAGTCTACGTTGGGATGGGGTAGGGCGCCGCTGAGTGTCGCGCGCAGGTCAGCCTGCGCGACGAAGTTGTCGGCCTGTTCCAGCTCGCGCAGATTGGCGAGCACGCGCGCGTTCAGGGCTCGATCCTCGACGCGGTAACTGCCTTGCGTCTCGATCTGGCCTTTGCCCCGGCGCAGCCCGGCGAGCTGCCGGAGCCGCCCTGCGTCGTTCAGCGTGGTTTTGCTGCGGAACTCCACGAGCGTGTGCTGGGCTTGGTTGAGCGTGACGTCGGCGGAGGTCTGCGCGCCGGGCTCGGCGATCTCGGCGTGGGCCTCGAGGCGATTATGCGCGGTTCGATCGTCACTGCTGAACGCCCCATGCACGGTGATCGCGGGTAGGGCCTGCCCGGAAATCGTGGACGGGGCGCTTTCGAGCTCGAAATTGCCGGAAATGGGGCCAGCCTTTGGCGCGAGCAAGCCGGCGTGCAAGGTCAAATCCAGCTTCGAGCTGGGCGCGCTCGGTGTCAGCTCGGCCGCGTCGAAACCATGAACATGCACGTTGGTTTTCGCGCTCAGATCATCGTTCAGGCCCAGGGTGAAGTCGCCGTCGACTTTGCTCGCGCCCACCGCCAAAGCAAACGCGCCGTTGAGTGTCGGTAGCTTTCCTTCGGCCGAGGCGGAGAGCGAGGCCGGAGAGCGCAATTCGAGCCCCGGCACCTGCCGTTTCACGGCGCTCGGCGGGATCTCGCGGGCCTCCAGCGTCGCGCTGAGCTTCGAGTCGACGAAGCTGGCATCGAGCACGACCGGGACTTGCGCCGCAGTGCCTCGATAGTTCGCGCGCGCGCCGAGCGGCTTGTCGGGCGCCGCAGGAATGTCCAGTGACGCCTGCAAGTCGCCAGCGGGATCGACGCCCTGGGGCAGGCCGCGCGCGACGAGGGACACCTTTTTGACGGCGATCGCCGTGGATTTGTCGTCGGTGCGCAGGTTGCAGAGTGCTTGCTTCAGCTCGATATCGAGGGCCGGCGTGCTGGCGAGTGAGCCGTGGGCCCACACGTGAGCCATGAGCGCGCGATCGATGATCACGATCGTGCCTGGGCCCGAGCTCGGGGGGCTCGGCGTTTTTGGTAGAAACGCATCCGCCAGCGTCGGGCTGCCAGACCCATTGTCGATCAGGACCGCTTCGACATGTTGCAGCGAGGCCTCGGTGATACGAATCGTCAGCGGTTTGGATTTCTCGGTCAACGCTGCCCAGACAATCGTCGGCACGCTGAGCCGTGCTCCCAGGCCGTGAATGTCGAGGACGCGGTGGCCCGCCGGATCGAAGACCTCTGCGTCCGCAGCCGTGATGCCGGACAGGCCCACGCTGCCGAGCCCGTGCAATACCACGCGCCCCTTGAATGTGCCGTCGAGCGCGCCGTTGACGCGCGCGACCACGAACGCTCGCACCGCCGCGAAACGCAGCGAGAACAATGCGCCGGCGACCAGCAGGACCACCAGCCCGAGCAGGGCCACGAGCGCGAGTCCGGCGCGCTTGGCGTAGCGGCGAAGTCTGTTGGGCTTGCTCATTCTGGCGTCCATCAGAAAGCCTCTCCGATGCCGAATGACACGGCGATGGGCAGACCAAATGTCGTTTGTGGAATGCCTTCGTCCGTGGCGCCGGCCGGTGCCTGCAGGCCAGGCACGCGGTAACCGGCGTCCAGCCGAATTGGACCGACCGGTGTATCGTAACGAAAGCCGAGGCCGACGCTCAAGTGCGGGCGGTTGAGACGGAAGTTGACCGGTTTGGGCGACACATCCGCTGTATCCACGAAGAGCGCGCCAGAGAACGCGCCGGAGATCGGGTAGCGCAGCTCGAGCGAGGCCTCCCACAGCGTGAAGCCACCGAGAGGCAAGTTGCACTCCGGATTTTGCGAGCTCTCCGTGCAATTCGTGTTGGCCAAGGTGCTGGTGGCCTGTGGCACGATGCCGTGCGGACCGATTTCGCGCAGCGCGTAGCCGCGATTGGAACCCGCACCGCCCGCAAAGTAGCCGCGCAAGAACATCAATTGGATGTCGCGCACCCAGCCGGGGCGTCGTGTCGGGTCGTTCTCGAAGCTGGCGCCGTTCGCCGTTGCCTCGATCGTATCGCCGTAGTTCTGCGCAAACAAAAGCCCGACGTTCACCCGCGCCGCGAGCGTCCATTTGCGCGACAGGGGCAAGTAGCCGCGGACTTCACTGGTCGTCTTGAAGTCCACGGCGGACCCGCCGACGCCCGCAACCTGCAGCTCCGTACTCACGTAGCCGCCTTCGTGCGGGTGCACCGGCTGGTCGCGGAGGTCGAGCGACAAGAACGCGGTTGGATACGAAATCACCACCGGGTGAAGATCCGGATCCAGCGTGCCCAGGTACATGAATGGCCGATCGTATTGCACCGTGTGCGAGACCCGACCGAACAAGCGCAGCGAGTTGAACGAGCGTTCGAGACCCGCTCCGATGCGGGCATCGTCGTAGCCGAGCACGGTGTCGCTCGCTTCCGTGGACGGATAGATGACCGGCGCGCGGCTGCCCTCGAGCTGCGTGAAGAAGCTGGTGCGTGCCTCGAGGAAGCCCGGTTGTCGGAACTGGCCGTTGAGTTTGAGCTTGGGCAGCAGATTGCGCGGCTTTTGGAAGTCTGGAAAACGCGTGGGGTACAGCACCACGCCGGGCTTCACTTCGAAGCTGATGCTGCGTAGCCCACCCAAGAAATTGCGATGCTCCCAACCTCCGACTAGGTGCAGATCGCTCTGCAGCGAATCGGCCTGCGCACCGCCGCCGATGTGAACCGCCTTCAATTTGGCGGTCTCGACCGTGACCTTGATCGGAACCGTGGGGTTCTCTTCCCTCGCTCCGTTCTTGTCCAAGGTCGGCGTGATCACCACCGAGCTGAACACATTCAAGTCGAGCAGAGCGCGCTCCGCCAAGTCCAGCTCACTGCGGGAGTACGGCTTGCCCTCTTCCAAATCGAGGGCACGCCGGACCGGCTCTTCGGGGACCTTGCCCAGGCCGACGATGGTGATTTTGCCGTATTTCGCTTTGGGTCCGAGCTTGACGAAGAACCCGACGGCGACGCGGTCCTTCGGCAGATCGACGTCTGCGGCCCGTTGCACCGTGGCATAAGCGTGCCCTTCGTCGCCGACCGCGTGTTCTAGCTGGTCGGCGGCCTTTCGAAACCGCTCTTCTTCGAACGGGCGGCTGCCCGGGGCTGCCGTGCACCCGCCCTTGCCGCAGATTTCGCGCGCGATTCTGTGCGTGATTTGCCGTTTCTTGTCTTCCGGAAAGCCATCGAGCCCGTGCACGTCCACCCGAGCGACGAGCATCGGTGCGCCTTCTTCGATCCGAACTTCGACCCGCACCTTGTTGCGGTCGTCGAAGAAGACGCGGCCGGCCCGAGCCCGAGCGTGGTAATAGCCCATCGCTCGGTAGTAGCGCTCGATGCGTTGCAAATCGCGCTCTAGGACGAAGCGGTCGAAGACGCTGTAGTCGTAGACGATGCCACGAAACAAACCGAGAAATTTGGGACTGCTCGTGGTCGCCAATTTTGCGCGCAGTTCGTCTGCGTCGATCGCATCGTTGCCCGAGAAATCGATCGACTTGACCGCGGAGCGCCCCGCGGGAACGCTCGTACAACCGGTGGTGGAGAGCACGGAAATGAAGCCGAAAAGAAGCAACACGCCGATGGCGCGCGCGGCTCCAAAGCCGGCGAGCCAGAGACGCGAGCAAATCACACCCTTCGCGGTGCAAGCCTCGCGCCAGCGTGGCGCGTTTCCTGCCTTCTTCACACGGTGCTCGTGACCCATCCGCTTTCGAATTGCTTGTGTGCGTGCGCGCTCGCCTGCGTCGCCTGCTCTAGCTCACTACCAGAACCGCTCCCGGCACGGCAGCCTCGCTCCGAATATCTGCCGGTGCCCTATCCGCCACCCGCTGCCTTCGCGGAGGTCGTGCCCCCGGCACCCAACGGTGATGCGGTATGGGTGGATGGACATTGGGCCTGGCGCGGCGGAACGTTCGTTTGGCAACGCGGCGGTTGGTTGGTCCCCCCCGCCGGCGCGCGTTTCGCCCATTGGCGTATTCGCTATAGCTCGGACGGTACACTGCTGTTCGCGGAAGAGGTTTGGTACGACGCTCAGCTCAAACCCATCCCGAGCCCCAAGAAATTGCTCGATGCCTTCACCCCACCCAATGAGCTGACCCCCGAGTCTCAGCACGGCTTCTGAGCGTGGTCGGCTGCACAGGGCGTGAGCCGCGGTACATCGCGCGGAGGGCCTCGCAGCAACCATTGGATACCTTCGGAGCAACGCGCCGTCAGCCGGATGTCAGCGGGCCGTTCGCGGCGCGAGCA
>DASSMT010000212.1:0-12302 GCA_035688655.1 Polyangiaceae bacterium | reverse complement strand
CTGATCCGCCTCGCTGACGCTCAGTGCACGATCGACCCGAGCCGAAGCGAACCCCTCGCAGCATTTCCGACGCTGGCTCGCGATTTTCCCGCGGTGCCCGCTGAGCGCGCGCTCGTGTACGTGCCGAGCTCCGGCTCCACGGGCCGACCCAAGTTGGTAGAATTGAGTCGCCGGGCGTGGCTCGCGCTGTGTCGCGCGGACGCCGAGCGCGTCCCGCCCCAGCCCGACGACCGCGCGCTGCTGTGTTTGCCCTTGTCTCACGTCGGCGGGCTATCGGTCGTCGCGCGCGCGCTCTTTGCGCGGCGTTGCTGCGTCGCGTTCCGCGCCGGCAGCGGCGGATTGCTCGGCTCGCTGCCGGAGCTCGGGCAGTGCCTGGTCGAACAGCGGATCACACTGGTTTCTTTGGTCCCCGCGCTGCTCGCGCGCCTGCTGCGCGAGGCCCCCGAGCTGGCTTCACAAGCGCCGCTGCGCGCGATCTTGCTCGGCGGCCAAGCCTGTTCGGATGAGCTGTTCCGCGCCGCACGCGAGCGAGCGTTGCCGGTGTTGACGAGCTATGGGTTGACCGAGGCTTGCTCACAAGTCAGCACGCTCGCCTTCCCTCCCCCCAGCCGAGCGCCGCTGAAACAGGGCGTCGTCGGCGTGGGCCAGCCGTTGCCCGGTGTCGAGATCCGGATCGTGCGCGGCTTGATTGAGGTCCGCGGCGCGACGCTGTTCAGCGGCTATCTCGGGCAACCGCCGGCGCTTTCGAGCGATGGCTTCTTCAGTACCGGTGATCGCGGTGAGCTCGATCCGGAGCTCGGGCTGTTCGTCTTTGGTCGCGAAAGTGAGCTGATCATCAGCGCGGGTGAGAACGTCGATCCGAGCGAAGTCGAACACGCCCTGCTCGCTTGCGACGGCGTCGAGGCCGCGCTCGTGTTCGGCGTGCCAGATCCGGAATTTGGCGAACGGGTCGCCGCGGTACTGGAAATGCGCGCCCAAGTGAGTTTGGACGAAGGCGCGTTGTTCGCAGCGCTCGATCAGCGGCTGGCTTCGTTCAAACAACCTCGCACGCTGTGCTGCCTCGACACGCTGCCGCGACTTTCGTCCGGCAAGCTGGACCGCGCCCAGATCCGCGCTGAGGCCGCGCCCCGGCTGCGGCCGGTCGTGCGTGCGGCGCACCCCTCGAAAGCCTGAGCCTGCCGTCAAAAACCGGCTAAGCTACGGACGTCATGGGCTCCGTCCGGTTTCCGTTCCCGCTCGTCCTCCTGCTCCCCCTGCTCGCGGGCTGCGAAACTCGCGCGCGCCAAGTCGGCACGAGCCCGAGCTCCACGCCCGCGCCCGCCCCACCCCAGGCGTCGGTTGCCGCGCCTTCCTCGGCCAAATCGTTCGGGGCTCCGATCAGCCCGGGGCCCGAGCTCGCGCTGTCGGAGGTGCTGGCGAGCCCAGAGCGCTTTCGCGACCGAGTAGTGACGGTCGAGGGCCAAGTCCGCAGCGCCTGCACGCGCCGCGGTTGCTGGATGGAGCTTGCGGAGGGCAGCGACGCCAAGCTGCCCGGCTGCCGCGTGACCTTCAAGGACTACGGCTTCTTCGTGCCCACGGACTCCGCCGGCGCCCGCGCCAAGGTTCAAGGAACCCTGGGCGTGAACACCCTACCTGCGGAGCGGGTCGCTCACCTCGAGAGCGAGGGTGGCAATTTCCCGCGCAAGAACGCGGACGGCAGCGTCGATGAGCTGCGCCTGGTCGCAACCGGCGTCGAACTGCGCCGCTGACAGGCCGACCGGCCTACGGCAACCAGTTAAGCGACGAGACTTTTCTCCGTTCGGAAAGTTGTGATACGCCCTTCGGCAATGCGTTTCCTGACTCGTTTCGTGTGCGCGGCATTGCTGTTCGCGCTGCCCGTTCAAGCCAGCGAAACACACGTGGTCGCCTCGGGGCAGACGCTGGGCCGGATCGCGGATCGTTACAACGTGACGATCGCCGCGCTGTGCGAGGCCAACGGCATCCAGCGCCGCGCGCCGCTGAAAGTCGGGCTCAAGCTGCGCATCCCTGGCGACGACGACGCGGTCGTCGGTGAAGACAGCGATGGCACCGATCCGAGCGAGAGCGCCTCGCCGGAACGCGGCAAGTCCCGAAGCCGTGACGACTCCAAGGCGGGCGAGAGCGACAAGAACGACACCTTGCTGGCGGGTGGCTTGCATGTCGTCACCCCGCCGGGTGCTGCGCCGGCCTACTATTTCGAACCGACGGGTCCGGGTCGCCACAGCATGCGCCCGATCTTGGTTTATCTGCACGCGCGCGGCGGCCATCCCGAGCAGGACTGCCGTCGCTGGGCTCCGGTCGCGCGACGACTGGGCTGGCTCGTGTGCCCCACGGGTCCTGCGGCCTACGGGGACGGGCGCGCTTGGGACAACAACTGGCCGTCCGCGCACACGGCGACCATGGCCGCGATTCAGGTCCTGCGGAAGAAGTACGGGCGCCGAGTGCAACTCTACGGCAACACCCTGATTGGCTTCAGCGAAGGCGCGTATGCCGCGATGAACGTGGGCGTCCGTGAACCCCACGTGTTCAATCGCTGGCTGATCTTGGCTGCGGCCGATCACTATTGGGGCGGCCCCGGGCTCGAAGCGCTGCAAACCGCCAAAGAACGCGTGCGCCGAGTGTTCCTGATCACCGGTGAGCACGATGGTGTGATCGACGGCACGCACCAAGTGGAAGATTGGCTCAGCCGCGCCGGCGTCGACACTCGCGTCGTGACCCCGGGCGACATGGGTCATGAGCTGGCGCTCGACCGCAAGCCCGAACTCTATCACCAAGCCTTGGCCTGGCTCGATCGCGGCGACAAGAACAAGAAATCCCGGCACAAGAGCAAGGCCGAGCGCGGCGAACGCGTCGCGGGCCAATAGCGTTTCGCGAAACAGCCGCTCGAACGCGCGATGGGAACTGGCAGCTCAGTGCCAGGCGGCGGCTTGCTGAACCGGTTTGCCGGTGCGGTCGTGCTCGGCGATCAGATTGCGCGCCAGCAGATCGCACTCGACGCACGCCGGGAAGCGCGACTGGTGCTCGCAGATCAACTGCTTCGCGGTCGGCGGGTTCGCGGTGAACTCAGCCGGATCGAGGTGCCGACCGCACGCGATACAGTGAATGTGCGCCGGTTGCTGGCCCTTGGGGCCGGGCGACAGATCTTTGCGTTCGCGTTTGGTGAGGCGCTTTTTTCGCTGCATCTTGGCGGCACTTAACCCAATCTCGGTACTTTCGGTCAAGCGCGTTCTGTCACAGCTCCGCGAGCAACTGCCGCGCGGCGGCGTGATCCGCGTTCTCGGCCAAGGCCTTGGCCAAGAGCAGCTTGGCCTTGCGTGGATCGCCGGATTTTCGCGCCAGGACGGCCAAGTAGTAATTGGCGTCGGCCTTGGCGTCCGGCGGCGCGCCATCGGTGCTGCCGGGCGCTGCCGGTTTCATGATTGAAAGCGCGCGGAACGCGCGCTGCGCGACTTCGTCCTCGTCGATTTCCACCGCCAGTTGGCCGAGCCGCAACGCCAGCTCCCCATTCTTCGGGTCGAGCTCGAAGGCTTTGCCGAGCGCCACCAAGGCATCGCTGAGATAGCCTTCATCCAGATGGATCTGCGCCATCGTGGAAAAGATCCCACCCAAGGCCTTGGTGCGACGGCCTTTATTGGCCTCCGCGATCGAGTTCAGTAGCGAGAGAGCCTCGTCGGCGCGATGAGCGGCGGCGTAGGCGCGCGCCAGCAGCACCACCACATCGACACTGTCGGGGTTGTCGCGGCGAGCCGCCTCGAGCACTTCGACCGCTGCATTCGGATCTCCGCCGGCCGAGAGCAGCAGCGTACCGACGCGCAGCAAAGCGGCCACGCGCAAGCCGGCGTCAGGCTCGTTGTGCGCGTCCTCCAGTAGCAGATCGGCGAGCTCACGGCGCGCTCCGAGCGCCTCGTACACCGCGGCCAAGCGCTGGCGGAGCTCCGGATGCAAGTGGTTTTCGCCCAGCGCGCGCTCAAGCGCAGAGCGACAATCCGCGAGTCTGCCTGCGAGCTCGCAGGCCTCGCTGTAGCGCAGCGCCGTTTCGATCAACGAGTCGCCCTGTTCCACTTCGACCAAGCGTGAGAGCGTGTCGAGCGCGCCCTGCAGATTCCCGGTGCGGGCTTCGAGCGAGGCCAAGCGACGCAATGCCCCCAAATCGTCGGGATTTGCGCGCACGAACTCGACCAAGCGCGCCCTGGCACCGGACAGGTCGCCCGAGTCTTCGAAGACAGAGACCAAGCGCAAGGTGAGCCGCGCTTCTTCAGCCGGTTCGGCCCGCACGATCGCGCGCTCGATGGCTTCGATCAGCTCCGGCGCGACGCTGCGGTCGCTTTCGTACGCCTGCTCGAACGCGACCACCGCTTCCTCGTCGCGGCCGAGATCGCCGAGCACGGTCGCTCGCTTGCGCTTGAGCGCGACGCTGTTCGGATCGCCGCGCAGCAGATCTTCGAGCACGCCCAGCGCCGCTTCGGGATTTTGCGCTGCGCGATGCGCTTCCATCAGTCGCTCCAATAGCTCGCGTTCGTTGGGCCGGTCGCGCAAGGCCCGGCTCAGGAGCTCGGCCACGCGCGCGAAGTCCAAGCGATCCGAGAAGCGCACCACCAACAGATCGCGCAGCGCGGAGTCGCGTGGATTGGCCTCGAAGCCCATGGCTAGCGCCCGCTCGGCACCCTCCGGATCTCCGAGCTCTTCGCGCATGGCCGACAGCTTGCGCGCGAGCGCGGCGGCGGCTTCACCTTGGCTGGTGCGCAGCAGACCTTCGAGCGCATCGGAGATCGTCAGCGCGTCGCCCGTGGCTTCAGCCAAGCGCAGGACCGTCTCCAGCAGCTCCCGCTGCGACGGCGCCCATTCGAGAGCGGCTCGGCACACCTCGAGCCCCTCCGCCAGGCGGCCCTCGTGCTCCAAGTTGCTGGCCAAACGCAGGGACAGCTGCACGACCCCCGACACGTCGTGCGCGTCCTTGGCCTGGTCGATCTGGCTGGCCAAGAGCGCCGTGAGCTCACCGCTCCGGCCCTCGCGTTCGAGCAACTCCGAGAGCACCCGCGCCGCGTCGCGCTGCGAGGGATCGTCGGTGATGATGTCCTGCAGCAGCGCGATCACCTCGGACGCGCGTGCCGGTTGACCGAGTAGCGCATTGACCTGTTCGATGCGCAATGCCGAGCGCTCTGCGGGATCCTCGATCAGCGGCGTGATACGCGCCAGCAGCTGCACCAGCCGCTGCGAGTCGCCGAGCTTGCGCACCAGCTCGAGCAGAGGCTGCCAGATCGAACGGTCCGTGGGATCCGGTGCCAACAGCAAATCGTACAGATCTGCGGCGCGACGCCAAAGATCGGGCGACTGAGCAAAGCGCTCTGCCACGGTGATGCGCAGGATGCGGGCCTCGTCCGGCGGAAGGTGCGCGGCTGCCTGTGCGCGATATTCCAGCGCCTCCACCTCGCGTCCCGACGCCTCCACGAGCCGCGCGAGCTCGAGGCGTATCCAGGCGGCGTCGGCGGGCGCCTCGTTGCTCGTGTCCAGCGCGAGCCCGGCTTTGAGCAAGCGCTCGCTGAGCTCGGCATCGCCGAGCCGCTCCGCCACGGCGACACCCTCCCGCACCCGCGTGAGCGTGGCATCGGGCGCAGCGATTTGACCGGCCAATGCATTGGCCAACGCGCGATCGTCACCGGTCGCCCGAGCGATGCGTTCGAGCAGGCCGGCGACGCGCGCCGGATCGAGCCCCTTGCCCGACTCCGCCAGCAAACTGCGCGCCCGCTCGAAGTCCGGCGCGATGTCGAGCGCTCGTTCCAAGAGCTGCAGCCCTTGCTCGGCCCCGTTCGGATCGGACAAGCGCACCTGTGCCAAGCGATAGAACAGATCGCTGTCGGCCGCGCCCTTGGCGGTCGAGAGCTGCGCGGCCACGCGACGCTCGAGCACCCGTGACTCGCGGCTATCGTCGCCCAAGCAATCGTAGACACGCCCGAGAGCCGCCCACGCGGCATCGTCGAACGAATCCGTATCTTCCAGGCTCGTCTCGAGGGCGTGAGCCCGTCTGCCCAGGCTCTCCTTCACCCGCTCCAGATCACCCAGCCCTTCGGCGTGCAAGAGCACCAGATCGGACAAGGCGCGGGCGGCCTCCGGCGCCGGCAAGTCACGGGACAAGCGCGTTTCCAGGGCGCGCGCCAACAGATCATGGCGCTTCTGGCTGCGGAGGGCGCTTTCCAGGGCCGAGGCGTCGCTCGGGCTCTCGAGCGCCGCTTCGAACGCGGACTCGATGAACTCGCCGGCGCGAACCGCATCTCCACGCTGCGCAGAGATCTCACTGAGCGCAATCAGCGCTTCGGCTTTGCTCGGGCCTTCCCGCGATTCGTCGCGCCCGAGCACCAAGAGCAGCGAGCGGTACATGCGTTCGGCGCGATCCAATTGACCATGCTCGAGCGCCATGCGCGCCAAGAGCTGCATGATCCCGGGGTGCGCGGGGTCGATCTTGGATGCGGCGTCGAGCTCCTGCAGGGCGTCGCTGCCGCGCTTCGCGCCCAGCAACGCGCGCGCCATCAAGAAGTGGGCAAGGGCGCGGTCTTTCGGACGCCGCGCACCGTAGCGCTCGATCTGCGCGACCAAGACCTGGATCGCTTCGTCGTAGCGCTGCGCCAAGAACAAGGCATTGGCCAGCTGCAAGCGCTGCTTTTGGTCGTCTGGCTCGAGCTCGATCGCGCGCGCCAAAAGCGGCACCGCAGAGGCAGGATCGGAGCGTTGCTCGAGGTGCAGAGCGGCGGCTTCGCGCAGCAGCCCGAGCGTCGCCTTGCGATCCGTCGCGCGTTCGGCCTCTTCCGCCAGCAACGCGGCCAGCGCTCCGTAGTCTTCCGCTTCGCGGTACAGCGTCGCGAGCCGCGCGCGCAGGGCCGGCGCATTGACCGCGATCGGCACCGCGCGCTCCAGACTCGCGCGAGCCTTGGCCGGCGCATCGATCGAGAGATACGCCGAGGCCAGCTCGAGCGCGCGATCGGCAAGCATCTCCGGCGACGACTGCGCGCACAGTGCTTCGAGCACCTCGGCCGCCAGGGAGTACTGCTTCTGCCCGGAATAGATGCGCGCCAGAGCCTCGAGTGAGTTCTCGCCGCCGAGCGCGGCGCCGGCTCGGTGGCAGTCGATCGCGCGCTTCACGTCGCTCAGCCGTTCTTCGGCCAGTTGCCCCGCGCGCGCCCAGAGCGCGGCCGCGCCGGAATTGTCGGCCGCCGCCGCGCGAGCCGCCGCTTGTCGCTCCCAGAGTGTGACGATCTCGGCATGCTCGCCGCGCTCGTCCAGGAGCAGCGAAAGACGCGTCACCAGCGAGCGCGCGACCTCATCGCCGGGTTCTTCGGCCAAGAGCGCCTGGAACAACTCGATCGCGCGGGCGCCATCGTCCAAGCGATCGGAGCACAAACAAGCCGCGTCACGCCGCAGCTCGCGGCGGCGTGAGGTTTCGAAGGGCAGCTCCGAAGCGGAGAGCAAGCGGGTCACGACCTCACCGTACAAGCCAGCCTCGGTGAGCCGTTCGGAGAGCTCGCTGACCGCCCAATTCGCAGCCCGCGCCTCGGCGCTGTCGGCGGCGCTGTTCGCTTGCTGCCAGGTCTTGACGGCAAGCTCGAGCAAGCGTTCGCACACCCGACGACCGAGCTCACGATCCGCGTGATTGGCGCCCGCGACCTCGATTGCTTTGGCCCAATCTTCGGCGGCGACGAATGACTCGAGCGAGGCGATCATGTCGCCGGTACGGGTTTGGTGCAGCTGCCCGAGCTCGCTGTACAGGCGGCGCTCCCGCACCGGGTCACGCTCGACCGACACCTCTTCCGCGAGCAGCTCGGCCAGCTCATCGAAGCGTGACTCGGCTGCGAGCAGCGAGGACAACGCTTCGAACGTCTCCAGGTCGCGACCATCGTGCGTCTGCACCAAGCGCCAGGCCGCGATCGCCTGGCTGCGATCGCCTTTGATTTGTTCGTGGATCAGCGCGATGCGCACGCGGTCGGCGCGCGCGGCGCCGGGCTCGGGGCTTTGCTGGGCGCGTAGGCCCAACGCCGCCACCAATTCGTCCCAGCGCTCGGCGCGTTCGAGCGCGCGGCACAGCCCGTCGAGCGAGGTGCGATCCTGGGGCGCCAGCGCGAGGCGCGCCTGGAAATTGCGCACGGAACGATTGGGATCGCCGAGCACCGTCAAAGCCAGCTCCGCGGCCTCGCCGAGCACCAGCAGCTGTTCGGCCTCGCCCGTTTCCAGCCCCGCTCGTTGTTCGAGCACTTGCGTGAGCTCCAGCAACTGCTGGGCATTGCGTAGCAGCTCGCTCAATTCGCGCGCGGCGTGCAGCGCGGTCGCCGGCGCTTCGGGCGCGAGCCCGAGCACGCGCCGGTACAGTTCCATCGCGCGCTCCGGGTTCGCGAGCTCGACTCGGCACACGTCACCCGCTTCCGCCAGCAGAGCGGCGCGCAGCGCGGGCTCGGTCTCTTGCTCGGCCACGCTGACCAGCGTCGCGGCACGGCGATCTTGCCCGCCGACGCGACCGGCGAGCTCGGCGAAGCGCTCGCGGCGCGACTCGAGCTTCGGCTCGAGCACGACCAGGGTGAGCAGGGTCTCGAACGCGCCGGCCGGGTTCGCGAGCTCTTCCAAGCTGAGCTTGACGACTTCTTCGAGCAGCACGATGCGCGTCGCGGGCGGCGCGCTCTGCGCCAGGACCTCCAGCATGCGCACGACGTCGACGGTGCTCGCGGTGGCGCGGTAATGGGCCTCGAGCGAACGCGCGGCGCTCTCGCGCGCGGATTCGCCGCTCTCCAGCATGGCCTCTGCGGAAGCGGGCAAAGCGACGATGCGTTCGAGGAGGGCCACCGCGTCGCGCTGATCCGCTTCGCGGCCGAGCATCTTTTCGGCCCAGGCGAGCGCGGGCAGCGGTTCGTTCAGGTCGAGCCAAAGCGCCGCGATGCGCCCCATGGTTTCGCCGGGATCGGGACTCTTGTTGGCGTTCAAGCGCAGATTCAAGAGCTCGATCAGCGGACGGCGATGGCCATTTCGCTCGTACAAGCGCTCGAGGGACGACTCGACGCGTGTATCGCCAGGACTGAGCGCGTTGAGATTTTCGAAATAGGCGATCGCGCGTTCGGGATCGCTCGCGAAATCACGCGCAGCCATGGCCGCTTCGCGCAAGATTTCGATGCGCTCCCCTTTGCCGAGCGGCTCGCCCAAGCGCCGATCGTACAACGCGAACAAATCGGACCAGCGGCCCGCCGCGTTGAACGACAACTTGAGGCGATCGAACGCCCACTCCGCTGCCGGGCAGAGCTCGGTCACGCGCTCCAAGAGGTGCACGACGAGCTCCGGATCGTCGAACCACTCTTCGTGGAACTCGACCACTTTGCGCCCGAGCGAATCGGCGATTTCTGCCGGAAGCTCGCGCTCGATGGCCCGCGAGTAGGCTTCGGCGACAGGCCCCGGCTGATCCAAGCGGCGCGCCATTTGCTCGGCGAAATCCCAGAGCTGCGCTTCGCCGGGCGCGGCCTCGGCGCCGCGCAATGCCAGCCGCAGTGCCTCTTCCGGCACGTCGGTCTTGGTCTCGAGCAGCTGCATCAACCAGCGGCTGCGGGCGGCCGCGAGCTCCGGGGCGTCGTTCGAAACCGCGAGCAAGGCCTCGATCACGTCCGCGCGTGCGGCCGGATCTTCCGAGCCCTCGGCCACGCGTTCCAGGATCGCTGCCGCTTGCGCGCGCGAATCCGGCACGGACAAGGCTTGGTGCACGACCCGCAGCGCCTCCGCGTCACTGGGATTCACCGCCAAGATCGGCTCGACCAAAGCCAGCGCCTCTTTGGCGCGCGAGAGTGAGCCGATCATCAACGCCGCCCGCCGCAACTCTACCGCGCTGCGCGCTTCCGGTTCGACGCGCGCGACCAAAGCATTCAGAGACTCGAGCGCGCCTTTTGCGTCACCAGAGGCGGCCTGCAAGCGCGCAAGGTCCGACAGCGCGTCGGTCCGATCCGGATCGCGCTCCAACACCTCGCGGTACAGCTTGCGCGCCGCTTTCGGATTGTCGAACAGGGTCTCTTCGGCGTGCGCCCACTCGAACAGCACACTGGCCGCATCCGAGGCATGCTCCAAGCGATGGCGGAACAGCCAGCGGTAGTCGTCCACGCGCTTCGGCGTGCGCTCGGCGTGCGTCAGAAAGGCAGCAAACGCCTCGGCATCCGCGCTGCCCTCGCCGCCAGCGGCCGAGAGCAGCTTGCGAAAGACTTCGGCTGCGCTGTCAGCGCGCTCGGGATCGTGGGCGAGTGCACGCGCCTGCGCCAGTTGCACGTGATGCGCGCGCGCCGGTTGCAGCCCCCGCGCCAGCGCCGAGTCCACGAGAGCCACGAAAGCCTTGCCGTTTCCTGTCTGCACCGCGCGTTCCTCGAGCCCCAAGATCAGGGATACGAGCTCGCGCTCTTCGCCGGTGCGCAAGAGCACGTTGAAGGCACTCTGCACGGCAGCGAAATCACCGGCGCGCGCGGCCAACTCGACCAGCCGCTCCGCGGCTTCGCGATTGTCGGGCTCGACCGAAAGCACCCGCGCGTAGAGGCGCTGTGCGCGGACCCCTTGATCCGAAAGCCCCTCACTCAGCCGGCCGCCTTCCAGCCAGGCTCGAGCCGCTTCCGCCGGATTGTCCAGCTGAACGGCCAGAACATTGGCGAGACGCTCGAGCAAGCTGGCGCGTAGCTCCGGCTCACTCGTGTGCGCGAGGCGCCGTTCGAGCACCGCTTGTACGGTCTTGCCGTCGTTCTGCTCGCGCGCCAAGCGCTCGATGGTCTCGGACACCTCGTCGGACAGCTCGCCACCTTGCACGAGCTCACGGTAGTGCTCGAGCGCGCGGGCGCTGTCGTTGCGCGAAGTTGCCACCTCGGCCAAGCGCAGCAAAGTCAGGTTGCGCCGTTCGGGGTCGAGATCGGGCAGCACGCGGGAAAGCTCCTCATAAACTGCGGCCGTGTCCGAGGCCTCGGTGAGCGCGTCCACGAGCGCTTGGTGAAGCACCAAATCGCGCGGTTCTTCGGCCACGGCCCGACGCCAGATGGCGATCGCCGTGGCCGCATCGCCCAGCTCCCGCCGATGCAGCAGCGCCAAGCGCTGAAAGAGCTCGCGGCGCCGCACCGGATCGGTTTGGCGCTCCAACATCGACGAATAGAGCGCCAGACGCTCCGCCGGGGCGCCTTGCTCGGTGAGCATCTCGTCGATCCGTTGCATCAGCTCGCGTGACGACGGATCGTGGGCCAAGGCGCGTCGATAGATCTCGATCGCGCGCGCGAAGTCACCCGCGCTCGCCAAGGCATCGCCGGTCGCGGTCGCCAGCGCGAGCAGCGCCGGGTCGTCCAGCGGACGCTGGCCCAAGGCAGCGCTCAAGAGCTCCGCGCTGCGCGCGCTATCGCCGGAAAGGGCTGCGAGTTTTCGCACTCTGGCCAAGCGTTCCGCGATTTGCGAAGGGGCATGGTCCATCGCCAAGATCAGGGCACGGCCGGCGGATTCGAGCGCTCTCGACGTATCCTTCAGCACCGTTTCACTGAGCCAGCTGGCTTCGTCGAGCGCGTCGCGACGCGCTCGTGGATCGCTACTCAGCTCGGCACGAGTTTCGAGCACGCGCGCCAGGCCCGCGCCGGGCTCTTCGCGGCGGTACAGCGGCTCGAGCACGTCCGCGGCGGCCAGCCGCGCGTCGCCCGCTGCAAGCAGTTTTTCGGTCGTGCTGCGAGCGGCGCGATCGCTCGGGTCGAGCTCGAGCGCAGCCTGTAGGGCGCGCAACGCCGCGGCGGGATCGCCCAGACGCGCGAGACGCATCTGACCGAGCTTGACCAACAGGGCGACGCGCTCCGGGCCCGAAAGCAGCTCCGCCTCGCGTTCCAGCACCGTCGACAGCTCGCCGTAGCGCTGCGCTTGTTCGAGCAGCGGCACGATTCGCTCGTTGATCTCGCGCGAGGGGCCGCACAGCGCGGACAGCCGCTGCCACGCGGCCAGGATCGACTCCGGATCGCGGCTGCGGGCTGCGCGCAGCTCTGCCGCCTGAAACGCCAGTTGGCGAGCTTGAACGGGATCGGCGTTGCGCTCGGCGCGCACGAACAGCACTTCCGAGAGGCCTTCGTCGTCCGAGGCCTCCCCGTACAGGGCTTCCAGACGGCGCAGAGCTTCTTCGGTCCAAGGCGAGCCGATCAGCGCGCGCCAAGCGACGATCGCGCGCGCTGCATCGCCGCCCTCTGCATCGCACAGTCGAGCCAAACGCCGGGCAGCGGCTTGCCGCGGCTCCGTCGCGGTCTCGAGTGACACGACCCGCTCGAGCGCAG
>DASSMT010000054.1:0-7210 GCA_035688655.1 Polyangiaceae bacterium | reverse complement strand
GGCGATGGCGATGCACGGGGTCTGGCTCCACAACTACATCGAAAAGTACGCGCCGGGTTTGGAGTGGGCGGCCGCCCCGTTCCCCTACCCTGCGGACCACCCTGAGCTTGCAGGCACCACGCGCGCCGACGCGGATGTCTTGATGATCCCGAGAGGCTCGCGCCATCCGCGCGAGGCGCTGCGGTTCATGGAATATCTGAGCACGCAGGCCGGGCTCGAGAAACTCTGCCTCGGGCAACAGAAGTTCACGCCCTTGAACAGCGTGAGTGAGGACTTCTGGCGCGTCCACCCGAACCCCTACATTCGCTTGTTTCGGGATTTGAGCCTGAGCAAGAACGCCGTGGGCATCCCGCAAACCGGGATCTGGAACGAGTACAATCGCGAGCTGGGGAACGCGACCGACTTGATCCAGAATCTGAAGCTGAAGCCAGCGCGCGCTCTCGCGGACGTGCAAGAAAAGATGCAAACCGCGCTCGACCGCGAGCGTGAGCTCTTTGCGCGGAGGCAAGCGCAGTGAAAGAAACGAGCGAGCTTACGCGAACCAACCGCAGAAACGGCCTGCTTTTCTGCCTGCCCTGGTTGATTGGACTGTCCGTGTTCCTGCTCTATCCGCTGGGCGCGGCCCTGTATTACTCGCTGTGCGACTACTCGGTTCTGCTCTCTCCGGTGTTCATCGGCTTCGACAACTACCTCGAGCTTGCGCACGATCCGCTGTTTTGGAAGAGCCTGGGAAACACTGCCTACTTCGCCCTGGGCTCGGTCTCGCTCGGCCTGTTGGTCTCACTCAGTCTGGCGCTCTTGCTCAATACCAAGGTGAAGGCGCTCGGACTGTACCGAACCATCTTCTTTTTGCCCTCCTTGATGCCGGTGGTGGCGACCAGCATCTTGTGGATGTGGCTGTACAATGGGCAGAGAGGGCTGATCAACACCTGCTTGCAAGCGGTCGGCATCCATGGTCCGGCATGGCTCGCAGATCCGGTATGGGCCAAGCCTGCGATCGTGATCATGGCAGTCTGGGGAGCAGGCAACGCGATGGTGATTTACCTCGCGGGCCTGCAAGACGTGCCCACGTCACTGTACGAGGCCGCGGTGATCGATGGAGCGGGCTTCTTTCAGCGGCTATTCCACGTCACTTTGCCGATGATCTCGCCGGTCATCTACTTCAACGTGGTGCTCAGCATCATCACCGGCTTTCAAGCCTTCACGCAGGCATTCATCATGACCGGTTCGACCGGCGCGCCCGAGCGTTCGACCCTGTTTTACGTGCTCAATTTGTACAACGTCGGCTTTCAAGATCTGCGCATGGGCTACGCCTCGGCCATGGCCTGGGTGCTGTTCCTGATCATTTTGCTGCTCACCCGGGCCGCAACCAAGCTCTCGCAACGTTTCGTCACCTACGATCGCTGAGCCTGGACCATGAGCAGCCCGAATCCGCTCACCCGTCAGAGTTCACTCATCCACCTACCGCTGATCGTTCTATCGACTTTGTTTGCGCTGCCGCTGTTGTGGCTGCTGCTCACGGCCGTGCAACCGCGCGAGCAAGTCGGCAAGATCCCTCCCGAGTGGCTGCCACGTCAGTTTTTCCTCGAGCTCGGAACGAAAACCGTGCCCGTCACGCCGCCGGTCCCGGTCGGCAGCGACAAGCTCGTGGTCGTGCCCAGCGCAGGTCCGAAACAAGGGCTGCACTTGCTGGTCGATCCGGCGGACTATCGAGATGGGCTGCTCTCGCTGCGCACTCGGCTCGCCGATCGCAGCGTCGAGGCACGCTACCCCGCGCGGCTCGAACAGACGGTGCCCGCGCACTTCGTGTCGGTCAAAGAGTGGTCCTTGTCCAAATACACGAACCGCGAGCCGCGGGTGTTCTACGTCGAGCCGAGCGCGATCCAGCGGAAAATAGCGCCGGTTCTGGGCAACTACCCGGAAGCCGTGCGGGCCCTGACCGCGAGCGAAAAAGACAAGGCGCGACCGCTCGGCGAGCTGCTCGGTAAATCCTCGTTGCCCTGGACGCGCAAGGGCGACAGGACCAAGACCATCACCTTTCTCACCTACCTCAGCAACACGCTGCTCGTGGCACTGCTGTCGGTGGTTGGCACTCTGATTTCAAGCTCGCTCGTGGCCTACGGCCTGTCGCGCATCCCGTGGCGCGGGCAGAAGGCGCTCTTCAACCTCACGCTCGCGACGATGATGGTGCCCTTCCCAGTGCTGATGGTGCCGCTATATGGCGTGTTCCGCAGCTTGGGGTGGATCGGCACCCTGCTCCCCTTGTGGGTGCCCGCGTTCTTCGGTAGCGCGTTCAACATCTTCCTGTTGCGGCAGTTCTTTCTGACCATTCCCAGCGAGCTGTCGGACGCCGCACGCATCGACGGCTGCAGTGAATTTGCCATCTTTTGGCGGGTGATTTTACCGCTCTCGCGCCCTGCCCTGGCCGTCGTGGCCCTGTTCACTTTCCTCAGTGCCTGGAACGAGTTCCTGGCGCCGCTGATCTTCCTCACCGAACCCGAGACATTCACCATGTCACTCGGGCTGCAACAGTATCAGTCGCAATTTGGTGGCAGCGAATGGCATCTACTGATGGCGGCCTCCGCGTTGCTCGTACTGCCCGTGATCGCGCTCTTCTTCTTTGCCCAAAAGAGCTTCATTCAAGGCATCAGCACCACGGGCATGGGCGGTCGCTGAGAACACGCGAGAACGTGCAAAAGCCCGAAGCCCTCATTCGTGTCAGTCGTAACCGCGCGTAGCGCCCGGAGCACGGCCGAAGTCGCTCACGCCGTCGATGTGCTTGCCCGCAGCGAAGCCTTCGACCACCGGCACGAGCTCTTTTTCGTACACCTCGCCCGCCCAGAAATAGCGCAGTTTCCCGGTCGCATCGAACAAGAACGAGACCGGGATCATGCCCGGCCAGTTGGGGTTCATCGCGATCTTGAAGGCTTGCAAGGGCGGTGCCGCGGCAAAGCTCGGCAGCTCGACGTGCAGCGACTCCAACACGCCCTTGGCCTTGGAGTAACCGTCGGGGTCGTCGACGGACACCAGCCAAATCGGCACGCCCAGCGCGGTCAGTTTGGGCGCCACGCGCGCGAGCATGGGCAACTCTTCACGGCACGGATCGCACCAGCTGGCCCAAGCATTGACCACCACGCCTTTGTGCCCGCTTTGACGGATCTTCTGGAGCAACGTGGCCCCGTCGACTACAGGCAGCGGCCCTTGCACACTGCTCGGGTCGGGGCTCGGCACCAGATCCACGCGCGGCCCGAAGGCAGTGGCGCTGTCGGAGCTTGCGCTGGGCGTGCTCCCGGTGCGCTTCGATCGCGCACAGCCGAAGCTCGAAACGATACCCCAAGCCAAAAGTAGCAGCAGCGCGCGCGATAGGACGACGTTCGACGATGACTTCACGGCCCCACAATATCAGGCAGCGCGACTTCCGCATCTTCGATCGTGGATCAGCGCTTCAGCCACGTTGGCTCGCGTCATTCACGGGACCTCGTAGAGTTCGACCCCTTCTAGCGAGGGCGTGTCGGAACCGTCCTTCAAGTATGCCGGATTGTCGAAAGCGACACCGCCCGCTTTTGCGCGCAAGCCGCAGACCCAGACGTGCGACAGCCCCTCGGAGCTCGAGTTGCAGAATGGAGCTCCGCGCCATTCAGCGCTCATCCGGTGGGGGCTCGGTAGCGTGACTTTGAGCTCGTATTTGGCTGGTTCGAGCGAAAAATACAGCTTCTTGTTGTGCTCGATGGGCAGCGCCTCGACCACTACCTTGCGCACGACGTCTACCGTGAACTCAGCCGATGCGTCGCCGGCGCGCGCGACCAAGTTGGCCGTACCGACCGATCTCGGCACGAGTTGCCCGTCTTTCGGGTAAGCCACGCCCGAGTTCTTCGAAAAGAAAGTGACCGCAACGTCGTCGAGCTCGGCCCCGGATTTGTCCAAAACCCTCAGCTTGGGCCGGAACGGCCCGGCGCTGAGCTCGACGCGACCCACATTCGCCGCCTCGATCCGCTCGACGATTCGACAGTGCAGCGCGACCGAGCGACTCACGCCGGCGATCGAAACGGTGACTTGACCGTCTCCGGATCGATTGCACTTCAGCATCCCCGCTTTGCTCACAGTGCCCAGATCCGCAGGCGAAATGCCGTAGTCTGCGCCTTCGGTCACGAGCTTGCTCACGCCCTGCGCGTTACTGGCTCGAACCGACACGGCTACCACGTCCTTCGACGCGATCAGCTGCGGGAGTTCCACGCGAAGCTCGCTCGGCGCCTCGCGTTGCTCACAGCCGAACGCGCCGCACATCAAGACGAAGCTTGCGAGCTCGAGCGGCGCCTGGCGGAGGACGCCCCGGGTGCGAGAAAATGGCATGGTTCTGGGCGACTTCTACTATGCCACCCAGCTTGCACGAAAGAGCGCTTCTCAGGCGAGCAGGGCGAGCAAGTCTTCGCGCGTGATTCCCGCCGCGTCGCCCGCGCCCTCCAGGGCCGCGTCCGCGAGCGCGCGCTTTTTGGCCTGAAGCGCCAAAATGCCTTCTTCGACCGTGTCCTTCGCGATCAGGCGATAGACCAGGACCGGGCGATTTTGCCCGATGCGGTGCGCGCGGTCCGCAGCCTGATCTTCCGCGGCCGGGTTCCACCAGGGATCGAGCAAGAACACGTGGTCGGCCGCGGTCAGGTTGAGCCCCGTCCCGCCCGCCTTCAGCGAGGTGAGCAGGACCGGCGGGCCGTCTTCGGCCTGAAACTCGTTCACGACCGCCGCGCGATCGCGAGTTCGACCGTCCAAACGCACGAAGCGCATCCCCGCGCGGGTCAGGTGTGGCTCCACAAGATCCAAGAGGCTGGTCCATTGCGAGAAGACCAAGGCCTTGTGCCCTTCGGCCTGCACTTGCTCCAGGCTCTCCAGTAGCGCCTCGATCTTGCTCGAGCTTTCGGCTTGCTGCCCAGGCACGAGCGCGGGGTGACACGCGGCCTGGCGCAAGCGCAAGAGCGCCTCCAGCGCCTGCAGCACGTTGCCGCCTTTCTGCAGCTTCTCCAGCAGATCGCGCTGCGTCGCGGCGCGCACCGCGTTGTACAGATCACGCTCGCTCGGATCGAGCTCGATCTCGAGCACCATGTCCGTGCGCGGCGGTAGCTCCGGCGCCACTTCACGCTTGAGGCGACGCAGGATGAAGGGCTTGGTCTTCTCGCGCAGCTCGGCCAGCTTCTTCTTGTTACCCTGTTCGATCGGCAAGCTGTAGCGGTCACGAAATTGGGAGCGCCCCGAAAGCAGGCCTCGATGCGAGAAGTGGAACATGCTCCACAGCTCCTCGAGGCGGTTTTCCAGCGGCGTGCCGCTCAGCGCAACCGGGAAGCTCGCTTTCAAGGCGTAGGCGGCGCGCGAGACCTGGCTGTCGGGGTTCTTGATCGCCTGCGCTTCGTCGAGCACCACCGTATCCCAGGTTTCTGCGGCGAGGCGCTCGGCATCGAGTCGCAAGATGGCGTAGGTCGTGATCGTCAGCTCGGCGCTCTTGTCGAGCTCGCGGCGCGGCCCCTGGTAAATGGCGATCTTGAGGCCAGGCCGAAAACGGCGCGCCTCCAGCTCCCAGTTGTGAAGCACGCTCTTCGGACAGACGATCAACGTGCGCCCGTTGACGGCACACAACGTTTGCAGCGTCTTACCGAGACCCATGTCGTCGGCGAGCACGGCGCCGAGCCCTGCGTCACGCAAGAAGCACAGCCAATCGACGCCCACCTTTTGATACGAACGAAGCGTCGCAGTCAGATCTTTCGGAAGCTCGACTTCGGGTAAGCTCTCGAAGCCGTGAATCAAAGGCGCCAGTTTCTCGAACGAGGGCGGGCGCGGTTGATCCAGATCGTCGCACAACGCGGACAGCGCCGGGATCGAGACCCGGGACACGCGGCCTTCGGCGTCACGAGCAGCCAGCAGATCGGCCACGCGATCGCCGAACTTTTCCAGCCAATCACTGGGCAACGGCGCCCAGCCGCCGCCTTCGAGCGGAACCAATGACAGACCGTCCTGCCAGGCGCGCAGCACGGCTTCGGCGCTGGCTTTCCCGCGGCGAACTTCGCTGCCTTTCGCTGCCGTGTCGTCCGCTGGTACCTCGAACTCGATGTTCAGCGTGTCGCCGTTGATGCGGATCTTGGCCTCGACCGGCGCCGAGCGCACCAACGGAGCGGACGATTCGCCGCCCGAGCGGCCCTGAAATTCGCGCAATTTGGCGGCAAACTTGTTGGCCTCTTGGCCGTCGAAGCCCACGCGCCGACCGGGCACCAAGAACAGCTCGTCGCGCAAGCGACCAACCAAGCGGCGCTCGGCAACTTCGTCTCGCTCCGGCACGTCACCCTGGACGTGCACGAGTCGACCGGCTTCGACGCGCACGCAAATCGGATCACCGTACACGATCGTGGGCACGACGCTGAGCGTGTGATCCGCGTGACTCAAATCGAAGAAGATGCGCGGCGCCATGCGGATCTTTCCGCGGCGCGGCATGCGCGTGGATTGAATCACGACTTTGATCTTGGACTCGATCTCGGGCATGACCTTGGTGGCCATCTCGCCCACTTCACTCTGCGGGAAGCGACGACGCAGCGGCAAACGCTCGAGCTTCAAGCCGGTGAGATCGGTCAGACCGAGCGGACGCAGCGTATCGCCCACGCGACCGAGACCGAGCTCTTCCACCGCCGTGAGCTCCGGATTTGCTTCGACCGCGAGCACGATGTCCTCGCCATCGTCGTAAACGCGTCCCACGGGCTTCAGCGGCTCTGCCGAGACCGAAACGGATTTTCCATTGAACTCGACGGTGGCGCCGCTCAGTGCCTCGAGCAGGCTCTGCCAAACCCCGGGGCGCAACACGCCGCGAGAGGCAGCGGTCAAGATGCGGTCGACCACCAAATCACCGGGGCCGGGCGAAAGCGCAAACTTGCCTTGAACCGAGGCCAGCGTGCCCTCGAGCCGCGTGCGTTGTTCGCCGACCAGCACGAAGCGATCGAGGGTGAGCCCCGACATCGGCAGGCGACGGAACGCATAGACCAGCTGCGCACCAGACTTCTTCGCGTCGGGTAGCCGCTGCCCGGCTTGCGCTACTTTCTGCGCTGCGAGCAGCCCGGCAACCACATGCACGCATGGGTCCGCGGGGCCCGGGCAATCGCAGGTCCACTCCAAATCACGGGTGAACAGCGAGACCGTCAAGTAAGACGCCCGCGCTGGAACGCGAACGCGGAGGTCGAGG
>DASSMT010000142.1:0-3813 GCA_035688655.1 Polyangiaceae bacterium | reverse complement strand
CATGATCGAAATCTCCGATCTTCACGTCAGCTACGGGCAGAGTGAAGTGATTCACGGCGTGAATCTGGAAGCCAAGGCCGGCCAGATTGTCGCGGTGATGGGCCGAAACGGCATGGGCAAGACGACGCTGTTCAAAGCGTTGATGGGCGTGATTCGCAGCAGCTCCGGCACGATCAAGGTCAACGGCGTCGACGTGACCAAGATGCCCAGTTATCAGCGCGTCAAGCAGGGCATCGCCTACGTGCCACAGGGGCGCATGATCTTTCCGAGCCTCACGGTCTGGGAGAACCTGCTCACGGGTCTAGAGGGTTCGGCCACCGGCCGCTTGCCGGAAGACATCTTCACGCTCTTCCCGGTGCTGGCAGAGATGAAGACGCGGCGCGGCGGCAATCTCTCCGGTGGCCAGCAGCAGCAACTGGCCATCGCGCGCGCGCTGGCCGCAGAGCCCAAGGTGCTGCTGCTCGACGAGCCGACCGAAGGCATTCAGCCCTCGGTGATCAAGGACATCGCGCAAGTGCTGCTGAAGGTCCGGGATTCCCGCAATTTGACGATCATCGTCTCCGAGCAGGTGCTGAGTTTCACCATGGAAATTCTGGATCGCTTGCTCGTGATCGAAGGCGGCCGCTTCACGGCCGACGAGCCGCGCGAACGAGTGGACGTGGGCGAGGTGCGTCGCTTGCTCGCCGTTTGAATTCGGCTGGCTCCGCGCGTCGTGCGTCGTCAAGGCCAGCCTCGGCATTCAGCGCAAACTTTCAGCCAGGAGTGAGTGCGGCATGATTCACGGTGATATCTCGAGCAGCAAAGACACGGTGGGCGTCGCGGTCGTCAACTACAAGATGCCGCGGCTACACACCAAGGGTGAGGTCCTAGCCAACGCCAAGAAGATCGCGGACATGCTCCAGGGCATGAAGATCGGCCTACCCGGCATGGATCTGGTGATCTTCCCCGAGTACAGCACGCACGGCATCATGTACGACAAGCAGGAGATGTACGACACCGCCGCGGCCATCCCTGGGGAAGAGACGGCAATCTTCTCGGCGGCGTGCAAGGCGGCCAAGGTGTGGGGCGTCTTTTCACTCACCGGCGAGCGCCATGAAGAGCACCCGCACAAGGCGCCTTACAACACCCTGATCCTGATCGACGATTACGGCGAGATCGTGCAAAAATACCGCAAGATCATGCCCTGGGTGCCGATCGAAGGCTGGTACCCAGGCAATTGCACGTACGTCTCCACCGGCCCCAAAGGCCTGAAGATGTCGCTGATCATTTGCGATGACGGCAACTACCCCGAGATCTGGCGCGACTGCGCGATGAAGGGCGCGGAGCTGATCGTGCGCTGCCAGGGCTACATGTACCCGGCCAAGGATCAGCAGGTGCTGATGGCCAAAGCGATGGCCTGGGCCAACAACGTATACGTCGCGGTCGCCAATGCTTCGGGCTTCGATGGCGTGTACTCTTACTTCGGTCACTCGGCGATCATCGGCTTCGACGGACGCACGTTGGGCGAGTGCGGTGAGGAAGACTACGGCGTGCAATACGCACAGCTCTCGACCTCGCTCATTCGAGATGCGCGCAAGAACATGCAATCCGAAAATCATCTCTTCAAGCTGCTTCACCGCGGCTACACGGGCATGATCAACTCACGCGACGGGGACCGCGGGGTAGCGACCTGCCCCTATGATTTCTACAAGAAATGGGTGGAAGATCCGGAAGGCACTCGCGACCTGGTCGAGTCCATCACGCGGCCCGCCGTGGGCACTGAAGAGTGTCCCATCCCAGGCATTCCGACCACGCGCGAAGCCAAACATCGGTAATGTCCGAAGGCTTGCTGGAAGCGTTTCGGATCCGAAGCGAGCCGTATTATCTGCCCCTGGCCGCAGAGCTGAGCTCATTCGAAGCGGCCTATGCGGCGCGGCTACCGGTCATGCTCAAAGGCCCCACCGGCTGTGGCAAGACTCGCTTCGTCGAGCACATGGCGTGGCGCCTGAAACAACCGCTGATCACGGTCGCCTGCAACGAGGAGCTGAGCGCCTCCGACCTGCTGGGCCGTTACCTGCTGGAAGGTGGCAGCACACGCTGGCACGACGGACCACTTTCGCTCGCTGCACGCCACGGGGCCATCTGCTACTTGGATGAAGTCGTGGAGGCGCGTCAGGACACCTTGGTGGTGATTCATCCACTGACCGATGACCGTCGCTTGCTCTCACTGCCAGCCAAGAGTGAAGCGATTCGCGCACACCCGCAGTTCCACTTGGTCGTGTCGCACAATCCCGGCTATCAAAGCGCGCTCAAGGATTTGAAGCCGTCCACGAAGCAACGCTTCGCGGCCATCGAGTTCGATTATCCGACGCGCGCACTGGAGGTCGAGATCCTGGTGCACGAAACCGGCCTTTCGCGCGAGCTCGCCGAGCGCTTGGTCTCGATGGCCGAGGCGGCGCGCCGCCTGAAAGGACAGGGCTTGGACGAGGGCGTGTCCACGCGCATGCTGGTTCACGCAGGCTCGCTGATTCGCCACGGGCTCGCCGTCGAGACTGCCTGCCGAGTGGCACTCGTGCAGCCGCTGAGCGACGACCCGGAGCTGATTTCCGCACTGACCGCCAGCGTGCGAGCCTGCCTATGACGCCCGCGCCGAAACCTCGCGCGGAAACGGCGCTCGGCAGCGGTCCGAGTCGATTCGTGCGCGCGCTCTGGGGCCTCGACGTCCGGGTGCAGCTCTTGCCGCCCGCGCCGGCGGACAGCGAGCTCGTGCCGCGCAGGCCGCGCTTCACGGGTTCCACGCTGTGGCTTCCCGCTTCGCCGCTGGCGGGCACACCGGGCGGTTTCGCCGACTACCTTTTTGCGGCCAGCGCTCACATCTCGGCTCATCTGAGGTTCGGCGGGCCGCGCTTCGAGCCGAAGTCACTCAAACCGATCCAAATCGCGGTGATCTCGCTGGTGGAGGACGCGCGCGTCGAACGCCTGGCGGCCGCGCACTACCCCGGGCTCGCACGGCTGTGGGCGCCGTACCACCAAGCCCGCGCGCACGGCGCCAAGACCAGCCTCTCGCTGCTTTCGCGACTCGCACGCGCGCTGCACGATGACCAGTATGTCGATGACGACTCTTGGGTGAGCAAAGGCCGACAGCTGTTCCTGGCCGGGCGCGCCGAGTGGTCGGACGAAAGCTTGAGCCGTCGCATCGGCGGCGCGCTCGGCAACGATCTCGGTCAGATGCGGGTGCAGTTCAACCCCAAAGACTACGTCGTCGAACCCGCTTACCGAGACGACCATATCGGGCTCTGGCACTTCGCCCAAGAGCCCGCCGACGACGGCACGGCGCTCGAGCTCGAAAGCCGGCGCCGCGTCGAGGGTGAGCAAGCGCGGTCGAAGCAACACGAACGCGCTGAGCCGGAGCCGCACCGCCCGAGCGATGAGCACCCCCGCGAGCGCACTTCTACGTTGCAGCTCGAGGCCCCGGCCCAAGCTGCCTCTCCGCTCCGCTATGGGGAATGGGATTACCTGATTCAGCGCGACCGACCGGCGTTTTGCAGCGTATTCGAGCGGCCCGTGCTACCAGACGACCGCACTGCGCTGGCCAGCGCGCTGCCCTCCGCCGCGTATGCCCGCAAGCGCCTCGAACGCGCCGCGCTGCGGCTCGCCGAACAGCACCCGCAGCGAGAGCGCCGCCTGCTGGACGGCGATCGCTTGGATCTCCCTGCTGTCATCGCGACCGTCGCGCTAGACCGAAGCGCGGCCCAGCCCGCGCCACGCGTGTACCAGCGGGTTTTCTTTCGACGCGAGCCGCCCGCGCTGCTCTTGTTGCTGGATCTGTCGGAG
>DASSMT010000071.1:0-21687 GCA_035688655.1 Polyangiaceae bacterium | reverse complement strand
CCGTCGGCAACGTGACTCTGATGTGCGCGAACTGCTACGTGCCGTTGGTTCTCTCGCCCGGAATCCTCGGCCAAAGCGTGAGCAAGTTCCGCGTCGCCGAAGCGCAGCTGGCTGCCGGCGCGCGCTTGGCCTTGCTGTCCGACGGCCTATCACTGCGCTTCAAGCTCGACGAGTTGCGCGAGTTCTCGCCGCGTGAGGTGTGCAAATCGATCGTCGACCGTTTCCGCCGCTATGACGATGACGCGACCGTCTTGGTCGCCGAGTTCAAGAGCTGACATGGATCCCACTTATTACAATCGAATTCCCATCATCAAACTCTGGCATCTGCTGCTCGTGCCGCTTCAGGGTGAGCTCACGGACGAGCTCGCTGGCCAGCTCACCAACGAAGTGCTGGAACAAATCCACAAGTTCGGCAGCTCCGGCTTGGTCATCGACATTACGGGACTGTGGTTGGTCGATAGTCACCTGTGTGCGGTGCTGTCGCAGCTTTCTTCTGCGGCATCGCTGATGGGCGCCTCCACCTTCATTTCCGGCATGAAGCCCGATATCGCGCTGACCCTCGAAACCATGGGCGTGCAGCTCAAGGGCGTGAGCACGACGCTCGATCTGGAGGGTGCGCTCGAGCGCTTGGGCGTGAAGAGTCCCGACGACGATGAGGACGACGTTCATGATGATGATGACTACTCGGACGGCGCGGCTCCGCCAGCCGATCAGCTCGCCGCTGGCGCGAAGTCCAAGCGCCGGCGTGACGATTCTCGCACGGGCAAGTGAAGCGGATGACCACGAACAGTAGCGGAATCCCGAGCAACTCAGCGCCCAGCGCAGGCTTGGTGGCGACCATCACCAGCATCGTGAACGCGCTCCGCGAAGCCGAAGGCGGCGACCTGTCGGTGCGCGTCGACTTGCCATTGCCCGAGCATGATCCCATCGGCGCGCTGGCGAGTGCTGTCAACTTCATGATCGAAGCCTTGGCCGAACGCCGCGAACAGACGCTCTCCTACCAGCACGAGCTCGAGGCGCAAATCAGCACCATCGAGAAACAGCGGGCAGCGATTCGCGAGCTCTCCACGCCGATCATCGAGGTTTGGAGCGGGGTCTTGTGCGTGCCGATCGTCGGTGTGCTCGACAGTAGCCGCGCCTCGGAAATGACCGCCGCACTCTTGACCGCCATCGTCGACAAGAAGGCCGAATTCAGCATCATCGACATCACCGGCATCGACGCCATGGACACGCGGGCGACCGATCATTTCTTGCGCATGGCGCGCGCCGTGCGCTTACTGGGCGCCGAGTGCGTTTTGTCGGGAGTCAACCCGGCCGTGGCCCGGACCATCACGCACATGGGCGTCGAGCTCGATGGCATCAAGTCGCATCGCAGTCTGCGCGATGCGCTACAGCATTACGTCAGAACCGCACGGGGCAGCCGTGCCCGAAACAAGACCCTACGCGGGCGAGAAGGCCGACGATGAGTGTGAGCGAAGCAAACGTCTCCCCGGCAAGCGTCGAAGGCGGCGAACACGGCCTAGTGCGCGCGTATTGGGTCGCGCAAGGAGTGGAGTTCTTGCGTCACCACTTCGCGCCTGAACTGCGCTCGCAAATCGAGCTCGGCTTCAGCTCGGAGCTCAGCTCCGCGCTGAGCGGCCAGGGGCCGAGCGACTGGGTGGCACGCTCGCACCTGGTGGAGTTGCTGGAGGCGACGGCCCGGGCCAGGGGTGGGCTCGAGTCGTTCGTGGACTTGACCGCCTACGGAGAGTTCGTCGAACGCCGTGCCACGAACCGCTTCAGCGAGCTGCTCACGAAGATCCTCACGCCTCAGCTCTCGTTGCGCCAGCTTCCACTGTTCTTTCGCCGCGATCACGGGCAGCACGGCGCGTGCGTGGTCGATGCTTGCACACCGGGCAGCGCGCGCTTCCATCTCGAGGGCGTGGCTGATTTTCCGCACATCGGCGCGGTTTGGCTGGGCTGGGTGCGTGCATCCCTGGTCTCCGTGGGGGCGCGTTCCGTAGAGCTGACCCAATCCGGCTGGACAACGGCAAAGCCAAGCGCGGCACGCATCGACTTCGAGGTATCTTGGTCATGACCACAGACGGCGATCTCGAGCAAATTCGCGAACGGGTAGCAGAGGCATTGCTCATGCTATCGAGCGTCGGCTTTGGCGATACCAGCGTGCAGCTGCGCGTGGACGTCAAGAGCCGTCATCCACTGGAAGCAGCGTTTTCCAGCATCAACGAGCTGATCATGGCATTCGCTGCCGAAAACGAGCAGAGCAATGCTTTTCGGCGGGAGCTCGAGGCCCACCTCGAGGTGATCGAGAAGCAACGCGCTGCGATTCAAGAGCTGTCCACGCCGATCATCGAGCTTTGGGAGGGCGTGCTCTGTTTGCCGGTCGTGGGCGTACTCGACACCGTGCGCAGCACCGAGATGACCGGCGTGCTGCTGCAGGCAATCGTCGACAAGAAGGCGAGCTACGCGATCATCGACATCACCGGCATCGAGGTGATGGATACCCGGACGGTCGATCACTTCATGCGCATGGCGCGCGCGGTGCGCCTGCTCGGCGCGGAGTGCGCCTTGACCGGGATCAATCCGCACATCGCGCAGACCGTGGTGCAGATGGGCCTCGATCTCACTGACATCGTGACCCATCGTAGCTTGCGTGATGCGCTCAGCCATTATGTCAGCGCGCACTCTTGATGCGGCATGCCGCGATTCGTGATCCGAGAGCGACTCGACGTCTTCGAACCGCGGCGGCTCGTTCGCAGTGCAGCAGCCGAGGTCGGTTTTCGCCACAGCTGTTGCCTCGAGCTTGCGATCGTGGTGTCGGAGCTGGTGTCGAACGTGCTCAAATACGGCATCGAGGGCACGCTCGAGTTCGCGCGTATCGTGGATCCGCAGGCCGGAGTGGGCATGATGATCTCGGCCACCGATATCGGCCCACCCTTCCAGAACCTCGAACTGGCGCTGCAGGACGGGTACGATGACCGCGGACCGATCGACCCCGCCTCGCTGCTACGACGCGGCGGCCTCGGCACCGGTCTCGGCGCAGTGCTTCGCCTCTCGGATTCGTTCGACGTGAAATACGCGATCGGCTCGAAGACGATTACCGTCAAACGCTACGTGACTCGCCCGCGGCCGACGACAACCAAATAGACGAGCAAACGTTTTCACGCCGTAGCTCGCGATACGACCGAGCAGAGGCCCCCACTGCAAGCGTGGTGCCTCTGCCCTGCTTCAGCTCACCACATCACGACGTAAGTGCAGGTCTCGGCACCCTTCTTTCGGCAGGGCGCGTCGTTGTCGTGCACGGTGCGAGCGAGTGGCTGGAAGCGAGTCGCCATCGCAGCAATCAGACCGCGGTCGAAATCACAAGGATACGGATTGTGACAGACGCAGACGATCCGGTTGTCGTTACTTGCGGCCTCGTATCCGTAGTGCCCGATGCCTTCGAGCATCTGGCCAGTCTCTGGATTGAACATGACCGCCCCGTTCTTACGGTGGTTCATGTGATAAGCGACGTCGATCGAGGCAAGTGCGGAATGGATGTCTTTGACGTGCGGTGGGAAGGTCGCGTTCTCCGGAATGCTCTTTCCGATGCCGAACAGCGAATTTACGCCGATTTCGTTGGCAATGCCCTCGTACGCGGCAAGCCAGTCTTCCAACCGATACCAGCCGTCACGATCGATGTCGGCTGTTTTGCCGGCCACGCTCTTCACGAGGCCGTAACGCGTCAGGTACTTGACGGCGACCGTGGGATATTTGCGAAACCCATCCACGATTGCACCGAGTGAAGCACCACTGACCTGAATGCCCGGTTCGAATACTTTGAATTGCATGATGTCGCCGAAAACCTCGCGCTAGTTGCCCTCCGCCAAGACGAAATCATACGCCCCCACTCCCTCGATACACAAGAATGAACAAGCTTCGTCGTCAAGGTTTGCAGCACAATGGACTACACCGGGTTCGATCACGAACACATCTCCAGGATGCAATCTGAAACGAAGCACCCGAGCGCGCTTTGCTTCACGCACTTCCGGCGGCGCAACACCGACCGCGCGATGGCTGGGCACGGGACTACTCGCGTCCTCGTACAGCGTCAGTGTCAGACAACCAGCAACGATATAGAAAGTATCGCGCGTTCTGGTGTGTGAGTGCAGAAGCGAGCTCTCGGTTCGTCGCAGCGTCACATGCGCCACTTGAACGCCGTCAGCCAGTCGCTCGCGCCGGAAGGATTGAACGCTGGCCTCGTTTTCCGCTGCTGTTCGCGCCATGTTTCCAGAGTTTCGAGCGGGTTTAGCTTGCCCGCCGCGCGGGGCGAGTGCTTTGCCGCACGCGCCGGGCGCCGCTGCTGGTGCCGGCGGCGGTCGGCGAAAGTCCGAGCCACTCATCGAGCGTAAAGCCCATCAGCCGATACAGGTCTTCCACCACGCGGCGACAATCAGACATCGTGGCTTCGTCGAATGAAGGCACGAAGTCCCAACCCATCTCCGGATGATGCTCGTCCGCTTCAGTGTGATGAACCAGTGCGTCCGCCGAAAGGTTGTGCGCGTCCATCGCTTGCAAGGTGTTGCTGAAGAAGAGAAAACCAATGCTCTCCATTACCTGCATGATGGCTACGTTGGTGACGTACTCGTTCTCGTGCTGGATGGTTGCCACCAGGTAACCGAACATGGCCTTGGTGAACATTTTGGGCTCGATCTCCGACACTTCATCCGCGGAGATCCCATTGTTCTCCAAGCAGGTACGGAACAACTCGGCATGGCCAATCTCTTCACGCAGGTGCTCTCGCGCCATCTGCAGCAGGTGCCGATCGGAACGACTGGAATACTCGGTGATGCGTCGAGTCAGCAAGCGCTCGAAGAACACCGAAAAGCAATACAGCTGCTTGACGATCTCCAGCATCTGCTCGCGACCCAACTCACCCGCCTGGCACAGACGAAAGTAGCGGTGCTCGAGCAGAGCCTGGTTTTTCTGCTGGATCAGCGCGCGCAGCGTGCGCACCTTCGAGTCGGGTTGATCGTACACCTTCAAACGCATCTCGGAATCCATGCTTACTCGCCCCTTGCTGCCTATGGCTGTGCTCGTCGCGGTGGACGAGGCGCGGGTGGTCCAAAGATGTACATGTGTAACGTGTGGCGACAATACTCGCAAGCAGTAGTTGAATCCTTCGTTCACAATTCTCGTTCTGCCTCGTTCTGCCTCGTTCTGCCTCGTCTTCCCTCTTCTGTCTCAGCCTCGTTCGCAGTCTCGATCTCGCTCGTTCTGGCGCGCAGTGTCGGAAGACGCCAGTCCATACCAACACGACCGATACGACAGAGTTGGTCAGCTCGCTCGCTTCTCGGTTTTCTCGCGTTTTCTCACCCCTTCAGATGAAGACCGATGTCAAAAGGATGACGCGTTCGTATCGTTCACTCGTTCGCTGCCGACTGACACAAGTACTAACCGCGCCTCGTGGCTACTGGCGCAGGCGCTCACTCCTACGGATGAAGTGAGACGAAGCGCACGCGCGCCGATATGCGAAGCGAGCGACGGTTTCCGCCACCCGCTAGCCCGTCCGGCTGATCAATATGACTCAACAGCCGCGCTCGCCGCCGCGAGCGTGAAGCGTGCAGTGCAAGGCCACGCGGCTCGGTACCGGGCGATTTTGGGGCTCTGGGTGGTTTCGAGACCATCTCGGCTTGGCTCAGTCGGCACGAGGCGAAAGCCAGTAGCGCGCGCTCACCCGATTTCTCTGCGAACGACACGGTGCTCACAGGAAGAAGAATTGCGGTTCTCAGAGCTCCGGCGCGATTTCGGCACCACTCACGCGTCGTGATTCGCTGAAAACCGTGGGTCGCGCGCTCACGCCTCGGGGAGAGGTGCGCTCGCGCGCGCCGGGTTCGTGCGTCGTTTGCGTGAGTTCGTGGGTCGGTGTCTCGAAGTGTGAAATCAAGGAGTCGTCATGTTCAATCGTTTCTCTGTGTCGAGCGGGCCATGGTGCTTTCTCGGCTGCCTTCTCGCGCTCGGCTGCAGTGGGCAGACAACCGGCGCTCGAGGCCAATCGGGGTCGGGCGACAGCGTCGCAAAAAACGAGCGCCCCGATTCGCGTGCGCTGGACCAAGACACGCCTGTGCCGGAGCCGCTCACCGTCGACAAGATCGCGCTCTGGGAGAACGAGCTCCCGAAACCGGCGGTCTATGTGCCGACGCACAAGTCTGGCTTCGACGAATACACGGTGACAGCTCAGATCGCTCCGGTGCAGATGCTGCCGAAGCCTTGGCCAGCGACACCAGCGCTGACGTACGGGGGAAAGGCAGTGCGCGATGGCGCCAATGAAGCGGAGGACGACTACAAGAGCAGCCCGGGACCGACGTTCGAGATGGAGCGGGGCACGCCCGCGCACGTCACGTGGGTCAATCTAATCCAAGGCAAACATGTCCTGTCCGAGGCAGATGCAAGCATCCCAGCCGAGGCTCAAGGGAAAGTGCCGATTGTGACCCACGCGCACGGCCTGGAAGTGGCTCCAGCCTCCGACGGCGCACCGGCGGCGTGGTTCACCTACGATCCCGCGGGAAAGACGTACGAATACCCGAACACCCAACCCACAGCTGGGCTCTGGTATCACGATCACACGTTCGGTATGACTCAATACAACGTGTACGCGGGACTTGCGGGCATGTACATCATTCGCGACAAGAAGGACCCAATCGAGTTCCCGGCGGACGGCGATCCCATCGTGCTGCCGGACCGAGCGCACGAATGGCCGCTGGTGCTCCAAGACAGGTCGTTCAAGACGGACGGCTCGCTCGATTTCTACGGCGGCAACGTCACGAACGTGGTGAACGGCAAAGTCTGGCCTCACCTTGCTGTCGACCGCACCTTGTACCGCTTCCGCCTGCTGAACGGCTCGAACGGCCGGCGCTACACCCTCGCGCTCTCGAGCAAGAGCACGATCACCGTCATCGGTTCGGACGGCGGCTACCTCCCTGTCCCCAAAACGGTGGACTCCGTGACGCTCGGGCCGGGCGAGCGCGCCGATGTCTTGGTCGACTTCTCGAGCAGCAAGGCGGGTGACTTCGTCACCTTGAATGACCTCGACGCGAGTGCTCCGCTCGACCAGCTCGTCCGCTTCACGGTGTTGCCCAAAACGCCGTCCCTACCTGCCCCATTGTCGCAAGCATCCAACGCATTCCGAGCCTTGCCTGACCTACCTCGGGACGTGACTCCGGACGTGCCGGTCAAGACGATGACTCTGCACAGCGCGAGCGAAAGCCTGCTGAACGGCCAGGCCTTCCATGCAACGGTGAGCGAGAAGCCGACCCTGGGCACGCTCGAAGATTGGGACCTCGTGAACCTCACGAGCGAGGCTCATCCCATTCACTTGCACCTCGTGCAATTTCAGGTGCAGTCGCGCCGACCCTTCGATGTGGACAGCTACCAAGCCGCCTGGACCGCGGCGAATGGCAGCGAGTTGCCCCTTCCGCACCCCACCATTGCTATCCCTGTTCTGGAGAAATACTACACGGGCGCGCAAGCGGCGCCCATGGCGACCGAGACCGGTTGGAAGGACACCGTGGGCGTGCCAGCCGGCACGGTCATCCGCATCCGCGTGCGCTGGGCACCCCAGGAACCAGAAGCAGACACCACCGTAGACAATCCGTTCCGATTCGACCCCACCGTCGAACCGGGCTACGTCTGGCATTGCCACATCCTCGAGCATGAAGACCACGAAATGATGCGTCCACTGCTACCCGTGAAGCCGCCGTCGAGCAGCATCACTCCGAGCGGTCCGCTGAAATGAGTTCATTGAACCGGGAAAACGACGGTCTCCACTGGGCGCATCCAATTGCCTTTTGGTCTCCGTCGCTCTTCCAATTTTTCTTGGGCAAGCGGGCTCGGAGCGGTGGTGGCCGTCGCGTAGCCCGGGGCTCGGCCACTTCCACCCTGCAAACTCGATGACCGCCAATCCGGATTAGCGAGTGAAGCGGCACAGCTTACCGGCATGCACTTCACTCGCGGGCGAGCCATTGCGGATGATGACTTCCGCGGTCTTGCCCGGATTGGCTTGTAGCGTGTAGTGCGGCGTCGGATCGACGTCGGTCCACACTTCACACGTCACGGGTTGCCGACAACCGTTGCTCAGAGTGACGACGTGGCGATAGCCATCGCCCTTGAAGCGGGCACTGGCGGTGACGGAAGCGCAGTCACCGACGGGCTGCGGGGAGTCAGCGCCGGCAGTGCTCGCCAGGGCGCTCGTCAAGACCAAAGCTGCCGCGCTCGCCGAGATCAGCCGTAGGGAATCCAATAGCCCGCCTTCCACACCCATTGTGAGCCGTCCCAAACCCATTGCGGAGCGATCCAAACCCAGCCCGGATATGCGGGCGTGGTCCACCACGGACCGCTGTACCAAACCCAAGAACTGCCGTACCAGCCCCAGAAGCCGCGACCCCAATAGGGCTGAGCGTAATACGCACCGGAGGGATAGTAGACGTGCACGTGCGACACGTGGACGGGGCCGCCGTGGTAGTAGTGGCCGCCGACATAGCCGCCGTAGTAGTGGTTCCCACTGTACGGATAGTAGCCGCGCGCGCCGACGCCCACGCCGATGCCCACGCCGACACGAACGCCGCTGTAATGCGAGCCGCCATAGTAATGGCCCCCGCCGTAGTGACCACCGCCGTAATGACCACCGCCGTAGTGACCGCCACCGTAGTGACCGCCGAAGCTGTGCGCGCCGCCGCGACCACCGCTGAAGCTGTGCTGAGCGGAAGCAGTGCCAGGGAGCGCAATCAAAGCGACGGCAAAGACCAGTGGCAGCATCGACCAGCGGCGCATGGGGGCGGTTTCCTTCTGCCTCAAACTTAGCGCACCCTGCATGAAACGCCCAGTCGACGAGGCATCCTTTCGATTTGTTCCCGAACCCGGAGGCGCGTACGGTAGAAAAGGCCGCATGAGCGGAACCCCGAGCAATCTCAAAGTATTCGCAGGCGCCTCGCACCCGGAGCTGGCCGCGGAAATTTGCCACCACCTCGCGATACCGCTCGGACTATCCCACACGGTTCGCTTTTCGAACGAAAATCTGAAGATAAAAATCGACGAAAACGTACGCGAGCAGGACGTGTTCGTGGTGCAGACCGCGTGCTCCCCACTCTCGGAGCACATCATGGAGCTGCTGATCATGCTCGATGCCCTGCGCCATGCCTCTGCGCAACGCGTCACCGCGGTCATTCCGTATTTTCCGTATGCACGCAGCGACAAAAAGGACGAACCGCGCATTTCCATCACGGCTCGTTTGATGGCTGATTTGTTGGCGACCTCGGGCGCCAACCGTGTGCTCACGATCGACCTGCATTCACCCCAGATCCAGGGCTTCTTCTCGAACCCCGCCGACCAGCTCACGGCGGTGCCGGCGATCTGTGAGCGCCTCAAGCAAGGCGACATTTCGAACACGGTCGTGGTCGCCGCAGACGTGGGCGAAGCCAAAGACGCCGGTCGCTTCGCGCAACGGTTGCACTTGCCGCTCGCCTTCATCGACAAGCGGCGCTCGGGCGACGACGAGAACGCGCGGGCGGCGCACGTCATCGGCGACATCATCGGTAAAGATTGCTTGTTGGTCGACGACGAAATCGCGACCGGCGGCACCATCTTCAGCGCGACGGAGTTTCTGCTCGAGCGCGGCGCGCGCTCGGTTTCTGCCGCGATCATTCACCCCGTGCTGTCCGGGAAAGCCGTGGAGCGACTGGCCGCGTCGCGCCTGACGCGACTCTTGGTCACGAACACGATCCCAATCCCGCCCGCGAAACGCTCACCCAAGATCGAGATTTTGTCGCTCGCGCCCCAGATCGCCACGGCCATCACCCACATTCACGACGGCCGCTCGGTCTCGGAGCTGTTCAGCTGATCGCGAAGGTCTCGAGCGGCCTTCGAAGGCTGTACCAAATCGCCTCGCCCAGCGGGCAAAGGGCCCAAAGCGAACCAGCGCTCGAGGTGATAGGCTCGGGGCGATGCGGCGGTCCTCGGCACTGTTTCTGCTCTTCGCCACCATCAGCCTGAGTCTCGGCGTCACTGGCTGTCCCGGCAAGACTGGAGCTCACGAGCAGCGGAGCGCGGGCTTGCCGCCGTGCAGCAAGTTCGGAGACCGCTGTGAGTTCGCGCCGGGCAAGCTCGGCAGCTGCGTCATGCGCGACGGTTGCACGGCCACGGGCAGCGAGTGCTTCACTTGCCAATCGCAGCATTGAAGGTGAAGCTCGCGCCGTCGAACTTCCTTGCCGATTCCGAGAGCTGCCGATGAGTATCATCCCCGACCCTCCGCGGAGTACGCCGTCATCGCCAGGCCAACGACGAGCGCTGGGAGTTTCTGCGCTGGTCGCGGTCGCCGCGTTGGTCGTGCTGGCAGCTCCCGTGTCCTCGGGGTTGTTCTTGGGCACGCTGCTGGCGTTTTCGCTGCTCGGTGCTTACGAGCGACTCTGCCAGCGCTGGAAGCGAAAAACGCTGGTCGCCGCCGGGCTCGCTTCCGCCTCCGGCTTGGCCATGCTGGGCGGCTTGTTCGGGATCTTGTACTTCGTGGTGATTCGCGCTGCGACCGCGGCGCAGCGACTCGCGGCCGGGTTCCAACCGCGGGGCACGTACTTGAAATTGATGCAGCACCTCGAGAGCCTCAGTGGGGCACTCCCGTTCGGACCGCTCAATCTGACCGAACGCGCGCAGGCATTCGCCGAAGAGTCAGCGGCCGAGTTGGCACAATCCTTGGGAGTGATTGCCGGCGCGACCATGGGCGGCGCACTGACGCTCTTCTTCACCGTGATGACCACGTTTTTCGTGCTGCGACATTGGCCGGAGATCTTGGCGCGCGCCGAGCGCATGCTGCCGCTCCATCCAAAACATACCCGCGTGGTGTTGTGGGAGTTTCAAAAGGTCGGCAAAGAGGTATTCATCGGCACGATGTTGACGGGCCTCGCGCAAGGCGTGCTGGCCAGCATCGGCTACTCCATCGCCGGCGTTTACGATGTCGCCCTGCTTGCGACCCTGACGGCTATCTGCTCCTTGGTCCCGGCGGTGGGCACACTCTTGGTCTGGCTCCCGGTGGGCGTCGGTCTGATGTTCATGGACCGCGTGGGCGCGGGGGTGTTCACGCTGCTCTGGGGAGGCCTGGTCGTGGTCGGCTTGTCGGACTACGTGATCCGGCCGCTGCTGGTCGGCGGGCAGGGTCACGTGCCGACGCTGGTCACCTTCATTGCACTGTTCGGCGGTCTGGAGGTGTTCGGTTTGCTGGGGTTGATCATCGGGCCGGTGATCGCCGCAGTCGCGCTCGCGCTGCTGCGCACATACGATCGTGAAATTTGCGCGCCGTAACCCGGTTGTCGGCGAGATCGTCGCACAAACCAGTACGAGATGGCCGATTCGTAAAAATGAGTGAAGCGCGCGCGGCTTCGGGTTAGGTCTCGGGCACCATGACGCTTCGCAAAGACGTACTCGCCCAGGCCGCCACCATTGCTCGAGGCCTCGCCATCGACGCGGTGCACGCCAGCCAAAGTGGGCATTTGGGCCTGCCGCTCGGCTGTGCCGAGATCGGCGCCGTGCTGTTCGGCCAGGCGCTCGTCCAAAGCCCCGATCATCCCGAATGGCTGAACCGCGATCGCTTCGTGCTGTCCGCGGGCCACGGCTCGATGTTCTTGTACGGCTGGTTGTGCCTGGCCGGCTACGCCGAGGTGCCCTTGGCAGAGGTCAAGCGCTTCCGCCAAATGGGCTCCAAGACCCCGGGCCACCCCGAGCTCACGCACGCGCCGAGCGGCATCGAGACCACCACCGGCCCCCTCGGGCAGGGCATCTCGAACGCCGTGGGCATGGCGATCTCGGCCAAGATGGCCGAGGCACGCTTCAACACCAAAGAGCACACCATCTTCGATCATCACATCGTCTGCCTCGCGGGCGACGGTTGCATGCAAGAAGGCGTAGCGATGGAAGCGGTGGCTGTCGCCGGTCACCAGCAGCTCGACAATCTGATTCTGATTTACGACGCGAACGCAGTCACGCTCGACGCCATGGCCAGCGCTTCGCAGAACGAAGACACCGCCAAGCGTTTCGAGGCGATCGGCTTCGACGTGCAAACCGTCGACGGCCACGAGCTCGACGCTTTCTACGCCGCGTTCCAGCGCGCCAAAGCGGCCGGCAGTGGCAAGCCGCAGTTGATCATCGCCAAGACCCTGATCGGCAAGGGCATCCCCGAGGTCGCCGGAACGCAGAAAGCGCACGGTGAGGGCGGCGCCAAGTTCGCGGAGGCAGCGCGCAAAGGGCTCGGCCTTCCGGACGAGCACTATTACATCTCGCCCGAGGTGGCAGCCTACTTTGCCGAGCACAAACAGACGCAAAACGCGGCTTACGAAGCCTGGCTCGGCACGTTCAAAGCGTGGCAAGCGAAGAATCCGGAGCTCGCCAATCTGCTCGGAACCTCGCGCGCGTCGCTGCACACGCTGGCCAAGGACACCGCCCACAAGACCCCGCCGATCGCCGAGCTCTTGGCCGCCGTGCCCCAGTTCCCCGAATCGACCAAGATCGCGACGCGCAAAGCCGGTCAAGACGTGCTCCAGCCGCTCGCGGCGAAGCTGCCGCTGCTGATCGGCGGAAGCGCAGATCTGTACGGCTCCACGCTCAACTACATCGGTGACCTCAAGACCGGAGACGACGACTTCACGCCCGCGCATCGCAGCGGTCGCAACATCCGCTTCGGGATTCGCGAGCACGGCATGTGCGGCATCTTGAACGGCATTGCCTGTCACGGCATCTTCCGGCCGAGCGGCGCGACGTTCTTGGTCTTCGCCGACTATTGCCGCGCCTCGATCCGCCTGGCCGCGCTCAGCCACCTCCCGGTGCTGTACATCTTCACGCACGACAGCGTGGGCGTGGGTGAAGACGGCCCGACCCACGAACCCGTCGAGACCGTGCCCGGTTTGCGCGTGATCCCGAACTTGGACGTGATTCGTCCCGCGGATCCGGAAGAAACCGCGGGCGCTTATGCGGCCGCGTTGGATCGCACGGATGGCCCCACCCTGCTCGCACTCTCGCGCCAGGCCGTGCCGCTGTTGAGCCAAATCCCGGCCGCTGAACGCCGCGAAGGCGCGATCAAGGGCGGCTACATTGCACGCAAAGAGACCACGGAGCTGAAGCTGATCTTGCTCGCAGCGGGCAGTGAGCTACAGCACGCGCTGAAGGCCGCCGAATCGCTCGGCACGGGCACGCGCGTAGTGAGCATTCCCTGCTTCTCCCGCTTCGACCGCCAACCGGCCGAATACCGGGAGCAGGTGCTGCCCAAGGCCTGCCGCAAGCGCATCTCGATCGAGGCCACCGTCACGTCCACGTGGGACGGCTATGTCGGCCTCGATGGCATCACCCTGGGCATCGATCGCTTCGGCATGTCCGCACCCGGTGGCGAGATCATGAAAGCCCTGGGCATGACCGCGGAGCACGTGATCGAAGCTGCCAAGCAACTCGGCTGAGCTTTCTCTGCCACCGGTGGCTGGCGGCCATCAGCCCGCCGCTACTGGCCAATGGCTAGACAGAAGATGGCCAAAAGGCGCGCCGAGCCAGTGCTCGGTGCGCCTTTGCTTTTTGGGCAGCGAAAGCGGCCCTCGGCCGTTCACGCTTTGCGATTCGCGTTCTGGCGATCTTCACCGCGCAGTTCCTCCGCGCGGCCCTCGACCTCCATGCGCTCGTTGTCGATCGCTGCGCCGACGCGGTTCTTGACCGCACCCTTGGCCTTTTCCACGCGACCTTTGGCGCGTTCGGCAGCCTTGGCAGCTTCTTGTTTGGCCTTGCCTTCCAGCTCCCGGGCCTTGCCTTCGGCGTGCATGCGCTCGTTGCCAATCAGCTTGCCGATGCCGCCTTTGATCTTGCCGCCAATCTCTTCTGCGACGCCCTCCGCACGCTTACTCTCGTTGCTCATGACTGACTCCTTATTTGATCCGAGCGGACGCTGAGGTCCTTTCGCTCACCATCCGCTGTCTCTTCAGACCAAGCAGAGCAAGCCGCGTGCCGAGCGCGATTTGGCGCTTTTGTGCGGAATTTCTAGGGTCGCGCTGTGGCGCCTCGCCCTGAGAGGCGGTTCGCCGCACGCTCGATTTCGGTCGAGGGGAAGGCACGTAGCAAAGCTGCCGCACTCGGCGTCGTTCTCTTCCTCTCCGTCGAGCTGCGACGCCGAAGGCTGCGACGCGGTTCGACGTGGCGCGTGACCATCAACCAAATTCAAAAAGCAATTCGTGCACGAACAGCTTTTGCAATTGCGGATGGGTGGTTCTTTCAGCCACGAGATGCCAGAGCGGTCTCACTGTTCGATCAAGAGAGCCAGGGTCTGTCTGATTTCGCTACGCAGCGAGACGATCAGCACGGTCATGCCGCCTTCGATCACGCTCGCGCCGCGCGGACCAATGACTGCGCCTTCCCGGGTATAGATGCCGGCAAACACGCAAGATTTTGGGAACTCCGGCAAGGCGGCGATCTCGCTCACGGTGCGGCCCACGACGCGGCTGGTGCTCGGGATCACGATCTCGAACGCGACCGCTTCGCCGTTGCCGAGCAGCATCGCGTGCAGCACGGCTTCGTGTTCGATTGCTGCCGCGAGCGAGCCGATGAAGATCTCCGTTTCGGACAAGATGCGGGTCACCCCCGCGGCGAGATACACCTGGCGGTATTCCGGATCGCGCATGCGAACCATAACGCGCGGCACATGCGCGAGTTTGGCCAGCGAGGCCACCGCGAGGTTGTCTGCGTCACGGTGCAGCATGGCGACCACTGCTTCGGCGTGGCTCACCTCGGCCTCGGTCAAGATCGCCGAATCGGCTGCATCTCCCACGAGCGCGACGATACCGAGCTGATCCTTGGCGCGCGCGCACACCAATGGATCGCGATCGATGACCGTGACCAGGTGGCCGGCGCTCGTCAGGTAGCCCGCGACGCTCAGGCCGGCTCGACCAGCGCCCGCGATCAGAATACGCATTCAGTGTTCTCCTTTGTCTGGCAGTGCAGCTGCCACGATTTCCGTGTCCAGCTCGGCGGCGCGCGCCTCCGCAGTCTCGCTGCTGATGATGCCACGCCGCGCGGCGTCCATCAGGGCCGTTTTTTGACCGGTCAGCACCGCCAGATCGGACAAGTGATCCGGTTCGCTCTGTGCGTTCGGAGCGCGAATCACTTGCTCGGCGGCGATGATTTGACGCTGAAACGCCGACCAGCGCTCGGCGTGTTGCTTGCGTGACAAGACGCCTTCGTCGAGCAAGGTGTCGAGCTCGGTCTGACCGCGGCGGGCGCTGATCAACGTCGCGCGCGCCAGCTCGGCGCCGGTATTTTGCGACTGCACCTGCACGCCGAGCCAGACCAACACCCGCCGGAACGGCAATCCCTGCGTGACCAAGGTGACGAACGTCACACCGAACACGACTGCGATCAGTCGTTCGCGAAAAGCCAGCGAGGCCGGCAGCGCCAACACGGCGGCCATGGACAGCGCGCCTTTGATGTTGCCGAACACCATCACGTGCTGCCAGCGCGTCGGCACGTTCTCCGCGCCGAGCGCGCGCAGCACGGCAAAGCAGCCGTAAACTGCCACGGCCCGGCCCGCGTGCATCGCGATCAGCGCCAGCACCACCGTGCCCGCCTCTTGCACCAAGAGCTCGGTGCGGAGCTGCATGCCGACGAGCAAGAAGATCCAGACGTTGAGGATGAAGCCTGCGGTCTCCCAAAAACCATGCAAGGAGAGCACACGCGACGGACCGAGCGCATCGCGCGCCGCGCGACTGACGAACATGCCCACCACCACCACCGCAATCACCGGCGAAGCATGCACGCGCTCGGCGGCCAAAGAGGTGCCGAAGACCATCACCAAAGACGCCAAGATCGCCGTCAAATTGTCAGGCGTCTTCTTGAGCACGATCGCGCCCAGAGCGCCGAATGCCGCGCCCAAGGCGATACCACCGAAGATCGCGATCAAAAGTGCGCGAGCCGCGTGGCCGAGATCCAGGTGTCCCTGCTTCAAGATCGCGGTCGATACGGCGACCAGCACCAACGCAGTGCCGTCGTTGAACAGGCTCTCGCCTTCCATGATCGCGGCCAGCCGGTGCGGCACCCGCACGCTGCGAAAGGCGAGCAGCACGCTCACCGTGTCGGTGATGGACAACAGCGCCCCGAGGAGCAATGCCGCCCCGAACGGCAGAGCTAGAACCCAAGTCGCGACAGCGGCCGTGGCCAGTAGCGACAAAAGCACGCCGGGGGCAGCCAAGGCCAGAATCGGACGCTGTGCCTGACGCAGCCCGGTTGCATCGGTGAAGAGCGCCGCTTCGAACACCAGGATGGGCAGAAACACGATCAGGATCACTTGCGGATCCATGGGCGTGATGGGCAAGGCATGCATGAAAACCAGCGCGGCCCCCACGAGCACCAAAGCCACGTTGTACGGCACCCCGATCCGCTTGGCGGCGATCGCGACCGCTGATCCCACCGCGATCACGAACAGAATGGGTTCGAGCTGCTCTTGCACGGGGGCTGAGTGTTGCACAGCCCCCCCACCGACCCCAAGCGGCACACGCCCCGGATCGCGCTATGCTGCGCGCGCCCATGACCGAACATCGCTATCCCTGTCCTGCTTGTGGCCACTTGGTCTTCGACGAAGCTCCGGGTTCGGACGACATTTGCCTGGTCTGCCTGTGGGAGGACGATTTGACCCAGCTCCGCTGGCCTTCACTGGGCGGCGCCAAGAACGAGGTCTCGTTGCTCGAGGCTCAACGAAACATCAAAAAATTTGGCGCGATCGAGGAACGCTTCGTCGGCGACGTGCGGCCCGCGACCGAGCAAGAACCGCTCGATTCGTCCTGGCGTCCGATCCAAGACTCCGACTCGTTCGAGGGACCAGACGACAGCGCTCCCTGGCCGGAAGACGCGACGACCCTCTACTACTGGCGCCCGACTTTCTGGCGTGCGCGTTCAGCGGACGCGTGAGCCAGCGAGCGCCGAGCGGGCCACCTCAGGAGTGACCCTCTTCCTGGAGTCGCAGCAGCAAGCGTTCGATCTTGCGCATCAGCAATTGAGCATCGGTCTTCTCGACGTAGTCTTCGGCGCCGAGCGAGATCGCGATGCGGCGCTCGCTGTCCAGATCGTGGCGACCGGACCACACCAGTACCGGGATCGACTCCGTGCGCGGGTCGCCCTTCAACTTTGCCAGCACGTCTCGCCCGTCTGCGTCGGGGAAGCCAATGTCGAGCACGATCAAATCCGGCTTGGCTTCGAGCGCCATGGCCACGACCGCCACGCCTTTTCTGACCTGCAAGAGCTCATGACCAAAGTCCGTGGCGACTCGCTGCACCATGCGGTGCACGGCAGGGTCGTCGTCGGCGAGAAGAATGCGACAGGCCGCCATTGGGCCACTATACCCCACTGTGTGCGCGGCGCTCCAATCTCGATGCGCGCTTTTGCCCAAGCCGCACGAGACCCGGCGAAATCCGACCAGTTCGTGGCCCTGGTGCGCCGCGTTCAGTCTCCGACGCGTTTCAAAACGACACCTGCGCCTGCGCTATTCGTGCAGGTAGAGATGTTCCAGGAAGGCGTTGCGTTGCCGTTGATTGGGCCCACGTAGCCGGCCAAGGCCGACATGGGGCCTGGCTCGGGCTGCTGCTTGTACATGGTTTCGGTCACGGTACCGGCAACCACGCTGGCGTTCGAACCCTGACGGGCGCTCAGCGCCACATAGCCGAAACTGCCGGCTTGACTGAAGTTCAGCGGGACCGAGCGAATGGATGGATTGCCGCAGCCTGAAGTATCCGTGTTCGAGGGCGTGGCCACGAACGGACTCGGGGTCTGTTGCACGTTTTGGAACTCACTCACCGCGAAGGATCCGGCACCGGTCTGGGTGCCCGCGCTGAACTGCACCGAGACAGCATAGGCCCCGGCGTTGATCGGAAGCTCGTCATCCAAGAGGTAGTAGATGGCGGCATACGACCCCGGTGACCCGCCCGCCTTCGACTCGACCGCCCGATGCATGACGATGTTGGGATTGGCGCTGGGACCGTACAGGACGGTCTTGGTGGTGGTGAAGTACGCTTCCGTAGCGGTCACAGCAACCAGCAGGATGCGATAGCGCCCGGCGGCTTTGGAGTTGGTGAGCGTATGCGCGGCGCTCAACTTGGGGATCCCGCCACTTTGGAACGAAGCCGTCGCCGAGACCGGCGTACCCACCACGCCGATGTCCAGGTGCCCCGAACAACCGCCAGCGGTGCAGAACGGAGTCGCCCCCATGCACGCGTCGCCGCACGCCTTGCAATCATTCACGGTGCCCAGGGGCGTGGCGCAGCCCTCGGAAGGCGCACCGCATGCCCCTAGACCGGCTTTGCAGTCGAACTTGCACTTGCCGCTGGCACAGGTCGGGGCGCTGTTCACGTTGATGTTGGCGCAGGTGTAGTTTGCCCCACAGCCACCGCAGTTGTTGACGTCCGTGGCGACCGACTTTTCGCAGCCGTTGTTCGGATTGCTGTCGCAGTCCGCATAGAAGTTCGTGGTGTCGCACTGCGGCTTGCACTTGCCGCTCTGGCATTGGTTGCCCTGAGCACCGAGGTGGGCGTTCGCACTGTTGTCGCAAACGTACTGGGCATTCGGGCCGCACCCGCCACAGTTGTTCTCGTCGGTCGCGGAATTGATCAAGCAACCGTTGTCTGGGTTGCCGGAGCAGACGAGCATGCCCCCTGTGCACATCGGAGAGCACACGCCGCCAAAGCAGTTCGGCCCTGCCGCGCCCGCGCCGGAGCAGGCCTTCTTGCACGTGCCGCAGTTGTTGGCGTCGGTATTGAGATTCGACTCGCAGCCGTTGCTCTCCACGCTGTCGCAGTCGTCATAGCCGGTCGCGCAGGCCTTTTTCGTGCAGACGCTGTTCTCGCACTTCCCGACGGCATGGGGGAACGCCGTGTCGCAATTCACCGCGTTGCCAGTGCAGGCGCCACAATGCGTCTGGCTGGTCGTGGTGTTGGTCTCGCAGCCGTCGCTGCCGTTGTTGTTGCAGTCCGCGTATGGGGCCGTACACGTTTGTGCCTGACACGTGCCGTCCACGCAGACCGCCGTACCGTTGGTGACGGTGCACTTTTTCCCGCAGGCACCGCAGTTGGTGAGGTCCGTGTCGGTTCTGGTTTCGCAGCCGTCTTCGTACTTGCCGTTGCAATCATCCATGCCCGACGAGCAAGACTTGATCGAGCAGACTCCGGCCGAGCATTGCGGCTCGCCGCCGGAGACGCCGCACACGCTACCGCAAGCGTTGCAGCTGGTGACGTCCGTGAGTAGATCGGTCTCGCAGCCGCCGTGATCGGGGTCGTCGTCGGGATTGCCGTTGCAATCGCCGCGACCCGCGGCGCATGTGGTCTCGCCGCATTGCCCATTGCGGCACCAGGCGGTCTTGCCCGCGCTGGCGCTGCACACTTTGCCGCAGCCGCCACAGTTGTTGATGTCGCGGCTGACGTCTCTCTCACAGCCGTTGCCGGGTTTGCCGTCACAATCTTCGAAGTTGTCGGCGCAGTTGAAGCCGCACTTGCCGCCTTCGCAGTAGGCCTCAGCATTCAGCGCCGGACAGGGCTTGGCATTGCACCCGCCGCAGTGCTCGACGTCGGTGCTGGTGTCCACCTCGCAGCCGTCTTCGGCCTTGCTGTTGCAATCGGCGAACGGCGCGATGCAGTGGTCCGCGCTGCACATGCCGCCCACGCAGCTGGGGCTGGAATGAGGCAACGAACAAGCGATCGCACACTCGCCGCAGTGCTCGGCGTCCGTGCGTAGGTTCGTCTCGCAGTCGGTGGGATCGGTGTCGCAGTTGCCCGTGCCCGCGCCGCACGACAGCGCGCATTTGCCGTTGCTACAATCGTTGCCGACGCAATCGGATGGGACCAGGCATTTCTGACCAGCGACACAACTCGGGCAATCCAGCCCGCCGCAATCGATGTCGCTCTCGTTGCCGTTCGTGACTCTGTCGCCGCAGGTCGGCTCCGCGCAACCAGCCTCACCGCACACCCCGCTCTGGCAATCCAAGCCGTCGTTGCAGGCACCGCCCACGGGGCAGCCCTTGCACGCGCCACCACCGCAATCGGTGTCGGTCTCGCTTCCGTCCTGAGTGCCGTTGTTGCACGTCGCAGCCTGGCAAACGCCGTCGATACAGTCGCCCTCCCGGCAATCGGTCGCAGAGTTGCAGCGCAGCGTGAGCGCACACGGCGCGCACATGCCGCCACAGTCGACATCCGATTCGCCTTCGTCCCGCTGCTGATTTTGACAGTGGGGCGGCCGATTCGAGTCGACGAATTTGAACTCGGGCGTGGCGCAGGAAGCCAATAGAAAGCTCGCACAGACCCAAACCAACGCCAATGCAGCGCACAAGCGACTCAAGCGCACCTCGACCATAATCAGCTCCTAAGGTTACTCGGCTTGCCCTTCACACGCTCACAATTGTTTGTCGGCGCTGGCCTATCCGCCGCCCCGTCCGCCCCACTCGCGCGGTGCTTCGGCGTCTGTGCCGCACACCCGTCACAGTCAGCTCGCAAACGTGAAGCGCCGTTATTAAGCGGCAAGAGCCTCACGTACCAAGTGGTACACTGTGGGCCGGATGAAGGACAACCTGGTTCGCTTTGGGGTCGCCATGGAATCGAGCCTGATCGAGCAGCTCGACGCGCTGGCCGAGCTTCGTGGCTGCAACCGCTCGGAGCTGCTGCGGGACCTCACCCGCGCCGAGCTCGGGCGCACCGCGCTCGACAAAGGCGTGCCCGCCTTTGCCGCGGTGACCCTGGTCTACAACCACCACGTGCGAGAGCTTTCCGAGCGGCTCACCAGCCTGCAGCATGATTTGGGCGAAGCGGTGCGCTCCACCATGCACGTGCACCTGGATCACGAGCACTGTCTGGAAGTGATCGTCATGCGTGGCCGCTCCGACCACCTGAAAGAGGTGACCGGGCGGATGCTCGGCACGCGCGGGGTCATTCAAGGCGGCGCGGAATACGTCGCCGAGAATTCATTGGAGCTCAGCAACACCGGTCGGCGCCTGCACCAGCACGAGGGTCTCGAACCGCATTCCCACCCGTATCCCCACTCGCACCCTGACGCGCACGCCCACGCGCATCCGCATCCGCCGGCGGCCGCGCCAGTGATCAAGGTGAACATCAAACGGCCGGCCGCAAAGCCAGCCAAGAAAGCCAAAGCTCGTCGCTAGCAGTCGTCGCCCAAAGCCATGACTGAACGGCCGGTTCTCAACTGGCTCTTTCGGGCGCGAGCAGGTGGGGTGGCAGATCGCGGCTCGGATACTCGAGGCCGTGGGCGCTCATCAGCGCGTCGTCGCAAAGGAGCTGTTTGCTCGGCCCAGACGCGACCAGTGCGCCGCCGTCGAGCAGCAGCGCACGCGGACACAGCTCTGCGACCAACGCCAGATCGTGGGTGGCGATCAAGCGCGTGATCGATAAGCCTGCGAGGATTTCGATCAACTCACGCCGGCCGCGCGGGTCTAGGCCCGCGCTCGGCTCGTCGAGCGCCAGGATGCTGGGCTCGTAAGCGAGCAGCCCAGCCAGGCACACGCGCTTCTTCTCCCCGCCGCTCAGCTGCTGCGGCACACGCCGCTCGAACCCGGCCAAGCCGACCTGTGCCAGTGCACGAGCCACGCGCTGCTCGAGCTCGGCGCGCGGGCAGCCGAGCTGCTCGGGGCCAAACGCGACATCCTCACCGACC
>DASSMT010000062.1:0-9095 GCA_035688655.1 Polyangiaceae bacterium | reverse complement strand
GATCGGGTGGCGAGCAAGAGCAGCGACATTTACGCGCTCGGTTGCATGGCCTACGAGATGTTGACCGGGAATGTTCCCTTCGAAGGTCGCAGCGCCCTGGCAGTGATGGTTCGGCATGCCACCGAAGAGCCGGAGCTGCCCAGCCGTCGTCGTCCTGGGCTGCCACCGGCCTTCGACGAAGTGCTGATGACCGCACTGCGGAAAAAACCAGCGGACCGCTACGCTTCGGTCGACTTGTTTCGTCGCGCCTTGAAGGAAGCGCGCGCGTCCAGCGTCGAGCCGGTACGCATCCTGGTGGCCGAGGACGACCGTGACTTCCGCGATTTGCTCGCGCTCAAACTGAACATGGAGTTCCCCGACGCTGACATCGTGTGCGTGGAAAACGGCGGCGATCTGGTGAATGCTTTCGACCAGAAAGCGGCCAGCGTCGTGATGATCGATCTGCAAATGCCGATCTTGGACGGCGTGGCCGTGACCGCCCTGCTGCGTTCCCGACCAGAAGCGCAAAACGTGCCCATCATCGTGATGACGGCCTCCGGCGGCCCACAAGAATGGAAGCTCTTGTCATCGCTCGGTGCCGATCGCTTCCTCGTAAAACCCGTAAACCTCGACGACGTCATCACGACCCTGCGCAGCGCCGTGCGCGAACGTTCCAGCACCCCACCGACCGCACCCGCCCTAGCTCGCTAGAGGGCGCGGGGTGGGCGGTAGGCGGTAGGCGGTGCTAGCGGCAGTGCAAGCCGGAGCTGCGCAGATCCGGCTTTGAAACGGACCAAACGCGGCGGGTGATGCTTCCTTCATGAAGGGGTCGCGCGCCCAAACCCGCGCGCTCTGCTGCACATGGCACGACCAAGTCGAAGGCTTGTCCACGGTGAGGCTCCAGAGTGCGGCTCGGGCGTGCTGACCCCCAAGAAAACAGTCTCGAAGCCGGCTCAGACCTGCTGCACCAGAAACTCGGGCTCCGCCAACAGCGGTCGTGGCCCGAGAGGAGCGGCGTTTCGAGGCAGAAAGCGCCCCTGTTTTGAGTTTCTTGGGAGATCTTGGGTGAGTGAGTTTCTTGGGTGAGGGCGAGCAGCGTGCGCGCTACCCGCTGCTTTCGCAACGAGCCGATCCCGGCACGCAGAGTGATATGCACCGGGTGCGCCTTGCGGTGCGCTGGTCGCGCGCGATGCGGCGTCTGCCGCAAATGCGCAGCCCGCGCTTTACGACCCGCGCCACGCCGCGCACCCCCGCGCCGCTTCGACTCTGGAAACGCGAGCGGGAGCTGATTGGCACTCATGCCGGCCTCAGCCATCAACCCACGATAGCGCGAAGAGACCATTGCGCCAGAGAATCCCTATCTTTCGTACTCCGTGATTGGCGAGCTGAGCACGGATTGGCGCACTGGTCGCGCCAATCCGCGCACCGACAAACATGGCCCGATTCAAACAGCGAAGTGCGCAGTCAGTGAGCGCGATCGCGTGCACCATTGACCTTTTTCTTGGGGGGGGTTCAACACGCCCCAGCCGCGCGCCGGGGCCTCACCGTGTGCAGGCCTGAGCCATGTCAGCGATAGCCAACGCAGGACTCGGAAGTGAGCCGCCGTGTGCCGGGATGTTCTGCCCGCGTCCATGGCTTGCGGAGGGAGCGCAACCATGGCTTCCAACAGCAGCGCGGGCTCGACACCGCGACACGCTCGAAGGCGCAGTCGGAGCGCTCGTTGCTGGCCGCGTGCACGTACAACGGCGAGTATCGCGCGTGCCGCAGCGCCCATGTGCGGCACCGTGTGCGTCGGAGTCCGCGATGTCGCGCAGCCATTGTTGTCAGCGCTGGTCGGGCTCGAATCGGCGCACAGCCATCGCTAGCGGAGCTGCGCCAAAGCCTGGCCGAGACTCGCCACGGTGACCGGCACGGCCGGTCGCAATTCGGGCGCAAAGATCGCGACTCTGAGTTCTTCGAACGCCCAGCGCAGCGCACGCGCCGAGCTGCGGTCGCTGATCGCGTTCTGACGCGCCAAGAACGTCGCCCACAATGGGGCGAAAGGCGCGAGCTTGTCGGCGTCCTTCCGGGGGTCGGCGATCGCCCGCGAGAGGCGCGCCTGGGCGGCCCGCAGATAGCGGGGGAATTGTTCGAGCCGCGCGAGCGGGACGGTTTCGATCAGCTCGGGCGGGAAGAGCTGCGCGAGCTGGGCGCGAATTTCCGAGCTCGCCGCGGTCGCGCTCGGGTGCTTGGCGGCGCTCTCGAGCGCGCGCAACGTCGCTTGCAGCTCCGCCGAAACCGCCAGCGTCGCACGTTCGAGGGTCTTGAAGGCGGCCGCAATGCGCGGCGTGCCCTGCGCCAGCAGCGCATCGAACGCGGCTTTGCTGCGCGGCAGCTCGGCGCCCTCAGCGCAGCCGAAGGCTTCTTCGACGACTCGCGCCGAGAACGACTCGCGAAACGCCTCGATTTCCGCGCGCGGCGTCAGCAGCGCGGCGTGACGCGCTTCGTGACACCCGAAGGGGTGTAGCGCAAACGGCGGCGGACAACGCTTTTCGTAGACCGAAAGCGAGCGCTGCGCTGACAGTGCCAGGAGCCGCCGAATGCCGAGCCGCGTCGCAGCTGCCGCCGCCGCCTCGTTCTCGAGCAACTTCAAAGCGACGGATTTTCCCTGGTCGATGAGCGCCGGATACGCGCGCAGCTCGCTGCCCAGCACACGCCGCACGACGAACAGCGGCAGCTCGCCGAAATCCCAACTGGTGATGCCCGAGCGTTCCCACTCGACCGGCGCCGAGCGACGCAGGGCTTCACGCGCATGGCCACCGTACTGCTGAATCAGCGCCGCCACGTCGCGGCTCTGCGCGAGCGTGCGCCCGGCCTCGCCCACGACCCGGCAAGTGAGCCGCAGGTAGGGCGGCACTGCTTCCAAGCGAAAAGCGCTTTCCGGCACCTCGACTCCGGCTTCTGCGGAAACCACGCGCGAAAGCGCGGGCAAGAGCGCACCCTGAAACGGGACGAGCTTTGCTCCGACCCTTGCCGCAAGCTCCGGGATGGAACCGAGCTCGCGCCGAAGCGCGCGCGGCAATTCGCCGAGCAACGCCGTGAGCTTCTGGACGTGCCAACCGGGGATGGTCCAATCGAGCTCCCCCGGCTCGAGCTGCAGCAAGAGCGGCAAGGGCAAAGACAGCGTGATGCCGTCGTCATCCGCGCTCGGATCGAAGCGATAGGCAACGGGAACCTGGGCGCCGTAGAGCTCGATGCTGTCCGGAAAATGCTCCGGCAAGAGCCCTTGCTCGAACGTGAGCACGTCCGTCAAAGCGAGCCGCAACAGGTCTGGCTGCTTCGCTTCGGCCTTCTCTCGCCACGCTTCGAAGGTCTTGCCGTTGACCACCTGTTCCGGCACGCGCTGCTCGAAGAAGGTGAGTAGCGCTTCGTCATCGGCCAGCAAGTCGCTTTGACGCGCTTTATCGCGGAGCCGCGCGACCTCTTGCAGGAGTTTGCGATTGTGTTCTTGAAACCCGCCCTTGGAGCGATACTCACCGCGCACGAGCGCGTGCTCCAGAAACATCAACCGCGCTCGCCCCGGCGAGACCGTGGCATAGTCGACGCTGCGGCCGCGAAACACGGGCAAGCCGAAGAGCGTGGCGTTCTCCTTGATCGAGCTGCGCGCGCTCCGCTCCGACCAATGCGGATCGGAATAGCTGCGCTTGAGCAAGTGGGCGCCAATCTCGTCCAGCCATTCTGGATCCAACTTGGCCGCGGTGCGTGCGAACAGCTGACTGGTCTCGACCAGCTCGAACGCCATCACCCAGTTGGGTGGTTTCTTGGCCAACGCCGACGAGGGATGCAGCATGAAGCGGGTTTGCTTGGCGCCGATATACACGCGCTGTTCGGGGTTCCATTGGCCAATCTTGGACAAGAGGCCCGTGAGCAACGCGCGATGCACGCGCAACTCGAGCTCCGCGGAATTGCCAGCGGGCCTGCGTGCGCCTTTGGCGGCGCCCAAGCGCAGCTCTTCGACGACGTCCTCGAGCTGCCGGTGCACTTCGCCCCACTCGCGAATGCGCACGAAAGAGAGCATGTTGCCCTTGCACAGCCGCCGTAACTCGCCCACGCTCTTGGCCTCGCGCACGAACGCCCACAGCTTCAGCAACCCCAGAAAATCCGAGCGCTCGTCGCGAAAGCGCTGATGCAGCTGGTCCGCCTTCTGCTCGGCTGCGCGCGGCCGCTCGCGCGGGTCCTGAATGTTGAGGGCCGCCGCGAGCACCAGCACTTCCGCGAGGCAGCCCTCTTCCACGCCCGCCAAAATCATCCGCCCTACCCGCGGGTCCACCGGAAAGCGCGCCAGACGCAAGCCCAGCGCCGTCAACTTGCGCTCTTCGTCCAATGCGCCGAGCTCCTGCAACACGCGATAGCCCTCGGCGATCGCCCGCGAGTGCGGCGGATCGAGAAACGGAAAATCTTCGACGTCACCCAGCGACAGCGCCTTCATGCGCAAGATGACCCCGGACAGACCGGTGCGCTTGAGCTCGGGGTCGGTGAACGCCGGCCGCGCGGCGAAGCTCTCCTCGTCGTATAGACGCACGCAAATGCCCTCGCGCACACGCCCACAGCGGCCTTTGCGCTGATCGGCGCTGGCCTGCGAAATGGCCTCGATGTGCAAGCTCGTCGTACCCGTGCGCGATTCGTAACGCGAAAGCCGAGCCACGCCGGTATCGATGACGTACACGATGCCCGGGATCGTGAGCGAAGTTTCGGCCACGTTCGTGGCCAGGATCACGCGCCGCTCGGGGATGCTCGCGAAAACCTTGCGTTGATCCGCCGCTGACAGCCGCGAATACAGCGGTTGCACCTGCGTGTGTCGCAGCTTTTTGCCCGCAAGCTCACGCTCCGCTTCGCGGATTTCACGCTCGCCGGGCAGGAACACCAAAATGTCCCCACGCGGATCCAACGAAGTCACCGAAGCCACGGCGTTTGCCACCGCTTCTGCCAGCTCTGCTTCCGGCTCCGGCGGCTCGTACAACACCTCGACCGGGAACGTGCGCCCTTCGACTTGGATCACTGGCGCGCCCGCAAAGAATTCAGAGAAGCGTTCAGTCTCGATCGTCGCCGAACTGATCAAGAGCTTCAGGTCGGGGCGCTCCGGCAAAATGCTCTTCAGCCAGCCAAGCAAGAAATCGATCGTCAGGCTGCGCTCATGCGCTTCGTCGATGATCAGAGTATCGTAGCGACGCAGCAAGCGATCGCCCTGAATCTCCGCCAGCAGAATGCCGTCCGTCATGAACTTCACGTAAGTCCGCGGACTCGTGCGCTCTTCGAAACGGATCTGGTAGCCTACTTCGTGACCCAGCTGACACTGAAGCTCGCTCGCGACACGAGCCGCGACACTGGTGGCCGCAATGCGCCGCGGTTGCGTCACGCCAATGAGACCGTCCGTACCGCGCCCCATCTCCAGCAAGATCTTCGGTAGCTGCGTGGTCTTCCCGGAGCCCGTGGCGCCAGCCACGATCACGACCTGATTCGCCTCGACCGCCCGTGCGATATCTTGAACCCGCGCCGAAATCGGCAACTCGTCCGGAAAGACGATGCGCGCGCGACCGGAATCGGTGCGAGTCTGGGAGGGCGCGGTGACGGGCGGAGCGGGCATGGCGGACGGGAGATAGCACGCGCCCGCCGGGTTGCGCTGCCTGCCCCGATTGGACCAAGCAGGCAGCGGGCGCATGCGTCCCTTTCGACCATGCCTCGAAGACCCATGCGCATGCTCCAGCGGAAGCGCTGAAAAAAACACCGGCCGCAAGGGTCGTTTCGGCGCGCAAAGCGTTCAGGTCACACGTTCACGGTGACGCGCAGGAACGTCGCCGGAATCGAAGTTCGTGCCAGATCAGCGCTCGTGTTCTTGGCCTCGAACAGCGTCTCCAGCTCGCGCAAGAGCTGAGCAGCTCGGCCGCTTTGTTCGGCGGCCTCGAACGCGTTCATGGTAGGTCCGTAGTAGCGCCGGAATACTTCCACGAACGCTTTCGGCGAGCCCGGGTAATCGAAGACGTAGGTCTCGGGGGCCAAGCTGATGCGCGCGCGCGCGACGCCCGCGCTCTCGAAGCGCTCGATCACTTCGCTGGCAACGCCCCAAGTCATCGGGCTCACGAAGCCGGCCGGGGGTGGTGCCGCGTAGGCCGCGCTGATCTTCAGAATTTGTGCGACCAGCGTCGGATCGCCCGGGATCCAGTTGCCCATCACGATCCGGCCGCCCGAGCGCGTCACCCGCACCATCGCCTTCGCGACGTCGAACGGCTTCGGCGCGAACATCGCCCCGAAAATGCTGACGACCAGGTCGAAGGATTGATCCTCGAGGCCTTCGAGCGTCGTGGCATCTCCCTGGCGAAAGCGCAGGTTGCGGAGGCCCTCTTCGCGAGCGCGCCGAGTGCCAGCCTCGACCAAGTTTCGCGCGATGTCGACTCCCAGCACGTCTGCGCCCAGGCGTGCCGCCGGAAGGGCCGTGGTCCCGTCACCGCAGCCCAAATCGAGCACTTTGAGCCCAGATTCGAGGCCAAGGCTCTTCACGAGCGCATCCCCGCTTTGGCGCATGGTCGCGGCAATCTGCGTGAAATCCCCTTTTTCCCAGAGCGCCTGATTCGGATTCATATCGTCAGCCTCCTTGTGTTGTGTAGGCGTCAAGAGAATGGGGAGTGGCGCGCGGCGCGCCCAGTGGCAACATCGCCAACCTTCGGAGGTGATTCGGCCATGCTCGATGTGACGGTTGTCTTGCTCGCGGGCGGCTTGCCCTCGACCTCGATGGTTCCGCTCGAGATCTTCTCGTGTGCGGGCTCTCTCTGGGGCACCCTGATGGGTACGCCCGCAGAGCCACGCTTTCGCGTCCGTACCGCAACCGTCGACGGCAAAATGCGGCACAGCATGGTGCCCGTGGGCCTCGAGCCGAGCATTTCTCTGGCCGAAGTGGCGCGCACCGATCTCGTCGTGGTACCCACCGCAGGCATCGACGTCGACAGCACGCGTCGCGAAAATCCCGAAGTCATCGCTTGGCTCCGCCAGCGGAACCCGGCCACTGCCGTCGCCGGAGTGTGCTCGGGAGTCGTGCTCCTCGCTGCCGCCGGATTGCTCGAAGGATGCGTTGCGACGACGCACTGGGCAATCGCCGATCGCTGTCGCAAGGTCTTTCCGAACGTGGACTGGCAGCCCGACCGGCTCGTGACCGAAGCGGGCAACGTGTTCTGCGGTGGCGGCGTATACTCGGCGATCGATCTCAGCCTGTATTTGGTCGAGCACTACTGCGGCCATGGCGTCGCCGTGGAAACCGCCAAAGCGCTCCTGCTCGAGACGCCACGCACGTCGCAGGCGGCGCACGCTTGTCAGCTGCCGCAAGCACACGACGACGAGCCCATTCGTGAAGCCCAGCGCTGGCTTCGTCTGCATTCGCACGAAGCGATCGACCTGGACGAGCTCGCGGCCAAGGTGGCGATGAGCCCGCGCAACTTCGCGCGGCGCTTCAAAACCGCAACGGGCGAAGCCCCGCTAGCGTACTTGCATCGATTGCGGATCGATCGCGCGCGACGGGAGCTCGAGAGCGAGCGCCGCTCGATCGAGGAGATAAGCCGGAATGTGGGCTACCAGGACGTGGCATTCTTCCGGCAGCTGTTTCGGCGGCATACAGGAATTGCGCCGAGGGAATATCGGGCGCGGTTTGGTGTGCGATAGCAAGCGGGGGCCATCCCTTGCCAGGTCGCGAAACCCATGCGAGCTTTTTTTTCGAGCAATGGGCAGATCAATGGGCGGGAGACCAGCAAGGCGGAGCTCGCTAGGTGTGAGCTCCGGACGATGGCCGCTGTCTTGCTCTCGGCCTGGCTGAGCGGTTGTGGGGATTGCGAAGACGAGACAGCAGCGGCAGCGCACTTTCTCGCAGCGCCGGCCAATATCAGCTGTCAGTCCGACGCTGATTGTGAGGTCGTATCGACCGGTTGCGGACATCCCGCGCGCAGCCTTTGTAGCCAAGCGCAGCTCAACCACGTGGCGGCTGCCAGCGACGGCTGGAAGGCGCTCCAGGACGCCCTCCGTGATTGCGACGACTCTTGTTCGCGCTGCTTCGCATTGGTCACGGCGAAATGCACGAGCGGCTTCTGCGGCGGGCCGCCCTAAAGTGTTCGACCGGCAGAGGCGCTGAGGCATTGCCGATATGCTTGCACTGGAAACTGCACCGCATTCCGTTCGACATCCGTAAACTCGCAGTGAGCGAACAGTAGAAGCCGGACGGCACTAACGCTACGTTCGCGCCCCGTGAGCTCTCAGGTCCATTCTGCGCGTCTGCGCCACGTCCCCGCGCTCGATGGACTGCGCGGGCTGGCGCTGCTCGGTGTGCTCTTGTTCCACGCCAATGGCGCGCTCTCCGGTGGCTACTTGGGCGTCGACTTGTTCTTCGTCCTTTCGGGCTACTTGATCACGTCCTTGCTGTTGGCCGAGCAGCGCGAAACCGGGCACATCGCGCTCGGAGCGTTTTGGATTCGGCGGGCGCGGCGGCTGTTTCCGGCGTTGCTTTCGCTGATGCCGGTGGTCGCGATTTACGGGCGTTATTTCGCGCGCAAGGAGGAGCTCGAGACGGTGCGCGCACAAGCGCTGGCGGCGCTCGCGTACGTCGCCAATTGGCACTCGGTCTTCCGACACCAGAGCTATTGGCAGCTATTTTCGGCACCTTCCCCGCTCGAGCACACTTGGAGTCTGTCGATCGAAGAGCAGTTCTACGTCGTTTGGCCGCTGTTGGTCAGCGTCGTGCTGCGAGGGCGCGGAGCGCGCACTCTGCTCGGTGTGTGTTTGGTGCTGAGCGCGCTGTCGATTGCGGCAATGCTCTACCTGTTCGATCCGGGGAACACGACGCGCGCTTACTTGGGCACGGACACACGCGCGACGGGCATTCTGTTCGGCGCCGCGCTGGCTACGGTGATTTCACCCAGCCAGCATTTCAGTGCGCGCGCCGTGCGTGCGCTCGATGCGGGTGGGCTGTGCGCGGCGATTGGCGTGGCCGTCGCTTGGGCCTGGCTGCGTGGCACCGATCCGCTCCTGTACCGCGGCGGCTTCTGGTTGACGGAGCTCGCGGCTTTGGTGCTGATCACCTGTGCCATCGCCGGCGAGCGCAC
>DASSMT010000034.1:0-44633 GCA_035688655.1 Polyangiaceae bacterium | reverse complement strand
CATGGTGCAGGTCTTGTTGATCAACCATGGCCAAGAACCATTTCTGATCGATCCCCTTTCGCGGATCGCTCAGCTCGTGATCTGTCCGGTGATCCAGGCCGAGCTCGAGCTGGTGAGCACACTCGACGAGACCGCGCGCGGCGCCGGTGGCTACGGCTCGACCGGGGTTTGAGCTGCGATGCGCGCGTAAAAGTCGCGCAACTCACGGGCGACGTCAGCGCGTTCGACGTCGCGGGTGATGACGTGTTGCGAGCGCGGCAGAATCACCACACGCACGTCGCGCGTGCCGAGCAAATTGGCGGCTCGCCAGGCGTTTTCGACCGGGCACACGTGATCATGCGCGCCATGCAAAATCAGCGTCGGGCAACGGACTTGCGCCAAGCGCTCGGATAGCGCGCGCCCGGAGCGCTCGAGATCGATCGCAGCGTGCACTGGATCTGCAGAATAAGAGAGATGGCTCTGGCGCGCGTCCAAATCAGCGATGTCGGAGCTGCCCTTGCGCATCAGAAAGTCGGGCAGGTGCAGCCACGCCGCGGCGCGCAGCGCGCGCGAAAGTGAAGGACGAAGCCAAACCGCGTTGGCCAGCAGCACCAACCCGCAGACAGTCTCCGGATGTTCGATCGCGAGCTCGGCCGCGAGCAGTGAGCCCATGGACAGCCCGGCGGCGATGACCCGACCCTGGCCCGCCAGTTCCTGGTACGCATCCCGTGCGCCTGCCAGCCAATCGGCAAAGCGTGTGCGCGCGAGCTCCCGAGCGTGGCTGCCATGCCCGGGCAGCGTGCGAGCCACCGCGGAGAGCCCGAGCTCGGCCGCGACCGAGGTGGCGATCTCGATCTCGCGCGTCGTGCCACCGAAGCCGTGGAACGCCACGACGCCCGGCGCGCGCCCGCCGATCCGGATTGGGCCGGGCGCCTCGGCGCTCAGCGCGCCGAGCTCGGGGCGCGCGCGAAAAGCCTGTCGCAAGCTCATCCTTCGCCGCGCTTGATCCCGTAGCTGCGCACCTTTTTGTGCAGGTTCGTGCGTTCCACCCCAAGTACGATCGCCGCCTTGGAGATGTTCCACTCGAGCGCTTTGAGCGTGTCGATGATGTACGCGCGCTCGGTTGCTTCACGATATTCGCGCAGCGTGAGGCGATCCGACGAGGGCTGCGGCAGCGGCGTGCTCTCGGCGTCCGGGATGCTGTCGCTCGAGCTTGCTTGCGGTGCGCCCGGCTCCTCGGGCTCGTCATCGACGTCGAAGGGGCTGTCGTGCGGATCTTCGGGCAAGTCGGCGATCGTGATCACGTCACTCGACAAAATCGCGGCACGCTCGACCACGTTCTTCAGCTCACGCACATTTCCCGGCCATTTGCGGCGCGACAGCGCCTCGAACACGCTGGGATCGATGCGTTTGTAGCGCAGACCATTGTCCTTGCAGAAGCCGGACACGAACGCCTCGGCCAAAATCGCGATGTCGGCTTTGCGCTCGCGCAGGGCCGGCACGCGGATCGGAAACACGTCCAAGCGAAAGAACAGATCTTCCCGAAAGCTGCCGGCCTGAACGGCCTTGGCCAGATCTTTGTTGGTCGCGGCCAACACGCGCACGTCCACGTTGATCACGTGTTCGGAGCCAACGCGCACGACCTCGCCGTTCTGCAACGCACGCAGCACCTTGGCTTGAGCCGTCAGGTCCATGTCGCCGATCTCGTCCAAGAACAGCGTGCCGCCATGGGCTTGTTCGAAGAAGCCACGCTTGCGCGCTTGCGCGCCGGTGAACGAGCCCTTCTCATGGCCGAACAGTTCGCTCTCGATCAGCTCGCGTGGAATGGCGGCGCAGTTCACCTTCACGAACGGGGCATCTCTGCGCGGGCTCAGGCGGTGGATGGCGCGACTCACCAGCTCCTTGCCCGTGCCACTTTCGCCGGTGATGAGCACGTTGGCCTTGGTCGGCGCCACCTTGTCCACGTCTTGGAACAGCTTTTGAATCGGGGCGCTGGTGCCGATCATCTCGTAGCGGGCTTCCAGCTCGACGCGCAGTTGTTCGACCGTGCGATTCAAGCGCGCGGTGCGGATCGAGTTCCGGACGCTGACCAGCACCCGCTCGCGATTCAACGGCTTCTCGAAGAAGTCGGTGGCACCGAGCTTGATCGCCGCCACGGCGTCATGCACCGTGGCGTGGCCGCTCACGACAATCACGGGCAAATCGCGGGTCGCGTCGTCGGCGCGCAGGCGTTGCAAGGCGTCGAGGCCGCTCATCCCCGGCAGCTTCAGATCGAAGATCGCGACGTCCACCGGTTCGTGGGGGTTACCCAGCGTCTCCAAGGCTTTCTCACCGGACTCGGCTTCGAGCACTCGGTAGCCTTCACCCGTGAGCACCATTTCCAACGTGCGACGGATGTTCCTCTCGTCGTCGACGACGAGCACCGTGGGTGGGACGGTGCTGAGCGGTGAGGGCTCGGCCATCGCCTTCAGCCCTGCTTTCCCAGCGCCGCCAAGCGAGCCAAGTATTGCTTCGCCGGCACCACGAAGGGACTGGTCGGATAGCGCGTCAAGACCAGCTCCAGCACCTCTTGAGCCTTCTTTCGCTCTTTGGTCTTCAAGTACACCTCGGCCAGCATGACCAGTCCCTCGGGCTCCAAGCCCGAGTTGGGGTAGCTACGCAGGGAGTATTGAATGCGGGCGATCGCCGCGGGAAACCTGTCGCGGCCGAGGTAGAAGCGCGCCACGTACAGCTCGTGCCGGGCCAGAAGTCCGGTCACGACCGACTGCATGTACGCGAGCTGCGGCGCGTGCTCGCTGTTCGGATAATCGTTGAGGAAGGCGCGGATGCTGGCGTGCGCGTCATTCACGTACGCGAGATCGCGTTCTTCCAGCGGTGGCAAGAGGAACGACGCGCTCACGGCGTCGTACTGGGTCATCACCACTTTGTAGCGAGCGTACGGGATCTCGGGATCGTTCGGATAGTCGTGAACGAAGGCTTTGTAGCCAGCCGTGGCTTCGGCAAATTTGTCCTGCTCGTAGTCTGCGTCTGCCAAGCGCAGCTCTGCCAGGCGCGCGTAACGGCTATAGCCATAGTTGCGCTTGACCTCCGCCAGCTTTTGCCGAGCGGACTCCCAGTTCTTGGAGTCGAAGTCGTCCATCGCCGACTCGTAATCGCGCTTGGCCTTCTCGGAATAATCGAAAGCCGAGACCGGGTGATACTCCTGCTCGCAGCCGAACAGGCCCGGAGCGAGCAGCGCCAGACCCAAGCCGAGCCGGGCAATGGCCCGCACAGCCGTGCGCCCTTGCTTCGAAATCCAGGGCCCGCGCGTGCTCGGGCTCGCAAACGTCGTCCACATGTTCGAGGCCTCTGCTAGCGGCGTTCCGCTTCGGGCGCAAGTTGACACGCCCGGTTTAGCCCGCTTTTTGCGGCGCGGATGCAGCGGCGCGGGCGCGCCGCCTTCGGCAGGCGAAAAGACAAGACTAGCGCCTGCCGAAACAACGGGTAAAGATGCCGCCGAGGCAAGATGAACGAACCCGTCCCCATGACCCCCGCTGGCGCCCAGAAGCTGCGCGATGAACTGGTTCGCCTCAAAGAGGAGCGACCGAAGATCTCGCGGGCCATCGGTGTCGCGCGTGAGCACGGTGATTTGAAAGAAAATGCCGAGTACCACGCCGCCAAAGAGCAACAAGGCTTGAACGAAGCCCGAATCAAAGACATCGAGGACAAGTTGTCCCGCGCCGAGGTCATCGATCCCTCGAAATTTTCGGGTGATCGCGTGCGGTTTGGCGCGTTCGTGTTGCTCCTCAACCTGGACACGGACGAAGAGAACACGTACCAAATCGTGGGCGCGGACGAAGCGGACCTGAAGCGCGGAACGATCTCGGTCACGGCGCCGCTCGCGCGCGCGCTGATCGGCAAGTCGACGGGCGATGAAGTGGTCGTGAATCTTCCCGGCGGAACGCGCCGCTACGAAATCGGCAGTATCGAGTTCCGCTGAAGTGACGGATTGGCTCAGGGCAGCGGGCGGCTCGGCGCTCGCACGAGTCGCGCGCGCCTGCTGGGCCGTGTGGGCGGTCGTCTTCGTCGAATTGGCGATCGCGCTGAGCCGCGCGGCGCGCGAGCTGAGTAGCGTCTGGGAGGTGCAATACGGCCTGCTTTGGCTGTCGCCAACGGCGCTGGCAGCGTCGGCAGCGGTGGGGCTGTTGGGCGCGTTTCTGGCATGGCTCGTGGAGCAGTCCGAGACTCGTGCCGTCAGGGCGTTGCTCGCTGCGTGTGCGCTCGCGGCAGGCGCGGTGCTCGGGTTCGGAGTGGGGGGAGGGCGGCACCTCGCCACATTGGCTGAACGCGGCGGCTTCGCACTGTTGGTTGGCGCGCTGTTCGGCCTTGCCGCCTGGTCGCTGGCGCCAGCGTTGGCGCGGCTTCAGCGCACCCGACCGTGGGCGTGCGTGGGGCTGGTCGCGCTGGGCGTGCTGCTGGCCGAGCTGATCAATCAGCTGGTTTTGGTGCGGCTCTATCCGGCCTTCCATTGGGCGCTTGCGGCTTGGGCGCTGCTCACGCTGCCCTTCGCCGCCGAGTCGGTGCAGCGCGCGCGCGGAGCGGAACCGGGGCCGTCTGCGACGCGCGCGGACGCGACCCGCGCACTGGTCACGCTCGGCGTCTGGCTGCTGGCGGCGCTGCTGGTGGTGCCGGCTGCTCGGCGTCTGGCCCGCTTCGACAACTTCCGGTTCGTAGTGAGCGAACGCGCTCCGCTCGCGGGTCGCGCGCTGGATCTTGCGACCCAAGTCGCACCGATCGCGCCCGAAGACGCGGTTCAGTGCGATGCCCTCGGCCCGAGCGAGCGCACTGCTCACATCGCGTGCTCGAGCCCGTCGAACGAGCAAACCGGCCGCACCCTGGATCTCCGACAGCGCGATTTCTTGCTGATCAGCGTCGACGCCTTGCGCGCCGATCACCTCGGCAGTTACGGCTACCAGCGGCCGACCACGCCGCGGATCGACGCCCTGGCCAAGGACGCCGTGCTGTTCGAGCACGCGTACGCGCCGACGCCGCACACCTCGTACTCGGTCACCTCGCTGATGACCGGCAAGTACATGCGGCCCTTGCTGCTGCAGGGGATCGCCCAAGAGTCGGATACCTGGGCTGGGCTTTTTCGAACCTATGGCTATCGCACGGCGGCATTCTACCCACCCGCCGTGTTCTTCATCGATCCCGATCGCTTCCGGGGTTTTCGCGATGACTACCTGGGCTTCGAATACCGCTGGGTCGAGTTCGCAGAGGGCGCGCGTCGGGTGCAGCAGCTCCAGGCGTACCTGGACACGGCACCCGACGACAAGCGCTTGTTCGCCTGGGTGCATCTGTTCGCGCCCCACGAGCCGTACGAAAATCACCCGGAATTTGCCTTTGGTGAGCGCGATCTGGATCGCTACGATTCAGAGGTGCGTTTCGCCGACGAGACCGTCGGCCAGCTGGTGAGCGTGTTTCGCGCGCGGCGTCCGAACTCGGTCGTGATCGTGACCGCAGATCACGGCGAAGAGTTCGGTGAACACGGCGGGCGCTATCACGGGACGAGCGTGTACGAAGAGCAAGTGCGCGTGCCGCTGATCATCTCGGCGCCGGGCAGCCTTGGGGGGCGCCGCATCGCCGAACCCGTGCAGAGCATCGACCTTTTGCCGACGCTGCTCAGCGCGCTCGATATCCCCAAGCCCCCGCGCCTGCGTGGTCGCGATCTCGGGTCGCTCTTGACCGGGAAACGCGCCGAGGGGCAGGGATTGGTGTTGGCCGAGACGGACGAGCAAACGCTGCTCGGAAAAGGTTCCTTGCGCCTGGTGTGTGCGCGCAAGTTGGGCGCTTGTCGGCTGTTCGATTTGACCCGCGATGCTCGCGAAGAGCACGATATCTCGGGCGAGGCCGGCAAGGAGTTCGGCGAGCTGCGCGCACAGCTCAAAGAATTCGGCGCGTCCCACGGCCGCTATGAGCAAAATGGTCTGCGCGCCGAGGGCAAAGGTTGGCCGCCCGCGATCTTGCGCGGCATCAGCGGTGATGGTGACGCCGTGGAAGAGATCGCCGCGCTGCTCGACGACGCCGATCTGATGATTCGGCGCAAGGCAGCCGAGCTGCTCTTCGAACTGCGACGGCCAGAGGCCAAGCCCGCGTTGCGTCTCGCGCTCGGCCGCGACGAAGACGAGAGCGTGCGCCGGTATGCCGCGCTGTCCCTGACGCGTTTGGGGGAGGGCGCACCGCTCACTTTCGAGCTCGAGAAATCACCGGACCAGGCGGTGCGCCGGCTGGCCGCGCTGGTCTTGGCGGAGAACGGCGACGGGCGCGGCGAAAAAACGTTGATCGCGTGGTGGTTGGATGCGGACGCGCGGGACTTCGAGCGCTCGCGTCAGATTGCCGCTGCGCTGGGCATCATCCGCGCAAAAGACGCGGTCTGGCCCCTGGTGCAGAGCTTGGACGACGTGCGCTTGCGCCCCTACATCGCCGAGGCCTTGGCTCGCATCGGCGGTGAGCTGGGACAAGGCTCGCTGCTCAAGGCGCTCGGTAACGAGCGCTCGCAGTCGACGCGCATCGCCTTGGTGAATGCGCTGGTGGCGCTCAAGACCGGGCCCGCGCTGGCGCCGCCATTGGTCCGCTTCATGGGCGTGCCCGATCCGCTGCTGGTCGGCGTCGAGGCCGCCGAGCGCAGCAAGATCTTGCAATACGTCGGTGGTCCGGAAGGCCAGGATCTGAATCGCTTGCGCAGTCAGGCTTCGCTCGGGGTCAGTGTGACTCTGACGATCCCCTCGGGCGGCAACGGGCGCGGAGTTCGCGCGTTGGTGCGCGCCCGCGCCACGGGCAGCGCGCCGGGTGAGGTGCTGATCGCCGCCGGTGCGCCGGATTGGGCCGGTGAGACCAAGCGCAAGCCGAGCCTACCGAACTTGGATGCCGCGCAGGCCCTGCGCCTGCACATCCCCCCGGGGCCCGACCCAGTCGTGGTCTACGACGAACTGCCCAAGAGCGTCGGCGCGCGACCAGGGCTACGCGCCAAATTCGTGGTCTTCGCCGACAGCACGGTGCAGTTGGACGCACTTTCGCTGGTGCCGCTCTCGGACGAGCTACCGCCTCCGAAGCCAGTGCCCTGGCAGGGCGGCGCGGGCGAAAGCCCGCCGGCGGCAAGCGCGCAATAGGGCAAATGCCCACGAAAGGGCGGCATTTTCTGAGCAGGATCAAAAAACCGCCGTCCGTGCCGCTTCACGCCGGAATGGTGTATAGAAGCGCCCGTGGCTGAACCGCATGATGAATCCGAGTCGTCCCTGAGCTCCGAAAAGGCGGAGTCCGAGACGAAGCAAGCTGAGCACGCAGGCGCGGAGGCCGCGGAAGCGGAGCTCGTCTCGGAAGGCGAGGCCTCGGCCGAGAGCCCGGCTGCTCCCAAAAAGAAGAAGAAGAAGCGCGCGCTGTCGGCTGAACCAGAGCCGAGCAAGGATCGCAATCGTCGCCTGCGCGAAGAGATGCTCGGCGGCGGGCGCGGCAAGCCCGGCGCGCGCGCGATTCCGACTCGCAATTTGGAGGCGGGCGAAATCGTCGACGACGCGCTCGCGCGCACCACGCAAGCGGCCGGCGCGTGGCTGAAGCAGAATGCGAACCTGGTGCAGTGGGTGGTGATCGCCGGCCTCGTGTCTTGGGTCGGCTACGCGATCTACAGTTATCGTGCCGGGCGCGCCTTGGAGCAGGCTTCGGCCAAGCTCAGCACGGCGATCCGCGCCGAAAACGCGCGCATCGGCACGGACGAAACCAAACCCGATCCGCAAACAGGCCTGGTCGAGACGCGACCCGCGTACGCCAGCGAAGAGCTGCGGCTGAAAGCGGCCGAGGAACAGTATCGCGCGGTCGCAAACGGCAGCTCGACCTCGGCTGCCACGTTCGCGAAGTTGGGGCTGGCCTCGGTGCTCTACGATCAAGGCAAATTTGCCGACGCCAAGGCGGCCTACCAGGCAGTCAAAGACAGCAAGCTTGCCAGTCAAGATCTGAGCGTGAAAGGGCGAGCGCTGGAGGGCATTGGCATCAGCTTGGAGGGCGCGGGCGACAAAGACGGCGCGCTGAAAGCTTTCGGCGAACTGTCGAACGTCGACGCCCTCGGCTTCAATGCCCTCGGCGCCTATCACCAAGCCCGCCTTTCCTACGCCGCCGGTAATACCGAGAAGGCCAAAGAATACCTGAAAGATGCGCAAAAGCGGCTGGATTTGCTGGCGGGCGGCGACTCGAAGGACGAAAAGAAGTCGTTCGGCGGCGGCAGCACCGGTTACCTGCAGCAATCCGTTCGGGATTTGCAGCGGCGCGTCGATCCCTCGGCCATCCAAGCGCCCTCGAACACGCTCAGCGCGGAGCAGATCCAGGAGCTCAGCGAGCAACTCGGCGCGGGCGACGGCTCCGGCAAAGGCGGCCTGACCTCCGAGAAGCTGAAGGAACTGCTCAAGGGCTTGCCCAAGACCCCGAGCGGCGCACCGCCTTCACCTGGGCTGCCTGCACCGCCGGCGAGCGCTCCGTGAAGCCAGCCGCGTCGGGGGCTTGCTTTCGGCTCGTGCGGTTGGGCTCTGTACTCGCGGCCTGCGCCCTGAGCCTCGCGGCTACGGGCTGCGAGGCGATCCGCAATGGCGCAAACCCGGAGATGCCGCTTTGGCTGCAGCGTCCGAATTCCGCGATGCAGCTCAATTACTCGCGCAAGCTCGTGGCGCCGTCGAGGCGCGCCGGCGAGCCGTACGAGCGCGGGCAACCGGAGATCGATCCAGTGGGTCGGCGCGTGTTCACCGGCTCGAGCGACAACGGCTTGTACGCGTTGCGCGCTGCCAACGGCGAGCAAATCTGGCGCTTCGAGACGATCGGCTTCGTGCAGTGTGCGCCGCTCTACGATCCGAACGAAGACGTGGTGTACTTCGGCTCGAACGACGGCGCTTTCTACAAGGTGGCGGCCAAAGACGGCAAGCTGCGCTGGCGCTTCATGTCCAACGCCGAAGTTTCACGGCGCCCCGTGCTGCAAAATGGCCTGTTGTACGTGGTAAACGCCAACGACACGCTGCTCGCGCTCGAGCCCGCAACGGGCAAAGTGCGCTGGTCGCAGCATCGTTCGCCGGCGACGGGCATGGAGGTCGCGGGCTACGCCGGTCCGGCCGTGTTCCGGGGCAAAGTGTACACGGGCTTCAGCGACGGCAACGTGGTCGCATACGACGCGCTGACCGGCGCGGAGCGCTGGCAACCGGTGGATCTGGCCGCTGAGGCCGAGCAGACACTCGGTGAGGTTCCGCAACAGCTGGACGTCGACACCACGCCCGTGCCGAACCTGCTGCCTTCGGGACCGGTGGTGTACGTGGCCAGCTATGCCGGCGGCGTGTTCGCGTTGGACGCCGAGACGGGCGTCCAGGTCTGGGCCAACACGGCCGTCAGCGGCGTGAGCGAGCTCACGCTTTGGCGCGAGCCCGCCCACGTTCGGCGCGACGGCGGTCCGCCAGAGCCGGAGCGCACCATCCTGATCGCATCGAGCGGGACCAGCGGCCTGTGGGGCCTGGACCCAGAGACCGGTCGCGAGACATGGCGGCGTGAAGTGCCGGCCGGTGGCGTGTCCGCGCCCGTGCCGATCAACGGCGCGCTCTTGGTCACGGCTTCGCGCATGGGGATTTTCTTGGTGTCGCCACTCGGCGGCGAGCTGATCGACGGCATCCACGTCTCGGACGGCACCAGCATGACGCCATCGGCCTTTGGATCGCGGGCGTTCGTCATGACCAATGGCGGCACGTTCTTGAGCCTCACGATTTCGCCGCCAATCTGAGAGCAAAGCGGCGGCTGTTCGCAGGCCGTGGGGGCAAAAGTGCGCGGGCTGTTCGCGGGCTGTCGGGCAGCGAAAAGGCCGAAATCCTCCCCTAAACGTCCTCCAATTAGTTCGCATAAGATACATTATGTAAACTAAACGGGATGGGGTCCGGGCGGGGGCTTCCTGGCGGCGGCGGCGTTCGGCCGAACCCGATGGCCAGCCGAGCGCCCTGAAGCGGCGTCCTCTGATGGCCGGCAGCGCCTCCGCGGCGTCTGCTCAACTGATCTTTTTTGCAACGAAACGCCGTGCGAGTGAAACGCGAGTGCGCGTGACGGTCGTCACTTCACGAGCGAAGCCGGATTGGCTTCGCTGGCCCTTTGGACGATCATCGATGGTCCCATGATCTCGGTGTTCACTCCGCTCAGCGAAAGCGGCAACGCCTACGTCGAGGCCGCGTTCGAGACGCTCTTGGCACAGACGTACCAGGATTGGGAATGGGTCGTGCTGGAGAATCACGGCGGGCGTTTGCCCGACTCGATCGCCGAGCACCCGCGCGTGCGCGTGTTCGAGGATCACGAGCTCGAGGGCCTGGGCCAGCTCAAGGGTGCCTGCTGTGGGCAATCCGAGGGCGACATCTTCTTCGAGCTCGATCACGACGATTTGTTGCATCCGGAGGCGCTGGAGAAGACGCACAGCGCGCTGCAAGACGCGGACGTGGCCTACAGCGATTTCGCCGAATTCCGCGATGGTGATTGGGTCCCCGATGGCTATCGTGCGGACTACGGCTGGCATCATTACCCGGTGAAGTTTCAGGGGCACGAGCTGATCGCGATGCGCGCGCCCGCCGTGACGGCCCAAAATCTACGTCGCATCGACTATTGCCCGCACCACCTGAGGGCTTGGCGCGCCGATGCCTACTTCAAAGTCGGCGGTTACGATGCAGGCCTGGCCCACGGCGAGGATCAGGACCTGATCAAACGCTTCTTCCTGCGCGGCCAACGTTTCACGCACTTGGCGGAATGCCTGTATTTCTACCGGATCCACTCGACGCAAACGATGGCCAAGCAGGGCTCGCTGGTCGACGTCTTGAATTGGCAGGTGTACGAAAAATACATCACCCCGTTGGCGGTGACGTTCGCGGACAGCGCGAGCTTGGCCAAGCTCGAGCTACGCCAATACGGCCAAGGTTACGGTACCGGGCGCTTGTTCGGCAAAGCCGGCGGGGTCGATCTCGAGCGCGCTTGGCCGCTCGAGGACAGCAGCGTCGGCCTAATCATCGCCGAAGATGTCCTGCAGCAGCTGAGCGATCCGGTGCACGTGATGAACGAGATTTACCGCGTGCTCGCCCCGGGTGGGTTTCTGCTCGCGCGCGTCCCTTCCACCGACGGTCGCGGCGCGTTCCGAGATCCGCGGAACAAGTCGTTCTGGAACGAACAATCGTTTTGGTACTACACGCAGGCGCGCTTTGCTTGCGATCTGCCGGAGTTCAAAGGGCGCTTTCAAGTCGCGCGGCTGCGCACGTTCTGCCCCGATCTCGCGAGCAGCGAGATCGATGCGTCGGTGCCCTACGTGGAAGCACACCTTTTGGCGCTGAAGCCCGGCTATGAGCCCATGGGCGCGGTGCTGATCTGAGGCTCAGAGCACGTACTGATCGTTGAGCGCGGTGACCGTCAGATTCACACCCTTGAGGCGTGCGATCTCTTGTTCGACCTCGCCCTGGAAGACCGGCTTGATGTGATAGAGCAGCGTCGGTAAATCCTGAGGTTTGGCGTATTTCTTCAGGTCTCGCAGCAGCGTGCGCGGCGTGTGGTGGCCACTGACCGTGGCCAGCTTTTGCTCGCGATTCGGAAAGCTGACCTCCATCAACAGCGCCTTCAGGTCCTGCTCTTCATTGAGCAACTCCCAGAAGCGATCGGTCGGCCCCGTGTCGCCGCTATAGGCAATCGTCGCGTCCTTGCCCTCGATGATGAAACCGGAAGTGTCGATGGTATGGTTCACCATCACGCTCCGCACCCGATAACCCGCGACGTCGACGCGCTTTTCCGGCTTCAGCTCCACGTAGCGAATGGTCGGCTTCGAACGGTTCGGGATCGCCGAGAAATCCGGCCAGATCAAGTTGTTGAAGAAGTGCTTTTTCAGCACGGAGAGAGTCTCTTTGGTGGCGGCGACGATCAGCGGTTCGCAATCGGCTTGGCAGCGGTTGTCGGCGATGGTCGCGAGATCGCGGATGTGGTCGAGGTGTGCGTGACTGATGACGCAGGCGTTCAGACGAAATTGCGCTTTCAGGTCCATGCCGCTGGTGAGCGAACCGGCGTCGATCGCGAGCCGTTCGTCGACCACGAACGCACTCGTGCGATGTCTCGGCGTCTCCCCGCCGTGGCAACCTATGACGCGAAGTTCCATGAGATTCGATCGGGCGAGCGCCGCGGGCGATGCGAAGGAGGCAGCACTCCGGGCTCCGCGGCGCGCTCGCGCATGATCCTTCCAACATAGCGTGCTCCGCGGCGCGCGCGCCAGTCAGCTCCCCAAACGGCCCTCAGCGGACTGTCCCGGGCCCGAGCACCGGGCGCATCCGCGCGCAAAGGTCGTCCCGGCGCGGTCGGCTCCCGCGCTCTCGCTCCCTTCGGCCCCGCCCCGGGGCCCGCGCTTGCGGTCGTCCGCCCGCGCCCCGCCCACCCCGGTGTCACTGGCCCGGCCAGTCGGTCAGTGGGCGATAAATTTCCTGTGGAAGCTCTTGCGTATCGGAGGGATTGAGGATAGTTACCTCCGCCCCGAGAGGGGAAACGCAAAAGCAACAGGTCCCCTTGGGGGATCGTCTAACGGCAGGACGCAAGACTCTGACTCTTGCTATCTAGGTTCGAATCCTAGTCCCCCAGCAATGTTCACAGCGGTTTCGGGTGCCTCCCCCTGAAACCGCACTGGCCCCGTCGTCTAGCGGTTAGGACGTCGGCCTCTCACGCCGATAACACGAGTTCGATTCTCGTCGGGGTCACCAGTAAAAAAAGCCGGATTGTGATTGGCCGGCCCAGGGAGAGCGGGATGCCTGCCCACCCGGTCACCAGTGGGCTGGCCGGCGGGGGTTGCGCTGGGCCCGGACGGTTCGGCGGACTCTTCAATTCACGGTGACGCAGTACGAAGAAACCCCACTGCTCGCTGCGGCGCAGTCGTAGCTGTCGGCGTCGAGGCCCTCTGCGTCTGCCCGATCACAGATTTTTTTGGTGTCCAAGTCGACGCAGGTGCAGCCGTTGGTCGTGAGATCGAAGCCGCGCTTCCAGCACGTGCAAAAGGGGTTCGACGCGGTCTTACAGTAGGAGTCCATGCAGCTCTGCATCTTGCTCAGGAAGGCGCAGCTGGTCTCGCTGTCGCCGCTCGCGCCCGCGTCAGCGCCGGGGTTCGAGTTGCCGCAGCTTTGTTGCCCCGCAGGACAGGTCACGCAGCTTTCGCCGCTGAAGGCGAGGCCCAAGCCGAAACTGAGCCACAACGCCGAGAACGTTCGCTGATTCACGGTCGGACGCTAGCGCGATTCGAGTGACGAGCGAGGGCTTTCGTGCGGGAATGCGCTTAGAACTGGCCGGAAACGCCCGCAAACCCGAGGCCGAGGATGGGCCGCACGCGAACGCCGCCGTAGTCCTGCGTGTGGCTGCTGTTCGCGTCGACGACCAGGAGAGTGATGCCAGTGGCCAAGAACGCGCCGCCGACGACCATGCTCACGATGCCCCCCGTGCGTTGACTCGCTGCACGGTTATCGATGGCGGTGACGTCGCCCTGAATGTCTTCGAGGTTGCACGTGGGCGTGCTGTCACAAGCGGCGTACATGTCATCGGCATCTTTTTGCGTACTGTGCGCTTTGACGACGAAGTACGTGCCGATCCCGAGTCCGACCGCGCCCAAGCCGATGCCCGTGTAACCGGCGATGCGCATGCCGGCCCCACTGCTCTTCGAGCTCGGCGCGTCGCCCGTGCCGTTGTTGTCTCCGAAGCCGGTGCTGCTCGCCCCCTTGCCGGGCTGCCCGGGCTCGGTCGAGGCCACCGGGTTCAACGTCAGCAGCACGGTCTCGTGCGCGCCTTCTTTGAGCAAGATCGTGCTGGGCGCGCTCTCCATGCCTGTCGCGGTGGCTCTGAAGGTGTGCGTGCCGGGATCTTCCGGATGTGGCACGCCGAGCAGTCCTTGCGGGAGTTGTTCCGTGTCTCTCGTCACCTGTACGTCCCTGGCATTGGCGCCCTGGACCACCACGCTGACGTACGGCAAGCGCGGCTCGAGCTCGGCAAGTTCCTTGTCCCCGGCCGCCTGTGCGTCGCGAAACGGCTTGGAAGCCGAGGGCGGCAACCGTTCTTGGGTCAGCTTCAGGTAGTATTCGCGTGCGCTGACCAAACGTCCCAGTTTGGCACTCGCACGGGCCAGATATAGCTGATGGGTGGGCGCGTGCATCACGCTCTCGGCGCGGCCGAAGAAATCCAGCGCTTGCTCGTACTTTCCTGCCGAATAGGCCTCGAGCCCTGCCATGGCTGCCGAACGCGCGCCGGCGCGCTCGGCGTCGGTTTGGGCTATTGCCGGGGCCGGAATCACCGCTAAGATAGCGGCCAAGGCGAGCATGCTTGGTCGCAAAGGGATCGTCATTGCGGCATCCTAGTGGTGCCCGGGGGCCGCTGCCAAGAGCGCTGGGGAGGAATCCAAGCGTGCGTCGGTATGGGATGAGACAGTAGCCATGTTTGAAATCGGTCAGGTCATCGACAATAAGTATCGCGTCGAGCGGCTGGTTGGGCGTGGCGGCATGGGCTCCGTATTCCAGGCCACGCACTTGGGCATCGGCCGTCGCGTCGCCCTCAAGGTGCTCGAGCTCAGCGCCAGTCCGGAGGTCGAGGTCATCATGCGCTTCGAGCGGGAAGCGCAAGCGGCCGCGCGCATCGGCAACGATCACATCCTCGACATCTTCGACTTCGGCTCGCTGCCCGACGGCGCACGCTACATCGTGTGTGAGTTTCTGGACGGAGAAACGCTGGCTGCACGCCTGGCACGGCAGCCGATGACCCCGGCCGAGCTCGTGCCCATCGCGCGCCAACTGCTCAATGGACTTTCCGCAGCCCACGCGGCCGGCGTCGTGCACCGTGACCTCAAGCCTGACAACGTCTTTTTGCTGCGCCACAAGGCGGGCTGGGCAGACTTCGTCAAGATCATCGATTTTGGAATTTCGAAGTTTCAGGCCACCTCCGGCGATGAAGCCGGCATGCGCATGACCGCCACCGGCGTCGTCATGGGCACGCCGTTTTATCTGTCCCCGGAACAGGCTCGGGGTGGCGCCGACATCGACCATCGCAGCGACGTGTACTCGGTGGGCGTCATCATGTACGAGGCGCTCACCGGGCGAGTGCCCTTCCAAGCCCAGAATTTCAACGAGCTGATCTTCAAGATCGTTTTGGAACAGGCGCCGCCTCCGCACACGGTGGCGCCCCAGGTCGATCGGAACTTTTCGAACATCGTCAGCAAGGCGATGGCGCGCGAACCGGCCGAGCGTTACCAGTCGGCGGCCGAGCTGTGCGCTGCGATCGAAGGTTGGGCGACCGCGGCCGGCCTCTCGCTGAGCGGACCGATCATTTCCAGTGGCAAGGAGTCCGGTCGTTCCGCGAGCGGCTCGACGCCCGAAGTCGTCGTCCGCTCGCCGACGCCAGCGAGCTGGGGTGGCACGCAGCGGGAATCGCTTTTCGTCGAACCCAGAAGGCGCACTGGCTTGATCGCCGGGGCCGTCGGTCTCGGCGTGATGGTGATCGCCGGGCTGGCGTTCGGGCTGCACAGCTTGCTCAGCTTCGCTCAAGAGCAGCCATCCAACTCGAGCCAGCCCAGCGCGGTCGTCAGCGCGCCTCCGGCCCCCAAGAGCCCCGTACCGGAGCCCGTGCTGCCAGTGGAGCCGACCCCCTCGCCCGTGCTGGATTTGAAAGAGTTTTCCGGCCTACCCGATGCCGGCGGCCTGCCGGAGGCCGAGCCGCCCCGCTCGTTCCCCCGCCCGAGACCGGCGGTGCAGCACGTGCGCCCCGCAGCCGGCTCTGGAACGCAAGCGCGCCCGCAGCCCGCGGCCCAGCCAGCGCCGGAGAAGCCGACCCCGGGCAAGCACGTCGATCTCCTCGGCTACTGAAGTGTGGTTCGTCGCCGCGGTCCGAGGGCTCCTCCCTTCGGAGGTCACGCCGCTCGACCGCGGATCGAGCAAAATCAGCGATCAATCGAAAGCGTAGCTGAACTGTCCGCCACCGGCGGTCACGGCGACGCGCGTCACGTTCTTGCCCTGCAGGGTAAAGGTGAGCAATTCGCGGCTCACTTGCGGCAGCAAGGTGTTGGTCAGCACCGCGTCGATCGCGCGCCCACCACTCTCGATTTCCGAACAACGCTGCGCGACCAGATCCGTCACGCTGGCGTCGTATTCGAGCGGCACGCCGTAGCGCTCTTGCACGCGGCGGCTGATGCGATCGAGCTGCAAGCGGACGATGTTCTTGATCATTTCGTCGCTCAAGGAATAGTACGGGACGACCACCATGCGGCCGAGCAGCGCCGCCGGAAACGCCTGCAGCAGCGGTCCTCGAAGACGCTCGCTGATGTCCGCTGGATCGGGCCGACCGCCGCTTTCGCACATCTTCTGGATCAGGTCGCTGCCCACGTTGGACGTGGCCAAGATGATCGTGTTCTTGAAATCGATGAACGTGCCTTGTCCGTCTTCCATGAAGCCTTTGTCGAAGACCTGAAAGAACACCTCGTGCACGTCCGGGTGCGCTTTTTCGATCTCGTCGAGCAAGACCACGCTGTACGGTCGTCGGCGCACGGCTTCGGTCAAAACGCCACCCTCGCCGTAGCCGACATAGCCCGGAGGAGCGCCTTTCAGGGTCGAGACGGTGTGCGCCTCCTGAAACTCGCTCATGTTGATCGTGATCACGTTTTGTTCGCCGCCGTACATGCCCTCGGCAAGTGCCAGCGCAGTCTCGGTCTTGCCGACGCCGGACGGGCCCGCCAACAGGAACACGCCGATTGGCTTGCCCGGATTTTCCAGGCCTGCGCGCGCGGTCTGGATCCGGCGTGAGATGGTCTCGAGCGCGTGATCTTGGCCCACGACGCGCTTACTCAAGAGCGCGGAGGCGTTGAGGATGGCTTCGATCTCGTTCTTCACCATGCGGCCGGTGGGGATCCCCGTCCACTCAGCGACGACCATGGCCACCGCTTGCTCGCCGACGCTCGATAGAATCAAGGGAGACTCACCCTGTGATTCGTGGAGCGTCGCTTCGAGCGCGCGCAGATCCGTGAGCAACTGCGCTTCTGCCGGTGACTCCGGCGCCGCCTGGCTGCCGTCACTGGAGGCGTCGGGCGTCGCACCCAGCTCACGCAGCTTGGCGCGCAAGCCGAGGATGCGATCGACGAGCCCCTTTTCGGCGTCGAAGCGCGCTTCGAGCTCAGCCAGTCGCTCGCGTTCGGCGCTCAGCGCCTGCTCGGCCTCGGTCGCCCGCTTGCCGATGTCGATGCCGATCTTGCGCTCGCGAGCGATGATTTCGAGCTCCTGCGTCAGTGCATCGATGCGTCGCTTCGAGTCCTCGAGCTCGGCGGGCAGCGCATGCTGACTGACGGCGACGCGTGCGCACGCGGTATCGAGCAAGCTCACGGACTTGTCCGGCAGTTGCCGATCCGGCACGTAACGCTTGGAGAGTTTGACCGCGGCGACGATGGCCTCGTCCAGCACCTGCACGCGGTGGTGGCTCTCCAGCGCCGAGGCGGTGCCACGCATCATGAGCACCGCCTTGGCCTCGCTCGGCTCTTCCACTTTGACGACTTGAAAGCGCCGCGTCAGTGCCGGATCGCTCTCGATGTATTTCTTGTATTCGGCCCAGGTGGTGGCGCCGATGGTGCGCAGCTTGCCGCGTGCCAGCGCCGGCTTGAGCAGGTTGGCCGCGTCACCGGTGCCCTGTGAGCCACCCGCGCCGATCAGCGTGTGCGCTTCGTCGACGAACAGGATGATCGGGCTGGGCGAGCCTTGAACCTCGTCGATGACTTGGCGAAGGCGACCTTCGAACTCGCCTTTCATGCTCGCTCCGGCCGAAAGCAGGCCGATGTCCAAGGCTCGCAGGCTGACGTCTTTGAGCTGGGGCGGGACGTCGCCGGCGGCGATGCGCTGCGCGAAGCCCTCTACGACGGCGGTCTTGCCCACGCCTGCTTCGCCGGTCAAAATCGGGTTGTTCTGGCGCCGTCGCATCAAGATCTGCACGAGTTGCCGGATCTCTTCGTCGCGGCCGACGATGGGGTCCATCCCGCCCGAGCGCGCGCGCTCGGTCAGATCGATGGTGTAACGGGCGAGCGCCTCTTGTTTGCCGAGCTGTGCGGGGGCAGGCGCTCCGCTGCCGTCGCTGCTCGCGGCCGAGCTGGCGCTGCCGCGAGCGGCTGCCAGGCGGGTCTCGGAGGAGCGTTCGACCAACGACAGGAAACGGTCGGTCAGGGTGTCGGGTTTGATCTTGGTGAACTCTTTGGAGATGCCGAGCAGGGTGTTGCGCAGGGTCGGCGTCTTGAGCCACCCGATCAACAAGTGCCCGGTGCGCACCCGGGTATCGTCGAACAAGAGCGAGGCGTAGACCCAGGCGCGCTCGACGGATTCTTCGACTTGAGTCGAAAGATCCGAAATCGACGACGCGCCGCGCGGCAGCCGATCGAGCGCGGCCGTCAGATCGCCGGCGAGCCGCGCCGCATCGAGCTCGAAATGTCGGACGAGTTGCTGCAGATCCGAATCCTGCGTGGCAAGGATCTGGTGCAACCAGTGAACCACCTCGACATAGGGGTTGGTTCTGAGCTTGCAGAACACCGTGGCGCTCTCCACGCTTTGGTAACAAACCTCGTTCAACTTACCGAACAGATTGACGCGACTGATTTCGGTCATTTGGCAATTCCCCTGGCAGATTGAATAACGAAAGGTGGTTCCATCGGTTGCGCTCAGGCCGCGAGCGTGCGCTCGGTGCGGCCTGTCGCCGGATGCACGATGACGTGCTCCTTACTTCCTGCCGAGCGCGCGCCGAGGCGGGCGTGCCAGCCCAGACGGCTGCCGCGAGCGAGCTCGGCTTGGTCACTTTCACCCGGTGACAGCTCGAGGCGCACGTCCCAATCGAGCTCGTCGCAGGTGTACGCCCGCACCAGCTCGCGAAGCGCGGGCAAACCGCTGCCACCCGGCAGCAGCCGTTCGAATTGCGATCTCGAGAGCGGGCCGAGCACCAAGCGGAATTTTTGATCACAGCGATACACGCGGCCACCGAGCACGGCGGTGCGCGCGAGGGTCGAAACCTGTGCCGAGACGCCGAGCGCAAAACGCGAGCTCTGCGGCAGCTCCAACCAGTCACCGATGAACTCTTCGATCCGCGCGGAAACGCCGAAGTAGTCCGACACCAGCGATTCCAGGCCGGAGGGATGACGGCTCTGGTTGGCAAAATGAGCGGCGTATTGCAGCTTGGGCCAAGTGCCGACCGCGGCGCGGTCGCTGAGGCTGGAGTCGTGCCCGAACAACGCCGCGACGTAAGCGCGAAAACGGTCGCTCTCCGGTCGGTCGTGCGAGGCGGTCGGTTGTGCAGTCGCCCACGCGCGCTGGAACAGCACCAGCATGCGGTGAGTGAACAAGTTCGCAAAGGAGGCGAACGTGCGATCGCCCGAGTGGCGAATGCGATCACGTGCGTACTCCGTGAGGTGCAACGGTAGCGGGCCGTGCGGGCCGAACAGGCCGAAGAAAGCCACATATAAGCGCGCCGGGACGACGTCCGTGGCCGCTTCGAACCCGCTCAGCATCGAAGGGCCGAAGGCGAGCGTCGGATCTTGTCCGAAGCGAATGGGCTCGTCGCTCGGACGGACCGCGGTTCCCCAGCGCGGGCTCTCCTTGTTCAGGTTTTGCAGCCGGCGCAAGGTCTGATGAAAATCGAACCGTTGCGGGTAGCGCGCGAGTCTGTCCAGGAATTTCACGCGCTTGGCCTTCGACCGAGGCGCGCGGGCCAGCGCATGACTTGCCCGCGCTGCGAGGTGCGCAGCACCGTTTCCGTGAACGAATTCAGTGAAACGTACTTCGAGAAGAACTGCTCGAGCACCAGCCCGAGCAAGAACACGCTGGTGCCCTCGAAGGCCGTCTCGTCACACTCCAAGGTCAACTCCAGACCGCGCACGAAATTGACCGGACCCGGTACCGGCAGCGGGCGCACGATGGGCGAGCTCGAAATCGAGCGCACGCCCTCGATTTGTCGGGCCTGCGCGGGATCGGTCAAGTGCGAATAGAGCTGGAGCAGCTCACGCAGCGCCGCAGCGCCCTGCCCTTCGTTGCTGTTGGTGATCGACAGGTAATTCAGCGACAAATGGCTGATCAGCCGCCACGAGGTACCGCCCCAGGCGTGCGATTCATGGGGTGTCGTCGGACCGGCCACACAGCGCACGGAATCGACCGGGGCGCCCGATTCGACCAGGAAATCCGAGCTGCCTTCGCCCACCGACATGTGCAGCGGCAGATCGCGATTGCTGCACAGGGTCTGCACGGAAATCTGCTTGAGATCGGCGTGATAAGGGCCTGATTGCCCGTCGACGAGCGAGATGAACATCTCCGAGCCCGCGTACGTGGAACGCGGGCCACTTCGGCGCTGCCTACTGGAAGCCAAACGCGGCTCGCGATGCAGCGTGTAGTAAGCCGACTCGGGTCGGTGCGGAGAGCGCTCCGTGCACGAGTAGAAGGGCCGAAATTCGCGCTCCGCCTCCGCACTGATGCCGTAGCCCATCACTTCCGTGACGGTGTGCACCTCCAGATCCATCGGTCGCGTGCGATCGGCGACGACGTGATACTCGTGCACGCGATCAGTCAGGTGGATGCGATCGGCGCGACGCGGGAAGAGGTTGACCGCCGGGGTGCAGTTGAGAGACATCAGGGCGGGCGTGACGCCGCGCTCGACCACCGGATCGTGGCGATCGAGCAAGACCACGACCTCGAGCTCCGTACCGGTGCAGCGGCGCGCGGCTTTCGCAAGCCCGCACAGCTCGGCGAACATGAAGCGGCTCGGAAGCGCGAAGTATTCCTGCAGCAGGCGATAGCCCTGGAACGACTTGGGACCACACGGCAAGAGCGCGTGGGCATCCTCGAAACCAACCGGCAGAACCGCGTGTTCGGGCACGACTTCGCGCACGTCCGTCCCCGGGCAGCGGACCACGGCGCCGAGCGCGCCGCCCGCGAGCAGCTCATACAGCCGATGACTGGTTTGATCCATGCCGCGCACGAACAGCGCCAGGCGATCGAGCGTCAGCTGATTCATGGGCGTTCCGTCCGTGGTCCGGAACTTCAAGCGCACTGCGCCGCGCACGGGTTGCCGGTTGACCAAGCGAAACTCGCCCAAGTCAGCGACGTACGCCGAGTGGGAAATGCCAATCAACTCCAGCGGCCAGAGCGTGAGCTCGTGCGCCGTGCGGTACACGCAGGGCGTTTGCTCCCCCTGCCCGACCTTGCTGCGCAGCGAGGTCCCGCGAGCGACCACGAAGCCGTTGTTCAAAGTGCCCGGGCGATGGCTGGGCGTGAACTGCACGATGGCCATCGAAGGAGTGGGCGCGAGATAGTGCGGGTACACCATCTCCAGCATGTTCTCGGTGAAGCGCGGGAACTCGGAGTCGATCTTGAGCTGAACCCGAGCCGACAAGAAGGCGAACCCCTCCAGCAAGCGCTCGACGTAGGGATCCGCGCACTCGAACGCATCCAGCCCCAGTCTGCCGGCAATCTTGGGGAACTGCTTGGCGAACTCCCCGCCCAATTGCCGCACGTATTGCAGCTCGCGGTTGTAATAGGACAAAAGGCGATGATCCATCAGTCGCCCTTCGCTCCCGAATCCTCCGAAACGGAGGCTTCACCGGTTTCGAGATCGAGGTCGGTCTTGAGGAACAAGCGCAGCGGCAGCGGCTGCGCCCAGAGCTCGGCCTGGATGCTGAAGTTCATCGCGTTGTGATTGAGCTCGTTGTCGTTGCGGCTGAGTTTGACGCGAATCGAACTGCGGAGCAGACGCGGCTCGTACTCCCAGATCGCGCGCCGCAGCAGGCGCTCCATCAGATCTCGATCCACGCTCGAGCCCGTGCGACCCGCCAGATCGGGCAGCCCGTAGTTGAGCGTGGAACGCTCCACCTCGGGAAACGCCTCCAGGCTCTGCACGGCCGCCAGATTCGTGGTGTTGAACAGCCAATTCAAATCACGCCGCACGCTGTCGCGCAGCCGCTGGCTGGAGAGCACGCGTCTTTCGCGGGATTCCTGCAGCTTGTCCGGTTCTTCATCCGTCAAGCGATCGAGCAACGATGGCTGCAGTCGCTCTTTTGTGGTGAGTTCGGCCATCGACCCTTTGCCCGCTGTCGTCGCACGAGCCGCTGCCCGTGCGACGACACCTCAGGCGTTGAAGTCAGCCCGCCTTGGCGGAGGGCAGCTTCGAGACCAGGCGCAACGATACCGTCAGGCCTTCCAGTTGATAGTGCGGGCGTAGGAAGAACTTCGAGGTGTAGTAGCCCGGATTTCCTTCCTCTTCTTCCACCACCACTTCGGCCGCTGCCAGCGGTTTGCGGGCCTTGGTCTCCTCACTGGAGTGTGCTGGATCGCCGTCCACGTAGTTCATGATCCACTCCTGCAGCCAGCGCTGCATGGCCTCGGCTTCGCGGAAGCTGCCGATCTTGTCGCGCACGATGCACTTCAAGTAGTGGGCGAAGCGGCACGTGGCGAATAGATAGGGCAAGCGCGCGGCGAGTGCGGCGTTCGCGCTGGCGTCCGGGTCGTCGTAGTTCTCCGGCTTGTGCAACGACTGCGCACCGATGAAGGCGGCCAGATCGGTGTTCTTCTTGTGAATCAAGGGCATGAAACCGGTCTTCGCCAGCTCCGCCTCGCGGCGATCGCTGATGCCGATTTCAGTCGGGCAGGTCATGTCGACGCCGCCGTCGTCGGTCGGGAAGGAGTGCGTGGGTAGGCCCTCCACCGCGCCGCCCGATTCGATGCCGCGAATGCGCGAACACCAGCCGTACATCTTGAACGAACGGTTGATGTTGACGGCCATCGCGTAGGCCGCGTTGGCCCAGGTGTACTTGCTCGCGTCCGTGCCGCTCGTGTCTTCTTCGAAATCGAACTGCTCGACCGGATTGGACTTGGCACCGTACGGTTGACGCGCGAGGAAGCGCGGCATCGCCATGCCGATGTAACGCGAATCTTCCGACTCGCGCAGCGAGCGCCAGGCAGCGTACTCCGGTGTGGAGAAGATCTTGGCCAGATCACGGGGATTTCCCAGCTCCTGCCAAGACTCCATTTGGAACAGACTGGGCGCGGTGCCGGTGATGATCGGGGCGTGACACGCGGCACCGATCTTGGCCAGCTCTCCCAGCGCTTCGACGTCGGTCGGGCTGTGATCGAAGTAGTAGTCGGCGACCAGCGCGCCGTACGGTTCACCACCGAGCTGTCCGTACTCTTCCTCGTACAGCTTCTTGAAGATCGGGCTCTGATCCCAGGCCGCGCCTTTGAAGCGCTTCAGGGTCTTGTGCAGATCCTTCTTCGAGATGTTCATGAAACGGATCTTGAGCATTTGATCCGTCTCGGTGTTGTTCACCAGGTGGTGCAAGCCGCGCCACGCGCCTTCCAACGCTTGGTAGTCTGGGTTGTGGATGATCTGATTGATCTGCTCGCTGAGCTTGCGATCGATCGCGGCCACGATGGCTTGGATGGACTCCACCGCGTCTTCCGAGATGACCGGGGTGGTCGCCAACGCTTGCTGCGCCAGCGTGAGTACGGCGTTTTCGACCTCCTCACGAGCGCGATCGCTCTGCGGCTTGAACTCTTTTTTCAGGAGTGCCGCAAACTCGTTGGTGTCGAGAGTGCCGGCTTCGGCTTGTTTGCTGCTCGCTTCGGTTGCTTCGGCCATGACTCATTCACTCGCTGGTTTGGGTGAGGATGCCAGCGCTTGCAGCAGCGCGGGGTTCTTCAAGACCTTGGCGATCAACTCTTCGGCGCCGGTCTTGCCGTCCATGTACGTGATCAAGTTCGCGAGCTGGGTGCGCGCTTGCAGCAGCTCGTTCAAAGCCGGCACCTTCTTGGCGATGGCGCCGGGCGAGAAGTCTTCCATGCTCTCGAAGCCGATGTCGACGCCGATGTTGCCTTCGCCGGTGAGCGTGTTCGGTACCTGCGCTTTGACGCGCGGCTCGATCGCTTTCAAGCGTTCGTCGAAGTTGTCCACGGAGATCTCCAGGAACTTGCGATCCGCCACGACGGGCTGCGCCTTGTTCGAGGCACCCGAAAGGTCGGAGACGACGCCCATGACGAAAGGCAACTGCACCTTTTTTTCGGCGCCGTAGAGCTCCACGTCGTATTCGATTTGTACGCGCGGCGCGCGGTTTCGAGCGATGAACTTTTGGCTGCTCATGACAAACGTCTCCTACTCCTCAGCCGGGCCTATGCGTCGGCTTTCCCTGCGATCGTTTCGACTTGCGGCACCCCATCGGGTGCCATATCCCGGATGATGTCCAGGAAACTCTTGGACACGAGTCGCTTTCCGCGCTCCAAAAGCAGCGGGATCGGACTCGATGGCTCGAACTCGGCATAGTATTCACAAATCTTGTCGAGCGCGCGCACGACATCGGCGCGACTGCGAATGTCACCACTGAAGGCTTTGCCCGGGCCGGCAGTGCCGGCGGCGGCGGGCCCGCCCGAAGCGCCCGCAGAGTCTTCGGTCGCGGTTCCGAGGCGCCGCTCGAGCCGCGGCACCACGGCGTGCGAGGCTTGCCTCAGCAGATCCATCAGCGCGGCGAGATCGGGTCCCTGCCCGGCGGTCTCGCGTTCGAACACGCCCTCGATGCCGGAGACCGCGGCCACCGCGGCCTTCAGCGCAGCCGCCATGGCTTCGTGAGCGGGCAACTCACAGTCGGTGAAGGCCGCCTCGATGCCCGCCATGTCGAGCTTGGGCGCGTCGCCGATCGGTGCGGCGGTGCCGGCAGCGACCGCGAAATCGCGCAGCGTCACCGGACCGAACGAGCGCGACACGATCAGCGGCGTGGTGCGCAGCACCGTGAGCAACTCGGACGCGCACAGACCAGCGACCGCAGTGATGCGCATCGTCGGATCGTTGTCTTCGTCCGGATCCAGCTGCGGATGCACACTGGGGAAGAAACGATCGAGCAAGCCGTGCACTAGCTCCAGACCCGCACGCAAACCGCGAAAACCATGTAGGTGAGTCTGCGCGCGCGAGAACTGCACGGCGACGCGCAGATCTTTGCTGCGCTCGAGCAGCGCAGCGGCCTCACGCGCGACAGCCTCGAAATCCGGCGGCTCTGCAGCGCGAATGGAATCACCCATGCGCTGCTCGGGCTTGCCGAGCGAGAGTCGTTCGAGAGCGAGAAATGCCGAGTCGTACTCGAGATTCGGTCCGCTCGGTCCTTCGGTAGAGATTGGCTCGAGCAGCCTTTCAATGTCGATCGACGCCATTCAACTCCATCAATTAGTAACCCCGGTCCGACGCTCCCAAGCGCGGCCACCCGGCCAGGACCCGAGCGACCATAACACGGTTGCAGCGTTTGGCGCGCGCGAGACGCCCGGTGACGCGACTTTGTGGTAATCAACCGAAGTGCCAGTGTCACACGATCTCCAGGGACTTCGGCCGCCGGAGGCCCATGATCGCGTCGGTTTGCTGTTTTCGGTGACCCGCTATGTCGAGCACTGGCAGCAGGTCATCGAGGCTGGTACGCGGCCGACACCGGAGCTCATTTCCCGCCTGAATCAGCCGCTGCCCGGGCTGCAGGCCCAGGCCGTTGCGGTCGGTTTCGGCGGGCTCTCCCATCATCTGGGTGAGTACGCTCGCCTGCTCACCGCGGGCGCGGAGCTGCCCGCCCTACGCGGCCAGCTGGCGATAGTCTCGGAGCTGGCGTGGCAGGCACGACAAACCCTGACGCCCGAGCAGAGAGCTCGCTTCGAGCAGGGAGGTCAGCCAGCCGCCGCGGGCTTTGGGCCCGGCGTGGCCCCTCCACCGTTGATCACCGTGGCGCGCTCACTCGCCGCCGAGGCGAACGCGGCAGTGCGCGAAGCGCGCCCAGCAGCCCCCGCCCCGCCCGGGCCGCTCGCTGGGCCCCCGCCCATGGTCACTGTCCCGCCCGGCATCAGCGCTCGACCGCCGCCCGGTGCGCTGCCACCCCTGGTCACTGCTGCGCCGGGCCCCGCTGCTCGCCCCAGCGAGCCGCTGCCGCTGCCGCTAGCGCCCACGGCGCCTCAGACGCCCCACTGGGCACCTCCGCCTGCGCTGCAGGGCTCTGCGCCGCCCCCGCCGCCGCCTATGGCGCAACGCGCGCTGGCGCCCGGTCCCTCGGTGCCCGCCCCTCCGCCGCCGCCTGCGGCTGTGCCAGTGAGCCCACTGCCCGTGAACAATTCGGGCTCCCCGTCGCAGTTCGGGGTCAAGAACATGCTCGGCCTGCGCGCCTTCAACCAGCCCGCCAACGCCAAGCAGCCGAGCGCTCCGCCGAACGCGCGTTCAAACCCACCCGCAGCGGGTGGCAGCAAGTCGAGTCTGCTCTCCCTGCCCGGTTTTGGGTCGACGGTCGATCCAAAGGGCGCGGCAAAGCCGCCGCTGATCGGTCCCGACGGCAGTGGCCTGCCGCCGCTCGAGGCCGCGGCCAAGGGGCGAGCGCGGGACTCCGGCGCAAAGCCAACTGCAGAGCTCTTGGAGCGGCTGCGGCCCGAGCGCTCCTCGGGTCGCGTGGCCAAGCGCAGCTCGGTGCCGGCCAAGGCAGAGCCACGGCGAGCCGCCATGCGCGGCCGCACCCGGGGCGAAGGCCGCGGCTCTGCGGGACTCTGGGTAGGCCTCGGGGCGGCCACGCTGCTGATCACACTCGGGCTGGTCGCGTTTTTCACGCTGCGGCGCCCGAGTACCAGCAACCAGCCCAACGTTCCGGGCAGCGCCTTGCCGGTGGCGGCGCGCCCGAACTCACCCTCCGAGGCAACCGCGAGCCGGGACCCCGAAATGCCGCGCGAGCGGTTGTTGGCCGACAACGAGCGCTTCACCGCGCTGCTCGCGCAGGTCCACGGCCACGGCGGCAAAGAGACGCCCGAGCTGCGCTCGCTCTTGAACGATCAGGCGGCGTTTGCCTCCAAGGCGCTCTCGGGCAAATGCAATGACGGCAGTTTCACCTGCAAAGCTTGGGCAGAAGTTCGCGATTTGATGGTCGGCGATCACAAGCAAGCGATCGTGAAGCGGCGTCGCGGCTCCGATGCCGAGAGTACTCGTTCGCGCTGGATGGTCGGCCTGAAGATGCCGGGGATCCCCGTCGAAGACGACCCGCGCGTGCTGCGAGTCTTCGAGTTCTACACCCAAAATCCCGTGGGTCGGGAGACGTTCCAGTCGATGTTATTTCGCTGCGGCGCGTATCGAGATCTGATCCAAGCGACCTTGATCCGCTACGACATGCCGCCGGATCTGATGGCGCTGGCCTTCACCGAGAGCGGCTGCGAACCGACCGCGAAGTCTCCGGTCGGGGCCGCGGGTCTTTGGCAGTTCATGCCCGAAACCGCGCGTGCGTATCACCTGCGGGTCGTCGAGGGCACGATCGACGAACGATATAGCCCCTTCAAATCCACCGAAGCCAGTATTCGAATGCTGGCCGATCTGCGGCAGAAGCTCGGCTCGTGGGATCTGGTGTTCGCGAGCTACAACCTCGGCCCGTTCGGTGTGCTGGCGCGCCTCGAGCGCGCGGGCGGAGATGCCACGTTTTGGGACTTGGTCGATGCGGGCTGGCTACCGGACGAAACTGCCAACTATTCCCCGACCGTCGAAGCGATCGCGCTGATCCTCGCGAATCTGCAGCGCTTGAAGTTCAGCGGAAGCCAAATCCACGCCCCGCAAAACACTGCAGACCTGGAAGTCCCGGGCGGGACGCGACTCGGAGTCGTCGCGCGCGCTGCAGCCACGAGTGTCGCGCAGTTGCGGAGTTTGAACTTGGATTTCACGGGCGACGTGGTGCCTCTGATCCCCGGCGGGGCAATCGCCGTGCAAGTGCCCAAAGACGTGGTTTGGCAAGCGCGTGACAGCATCAAGGAGTTGCTCGCGAGCAAAGACAGCGCCGACCTGTGCGTCCCGCCAACCTTCGATTGGGGAAAGCAACGCTTCACCCCAGAGATGGATAGCGCGTGCCAGAGGCGACTGGCAGCCGGCGCTGGTGCCGCAAATCCCCCCCCGCGCTAGCGCGCGCGTCCGAGTTTCACCGCGGGTTGCAATCGACGCTTGCCGCGCACGCGGAAATCGCCCATAAAAACGGCGGGAGAAGTTGGGCGCGCTCTGCGTACCAACTGGGGACAAATACCCGATCGGGTTGAAGGAGATATTCGATGCCTGCTGACATGTTCATCAAGATTGACGATATCAAAGGGGAATCCAGCGATGACAAGCACAAGGACGAGATTGAAGTCCTGTCTTGGAATTGGGGCGCAACGCAGTCGGGCACGATGCACATTGGTACCGGCGGCGGGGCCGGTAAAGTCAATGTCCAGGATCTCACCCTCACCAAGCACGTCGACAAGGCGTCGCCGAACCTGCTCCGCCACACATTCAAGGGCACCCACTTGAAGACCGCCGTGCTCACGGTGCGCAAGGCGGCGGGTGATTCGCCCCTCGAATACGTGAAGATCACGCTGTCGGACATCATCGTCACGTCGGTCAACTTGGGCGGCACCGGGGGCGTCCTGCTGAGCGAGACGGTGACGCTCAACTTCGCCAAGGTGAAGTTCGAGTACACGCCACAAAAGACCAAGGGTGGCGTGGGCGAAGGCACGATCTCGACCGGCTGGGATATCAGCGCCGGCAAAGAAGCCTGAGCGAATCTCCGCGTCGGTCCTTCGAACCCGCTCGGTGGGGCGAAGGACCGAGCTGCGCGCGTCCGTGTCTGGCATTTTCGTGCTGAGGGATGCCGAATCACGGCCGCCTCGGCTGGCCCCGGGCGCGCGCGAGGGGGCTTGCAGCTGGTGGCTGCTGCCCGCGTAAATTTCCGAGCCCCAATCGCCGCTCTGGACGTGCAGCGTGGCTTTGGGTGAGAGTACCGTAAAGTGACGTCGAAGATGCTTCACGGGAGCTGCGGTTCATCGCACCCGAACCGCGAGCGGTCATGGTAGCCAAGCCGATTTGGACCGAGGGGTTGCTGCTCAGCCAGCACCATTTTCAACAACAAGATCGTTACCACGAGGAGTTGTTGGCGGATCGCGTCCGAGCGATCGCCCACTTTCCGTGGGGCGTTACCGCGCTGGAGATAGACGAACGCGCACTCGCCTCCGGTCAGCTGAAGATTCGCCGCTTGTCGGCGATCTGGCCCGACGGCGCGAGCATCGTCACTGGCGAGGGCACGCCACATCCAGCGCCCGCGCCGCGCAGCTTCGAAGCCGCATTCACCGCCGATCTGCAGCGTCTGGAAGTGTTCGTCGGGCTCGCGCACGAGTCGGCCTCGGCGCTGCTGGAGGACCGCGCCAAAAATATCGGCGCGCGCCGCTACGTGCGAGAGTCGCACGGCGTCGCGGATCTGAACTCGGGCAGCTCCGCACAAGAAGTGGAGTTCGCGCGCGCCAATCTGCGCGTGTTCTTCAGCGGCGAGCTCCAAGACGGCTTCTCCACCGTGCGCGTCGCGGAGTTGGTCCGGCAAGCCAACGGCCAGGTGATCGCTCGTGACAACCACGTACCGCCAGTGCTGCATGTCGCGGCCGCTCCGTTCCTGATGAGTGGCTTGCAGCGCGTGCTCACCGGGATCACCGCGCGGCAGCGTCAGCTGGCCTCCGACCGCAACCAGCGCTCGGCCGGTAATGTCGAGTTTCACAGCTCGGACGCGCGCAAATTTTGGCTGCTGCACACGTTGAACAGCGCAATCCCGACGCTCAGTCACATGATCGACGTCGGCCGCGCCCACCCGGAAGAGGTGTACCTGCAGCTCACGGGCTTGGCCGGGCAACTGTGCTCGTTCGCGCCCGACGTCGATCCGTTGAGCTTCCCCAAGTTCAATTACCTCGAGCTCGGGTTGGTGTTCGAAGAGTTGTTTGCGCGCGTGCTGTCGCTGCTCTCCGGCGGCATCGAGCAGGCTTACGTCGAGATCCCGCTCGAACATCGCCCCGACGGCATGTTCATCGGCAAGGTTCCGGACCCCAAGCTGTTCTCGCACGAGTTCTTCCTCGGCGTGCAAGCCAAGCTGGCCGAGGCGCTGGTGCGTGAGCGAGTGCCCGGCGTGCTGAAGATGGCGAGCTGGAGTCAGATCTACGAGGTGGTCAAGCAGGCTCGGCACGGCGTGCGCACCGAGATCGAATGGAACCCCTCGGGCGCCCTGCCGCTTCGCCCCGGAGTCTGCTTCTTCCGGGTGCGCCGCGAAGGCCCGTTCTGGGAGGACATCTCGAAGACCTCGTCGCTGGCGCTCTACTTGCCGGTCGACGCCGACTGGAGCGGCACCAATTTGTCTCTATACGCGGTCGATCCCGCGCGCCTGCGCTGAGCACCTGAGACGGGGCTCCGACGATGAACGCAGAAATCTATCGCGTCTGCGCCGATATCTTGAGTTTCGCGGTGCGCTTGCCGACGGCGAGCGATCTGCCCTCGGCGAGTGATCTGCGCGCACGAGCGATCGGCATGCTCGATGCCATGGTCAACGAAGGGCGTACCGCCGGCGTGCCCGACGTCGAGTTGGCCGAAGCACGTTACGCGCTGGTCGCGTTCATCGACGAGCAGGTGCTGAAGTCCACTTGGTTCGGCCGAACCGAGTGGATGAGCCAGCCGCTTCAGCTCATCAACTATCGCGAGTACACGGCCGGTGAGAACTTCTTCGTGCGCTTGCGGTCACACCTGCAGAGCGGCGCGCGCCCATTGGCGCTCGAGATCTACTACCTGTGCCTGGCGCTGGGCTTTCGCGGTGCGTACGGCGTGACCGGCGAGACTGCCGCGATCCAGAGCTACTCCGATGCGACGCGTCGCGAGCTCGGCAAGCGCTTACCCTCGACGGCCAAGTTCGGCCCACACGCGCTGACCGGAGAGCGCGTGGCCGCCGAGCGAAAGAGCAACCTATTGCTGATTTCCGTGATCGTGGGTTGCTCCGTCTTGGTGCTGCTCGTGCTCATCGGTCTGCACTTCGAGCTTCGCTCCGAAGTGGGTCAAGCGCTGCTTTCCCTGTCCGGCGCCTCAGTCCAACCCAAGCCCTGAGAAGAGGAACGCGCTGTGCTCTGGTTGGCTCTCGGTCTGGTTCTGCTCATCGTTTTGGGCTGGGTGCTGACGCTGCTGCTCAAGCTTTCGATTTGGGTCGGCATCGGCGTCACCATATTTTGTCTGCTCACTTTCGTGACCGTGCTCGTGGTCCGGCGCGTGCGCTCGACGATCCGTGCCGCCGCGCTCGAACGCGAGTTGCTCAAGCAAGCCGCGCAGCAGGCGGCGCAAGTGCGCCCCGATCGACGCCCCGAGATCTTGGCGCTGCAGGCGCAGATGAAGGGCGCAATTGCCGGGTTGAAACGCACCAAGCTGGGCAAGGGCGGCGGCTCCGCGCTGTATGCCCTGCCCTGGTACGCGGTGGTCGGCCCACCCGCAGCCGGCAAGACCACCGCGCTCGAGAAGTCGGGCTTGGCCTTCACCTCTCCGCCCGGCGGCTCCGGGCCGAAGATTCGAGGCACGGCGGGAACGCGCAATTGTGATTGGTGGTTCTCGCGCGACGCCATCCTGCTCGACACCGCCGGTCGTTTTGCGACGGTGGAAGAGGATCAGGAAGAGTGGTTCGTGTTTCTCGATACGCTGCGTAAGTTTCGCCCCGAACGCCCGCTGGACGGCTTGGTCGTAGCGCTCAGTGTGGAAGACTTGCTGGGCGATGGCGCCGCGCAAATCGACGAGCTTGCCGCCAAGATCCGGGCGCGACTGGATGAAGTGATGACCCGGCTCGAGATGGTCCTGCCGGTGTACGTGATGTTCACCAAGGTGGACTTGATTCCGGGCTTCGTCGAATATTGGGGCGACCTGGCGAAACCGCAGCGCGCTCAGGCCTGGGGCGCGACGTTTACCTTGGAAGACGCGCGGCTCAATGACACGCCGCGCGCCGTGGAAGCGGAATTCGACGTGCTGACGGACGTGCTGCACGCCCGCATGCTCGACCGCATCGCGCGCGAGACGGTGCAGGACGTGCGTTCACGCATCCTGCAGTTCCCGATCGCGTTCGAGGCCTTGCGTGCGCAGGTCAGCCACTTCATCGATGCGCTGTTCCGGGTCGATCCCTACCGGGACTCTCCGCTGCTGCGCGGCTTCTATTTCTCCAGCGGTACGCAGACCGGGGCCTCCATGGACCGCGTGCTGGCGAACATGTCCAAGGGCTTCGACCTGCGCCTCAACGCTGGCGCGCCCGCGAATCGCCCGGGCGATCCGCACAGTTACTTCGTGACGGAACTGTTCGAGAAGGTGATCTTTCCGGATCGCCATCTGGCGATCCACTCCAGCGCGCGAACCCGCCGTCAGACGACGCAGCAGATCTTGATCGGCGGGGCCGCGTTGCTCATCACCTCGGTCGCCGTGTTGCCGGCGATGGTCAGCTTCGCCCGCAATCGGAACCTGATCGCCGACACTTTGAGCGACGTCTCGAACGCGCGCGCTTTCGAACGCTCATCGTCCAGCACCGCGGACGCGGCAGACGTTTTGCTTGGTCGCGTGCGGGCCCTCGAGAAAGAACAGGAAGACCTGCAGATCCCGGGGTTTTGGGGCCCGCGCAGCGCACCCGCCCTGCGCGCCGCGGTCCAAGACGTGTACCTGCAGCGTTTGCGCGCGATCGTCAGCGGGCCGGTTCGCGACGACCTGACCGCCAACGTTCGCGACATCGGCAATCTGGTGCGCGTCGACGCCGAAAATTTCAAGAGCGCCTACGATGCCCTGAAGCTTTATTTGATGCTCGTTCAACCCGATCACCTGAACGTGGATTGGGCAGTGCCGCACCTGAGCCAGGTCTGGCTCGACGCGATGGGTGGTGAAGGTCACAGCAGCCGCGAAAAGGTCGAGGATCACTCGCGCCGCTACCTGCAAGCGCTGGCCGCGGACGCGAGCTGGGCGTGGCCCGCAGAGGCGAGCTTGATCGCGCGGGCGCGCGGGCGGCTCGCGTCTCAACCGCTCGAGGAGCTGCGCTTCAGTTGGTTGGTCGAGAAGACCAAGGGCGTGCCCTCGATCAAGCCGTCGAAGATTTTCTTCGGCGCCTCGGCGCAGTATTTCAGCGCGCGCGAGAACGTGGAGGTGCGCGGGCTCTACACTGCGGCGGGCTGGGAAATCGTGCGCGCCGCGCTCGAATCCTCCGACGCCGAATTCGACTTCGAGCCTTGGGTGCTGGGTCAGGATTTGACGCGCCTCTCCGGGACCGGGCCCGGAGGCAAGCGCCTGCGCGACTTGTACTTCGAGCGCTACGTGCGCGCCTGGTTGGATTTCATCGGCGCACTCTCGGTTGCGGCGTCCCCGGACATCCGAACCGCGGACGACGAGCTGCGCACCCTGACCGAGGCCAATGGCCCGTACATTCGCCTGTTCCGCACGATTTCGGACAACACCACGCTGGACATGGAGCCGGTGTCGCTGGCCGGTAAGGCGCTGGCCAAGGGCGAAGCGCTGGCCGCCTCGGCCGCGGCCAAGGCGCTGCCAGGGGTCGATGCGGGCATCGCCAAGCCGCGCGAGGTGTCGAGCGTCGAGCGCCAGTTCCAGCCCCTGAACGAGTTTGCATTCGGCGATCCCAACAAGGGCAAAGACTCGCCGCCGTCCGGCTTGAACCAATACCTGGCTCAGCTGTCGACGCTCGAGGTCGCACTGAGCCAACTGAGCGAATCGAGGACCGCGCCCGACGACCAGTTCGGCAACGAGCTCGGGCGCACGGCGGGCGCGGTGCAACGCCTGCTGGCGGGGCTGGATTCGCGCACCCGTTTGTTGGTCGAGCCGCTGCTGATGACTCCCATCCGCGGCAGCCGCGCGGGCGTGTTCAAAGCAGAGTTCGGCGCACTCTCGGATCGCTGGAAGGCCGAGGTCTGGGAGACCTGGAACACCACGCTCGCGCCTCGCTTTCCGTTCAACGAGACCGGCAGTGACGCGAGCTTGGCCGAGTTCTCGGATTTCTTCCGCCCACAGACCGGGCTGATCTGGAAGTTCTTCGATAAGGACTTGCGCGATCGCTTGGAGCGCGCGGGCGACCGCTTCGTGCCCAAGTCCGCCGCGGAGCCGACGCCGTTCTTGCCCGATTTTCTGGGTTGTTTGAACGTGGCGCAAGAGATTACGGATGCCGTGTTCGGTACCTTGCCCGAAGCGAAGGTCCCGTTTGCCGTGAATATCCACAGCGCGGGCGCGGACATTTCGCAGATCACGTTGCGCATCGACGGCGTGCCCACCGTGTACAAGAACGAGACTGAGCACTGGCAGCTCACGCAGTGGCCCAACACGGGCCAAAGCAAGGGTGCGTCGATCGAGGTCAAGGCCAGTGGTTTCAAGGACGAGATCCCGCGTGAAGGGGATTTTGGCTTGTTCCGGTTGCTGCTCGCGGGCGGACTCAAACCCTCGGGACCGCTGCTCGTGGCGACTTGGAGCCTCAACCGTGAAGGCGCCCCTCCGGTCACCGTCGAGTTGAAACCATCCAAGGCGACGCAGCCATTCGGGCGCAACTTCTTCAAGCGCATGCGCTGCCCCGCACAGGTGATGTACAACGCACCGGCAAAGGCGCAACCGTGAGTGAGCAGCTCTCGACCAGCGCTTTTCGCACGTTCGGCAAGCACCCGTCACAACCGGACTTCGTGCATTGCGGGCCTCGCACGGACGCACTCTCCAGCTACGACGATTGGCTGACCCAATCCGTCGAATGGGCGCACGCGCGCGGCGGCGACGCCTGGCGCGCGGCATTTCGCGCTGGAACCGTGCGCGCGTTCCTGCATCGCGTCGGCGCGCCGGGTCGCTCAGCCGCCTTCATCGCCGGCGCGATTGCGCCCAGCCAAGATCAAGCCGGTCGGCTGTTCCCGATCTCGGTCAGCATGCTCGTCCAGCTCGGGCTGGAGCTCGAGCGCTCGCCTCAGCTGCTCCCGCTGCTATGCGAGGAAATTTGGCAGAGCGCCGGTCAGTGCGCGGCTGCCTTGAGCTTGACGCCCACGGCCGACGTGGCGGCGCATCTCGCCGCGCTGCCGCCCGCCGAGAGCCCGAGCTTCGTCGATGCCGAGCACTCGTACGCTGGCTGGGGAGACCAGCTGCCGCTGCTCGAGCTCTGGGCGCTGATTGCCCCCGGGCAACCGCGTGAGGCGCTGGGTGACGCAATCCGCCTGCTGCTAGAAGCGGTGCGCCCGCACCGGGGAGAGAGCGCCGACACGTTCTTGAGTCTGCGTTTGCCGTTGGGTGCTGCCGGCGGCGCTGCGGTCTGTTTTTGGCTGGATGCCGTGCGACGGCTGATCGGTTGGCAACGCACGGTCCCGAGCTTTTACTGGTCGCACGATGGGACAGAGGGTCAGCTCACGGTGCACCTCGGTTCGGCGCCTCCGGCCACGATCTCGGAGTTGTGGCTTCCGACCAGCAGCCGCGACGAGTTTTGCTCGCTCGGCTTGCCCATCCCGGAGTCCACCCTAGAAATGCTGCCGGCTCTGCCGCCCGCGAGCGCACAGGCGCTGCGCGAGCCGACTTCGGTCAGCGCATTTCTGGCATCATTGAGCGGCTGAAAGCCGCTGTCGCCCTTTCCGGGGCCGAGTCTGTTGGCCGGGACCAGAGCCCAGGGTTAAGCTCGCTGAGTGGCGATTGTCTTCGTGGTGCGCGCGTTCCACCTGAATGAAGCGGAGCTGCTCAAGCTGCGTTTTTACCGCTTGCCGATCCGCATCGGGCGCAATGCGCTCGCCGATTTTCAGCTTCGCCAGAGCTACATCTCGGATTTTCACGCGGTGATCGAGGACATCGACGGCCGGCTCTGTGTGCGTGATCTGAATAGCAAGAACGGAGTCTATACCTATGCACCGGGGTCACAGCTGCCGGTGCGGCTGGGCCCACAGGCCGTGGTCGACCTTTCGACCTGCAATTTTCAGTTTTTTCTGGGCGCTCAGATCGGAGTCGCGATCGAGTTCGAACAGGGCGCTGCCCCGGCCTCGACTCGTGCTTCGAGCGCCAGCGGGAGCGTGCTCGGCAATCCTGCCTTCAACGACAGCGGTCGGCTCAGCGGCCCTCCCCCCGGTGGAGCTCCGCCCGTCGATCCCTGGGCGCTGCCCCTCCCGGCGGCAGGGTCGCCCCCTGGGGCGCCGGGCTGGGATGCGCCCGGCCAACGCCAGCCGGGGCGGCCTGGTAGCCCGCTGCCGCTGCCCAATGGTGTCCCGGGGGGCGCTGGCCCGAACTCTCTGCCTCCGCTCGGATCGAGCGGCTTCAGCGCGGCGCCGGCGCCCAGCGGTTGGTCCCCCGAAGCTCCGAAGCAAGGGCTGGCTCACACCGGTGCTTTGAACCTGTCGCTCGATTCGATGGCGCTGATCGGCTTGCGTGAGCTGGCCGGTTCCTTGCTGCCGGGCAGAGCACTGAACACGACCGGGGATGTGGCGCGCTTCCTGACCAAGCTGCACGACGCGATCGAGGTATTCTGTCGTTGCTTCATCCCGCTGCGTGAAGGCTACTCACAGTTCGTCTCATCGCTCGATCTGCAAAAGGCGTCGATGCGCCGAAGCATGATGCGTTCGCCCTCGTACATGGCGGTGGAAGCGGCGACCGATCCCGCAGCGGTCGCCGCCGCGCTGCTCGATTGGCGTGACAAATCGATGGAAGGCCCGAAAGCCATCGAGGGCATTTTTGCGGACTTGATGATCCATCAGGTGGCGCTGCTGGACGGCGTCATGCAAGGAGTTCGGGGGTTGCTCGAGCAGCTCTCACCCGACAACATCGAACAGCAGACCGGCCCGCAAGGTCCATTCGCGTTCGACCGGTCCAAGGCCCGCTACAAGGCGCTCTGGGAGACTTATTGTGCGCGTTTCGAAGAGCTCGCCGAGGAGAAGCAAGCCTTCGCTCATATTTTCGGCCCGGAGTTCACCCAGGCCTATCGGGAATACCGAAAGCAGCGGCAAGAATGAGCAACAATCAGCCCGTGACGAAGTGAAGTTCGCCCGGGCGGCGGTTTTTTGCGATTTCGCCTCGCAGACCGGCTCGTTCCAGTTGCGAGGCCGGGCCGGCTACAGATAGTGTCGCACGCGAGGTGCGGCCATTGTTCGTGAAGCGGATTCCTTCTCGTCTGATCTCGCTACTTGCTTCGCTGGTCTTTGCAGCCGCTGTGCTGCTTTCGGCTGGGCGGGCCCAAGCACAAGACATGTCGCCCGCCCCGGAGCGCGACTCCGGTTGGAACACTGCGACCAAGGTGATGGCGCTGTCCAGTATGGGCTTGGTTACGATCATGCCGCGCATTTTCTATTCGGATCCGGAAGTGACGGCCGGGTGGAAGGCGCGCTGGCATCTGTCGGTGCTCGCTCCCACGATGACGCTGGCGGCGTTCACGTTGCTGAACGAGGTATCGCTCAAAGGTTCGTTCAAGGGCTTTCGCCCCGGATGTGACGACACCAACCGCGGCGTGCCGGGCTGTGAGCCCGGCAGTGAATACGGCATGCTGTCCTCGTATAGCTTCCTCGCCTTCTCGGCGTTCGGTCAGGGCACCGGCATTTTCTTGGCCGACACGCTGAAATGGAGCAACGGCCACCTGAACGGCGGCGCGCTCGCCGGTGACGTCGCAGCCCCACTGATCTTGTCCGTGCTGACCGCAGTGGGTCGTACCAGCGGCAACTGGGAAAGCGGCGGCCAGGTCTGGGGCAGCGCGGGCCTGGGCTTCGGTGCCGGCCTCGGCATGGGCCTCATGTACGCGCTGCTGCAGCGACCGGAGTGTGGCTACAGCGGCGGAATGATCTGCTGGTGAATCAGCGAGTGTGGCCCGGCTTGGGCTGCACCGCGGGTGGCAGTGGTGGCGGCGGCGGCGGGGGTGGCGGGCTCGAGGACGTCACGACTTGGTCCCATAGGGAAGGCGCGGACGGCACGAGCGCGCCGCCTTTCAAACTGAAGCTGCGGTCGAGGTTGGATTTGCGGATCGCGGTCTGAGTCGAGTCGCGCACCACGACTTGCTCCGACACGCGCAGCAGCTTGGGGTCGAAGACCGGAGTCGCGGTCATCCGATATTGAACGCCACCCACGACTCCCGGCGCAGTCCCGTATTGAATGCGGTCCAGGGTCAAGTTGGCGGCGGGCAGCAACTGGCCCGATTTCATCAGGAACACATCCAGCCGAGTTTGACAGCCCTGCCCCGGCTTGACGTTGGTGCAGCCCTCGTCACTGGCAGTGATCAAGAAGCGCGGCCCCAGGCGCTCAATTGCAAAACGCGAGGTCGCTGGATTGCCGCGATACAAGCCAATCGCGTACACCTCGGCGGTGCCCTCACGCGGACGAGCCAACGCAAGCGGTCCGCCGGCATCGCCGTTGCTGAAGGTCTGCGCGCGAAACCACAGCACTTTGAAATCGTTCGCGCCGGCGGTCACGCTCAGATCCTCGAGCTTCGCGGGGATGATCCCGGTGCGTGAGCCCTCGGCGTCTTGAAACAGCGGGTTCGAAAATACTTCGCGACCGGCGCAGTCCGGAGCAGAGCGATCGATGGTGCTCCCACCGGGGTCGTAGCTCGGGAGCACCAGCGACCAGTAGTCGGCTGGCGTCGCGGTCGACGCGCCGGCGGAGCTGCGACGCTCCAGCGCTTTGAGGCAGATCGGAACCGGGACCTCGCGTCGCGCGTGATCTTCCAGCTTGGACGACTCCATGGCTGCTGAGCAGGCGCTCAACGAGGAGAGTGAGGTCAGCGCCAGGCAAGCGCGCCAAAAGCGTGCGCTCATAGGATCTCCAAAGTCGAAATCACCCGCAGCAGCTCGTCGTCCAACGATTCCAAACCGTCTCCCTCGTATACGATTTGAGCGAGGATTACTCGATGTTCGCCGCGAATCAACAGTTCACGGCTGCGCGACATCAGGGGCCGCTTCGGGGCGTCGACCGAGCGCTCCACGCTGTAGGCACGGCCTTGGCCGAGGGCGGTCGACATCGGAACGCGCTTACCGACGATCTTCGCGCCCGAGGCGCGCGCGTCGTCTTCGAAGCGCTTCATCACGTCGCGCCACAGCTCGGAAGGCGACTCCGGACGTTCGTAGAGCGCGAAGGAGTAGGCCTTGGGTGACACGTAACGCACGAAAGCTTGGCCCGGCACGTTGTTGCCGTCGCGCAGCATCCACGTCTTGGGGCGCGACAAATGGACTCCGCCGAGCAACACGGTGTACCCGAGGTATTCCGGATTCGGCGCGGCCGCGCCCAGATCGAGTGGTGGGTAGCGTTGCTCGAAGGCCTGTGCCGCCTCCCCGCCGGCGGTTGCCACGGCCCAATCATAGAAGGTGCGGTTCTTCGAGGCCGAAGCAGAGCCGCCTCCGCACGCAGCCACGGACAATGCCAGGGGAAGCAGGAGCCAGCGCATGACCCGCGCGAATCTAGCAAACACGTCGGCGAGAGCGCAACGCGCGGGCAGCTGAAACCGGGCCCGGGCGCCACGCACACCGGGCCGTCGGCCCAGCTTCCCTTTCCGCCGTACCGGGGATAAGTTGCGAATCGCGATGCGCCTCCTTTCCCTGCTGCCCGCCCTTGGATTCGTCATGCTCACGGCCTGCGGCGGGAACGAAGGCTTGCACATGACCGACGGCACCGACTTTCACGCGTACGTCAAGCATCGCAGGGGCGAGGCCAGCGGGGGGGAATTGGCCGAGGTGCGTTTCAACCCGGACTTGTGCAGCGCCGAGGCGATGCATCCGGAGCACGCCCGCCTCGATGAAAACAACCTGGTCGAGTTTCTGACGCGGCAGCACCTCGATGTGCGCATCGATCGCCCGCGCGCGGATCTGGTGTATCTGAACATCAATGGCGCGGGCACCGAGCGACCCGTGCGCATGCGCGTGGCCATTCTGGAGAACGCCGACCAAGCCGGTAATGAGCTGCACGAAGCGCTGCTGCAGCACGGGGAAGGCGCGTGGGGTGTGCACCGCTCGAACCTCGCGGCGCTGGTCGCGTTTGGCACCTACTCGGAATCGATCGCCTTTGCAGCGAAGACCAAGCTCGCGTGCTGGGGAGTGTTCACCGCCGCGGGCCGCGACGACACCTTCGTCGTGCCTGGCGGCTATCTCGAGCTGTGAGCGTACCGGCTGCGCGTCAGCGAGCGCGGGCGGCGCGACGAAGCGGCAGCTAGGGTTGCTTGTCTCGGGCCATGATCGCATCGCGTAGGGCGGACTCCGGAGCAGGGCTGAAGATCGCTTTGCCCTTGTCACCGGAGCTCACACCCAGCGCCCGCAGTGTGCTCCCGAGCTCCGGGAAATCGGTTTTGGACAACCAAACCTTGGCCAGATTTTGGAAACGCGGGGCGCCCATCGTGCCGTCCAGGCGCGCGAGCACGCTTTCGGCCGACCAGTTCGCCTCGGAAGCCGCGCAGCAGCGAGCAAACTCGCGCAACGCTTCGTCCAAACCAGCGCTCTGCGCGCGACGTGCCTCGATGTCCGTCATGAAGGCGAGCGCGGCGCCGGCCCAATACACGCGATAGAACGCTTGTCGCTCGCGCATCTGTGCGCTCTCTTCGCGCAGCGTGCGCGGGCTGCTGTTCTTGCGACCGCGCTCGAAACCCTCGAGCAGGTGCTGATACGCCTCTTCGGGAGCGATCCGCCCTGCCCGGGCCCGTAACACCTCCGTGTAGTAAGTCGCGAGCCCCTCGAACAGCCAGGCATCCTCGGGCGGGAGGCGCGGGATTCCCAAATGCAAAAACTCGTGCGTGGCGGTCCAGTCAGTAGCGAGCTCCGTTGTACCCGCGTGCTGGTCGAGCAAGATCACGACTGCCGGGCCGCCGCCGCGCAGGGCCATGCCGAATGCCGGCCCGGGCCGGGCGCGCGGCACGGCGATCACCAGCGCGCGCGAGACGGGAAAACGGCCGAACAACAAGCTGCTCGTGCGCGCCCCCTCGAGCAGCCACTCTTCGAGGGCGGGAGCGTTCGTGAACGAGTCGGCGTCCAGAGCAGCGAGCTCGACCTGTGTACCGTCGATGGCCAACGGTCGGCTCGCGCTGCGGCCGAACGCGCCTGCCGATTTCCAACTGAACGCGCTCTCCGGGATCAGCCACTCGTCACCCGCCCGCGTCCAAGGCACGAGCGCGTGCACGCCGCCCGGCAACGCGAAGCGGGCGCGGAGTTCGACCCCTTCGGGTAGCGGCGATGGTACCCACAGCCAAAGATCCGGAGACGCGAGCAGATCTCGGCCAACGCGCCGCAGGCTGGTCGGATCGGGAGCACGCTCTGGCAAATCGATGCCGTAACGGAGGCACTGGTCGCGCTTGAGTGCGGGCAGCGCCAGGCTCTCGGTCGCGCACGTATACTCACCCTCTGGAGTGATTATCTTGCCCGCGCTCAGCAGGCGTTGTGCGCCTGCGCTCGGTGCCACCAGCTGCTCGATGCGAAAGCCGTGTGGGCAGAGCTCGATCTGCAGGTGGTTCAGCGCGTCGTCGACCGCGATGGTGTACGAGAGCTGCTCCGAGCCGCTTTGGGCGGGGCGATGAAGCGCGCCGTGACCGGGCGCGGGCAGCGGCGACGGCGACACGCCGCCATTGCCTGAGGTTTGCCGACTACAGCCGCACAGGAGCACCCCCCAAAAAAACAAGGCAAGACCAGCGAAGCGTCGCGCCGGACGCCGCAGAAACCTGGCTTTACGGGCCACGGCTCCATGCTAAGCCGTCGATTGCTCCCGGACCAAGTCGCCCACCCTCTCTCGAAGCAAAAGATGTTCGAAGCCTTTTCGCGCGCTCGCTTGCCGCTCTTGTTGCTTTCGCTGTTGCTCCTGGTCGGCGGCTCCAAGTTGGATGCCGTGCGGCCGCTGGAGGGGCAGATCGTCGCGTTCGTGATTCCGGCGGTCGCCGTGATCTCGGGCGTTGCACCGTTCAGCGACGCCCACGGGCCCTTGCGCAATCGGGTATTCGCTCTGGGCACAGTCGTGCTCGCGTTGAGTGAGCTCGCCTCTTACCAAGCGGTGTTCGAGGCCGCCCCGCTGTTCGCGCTGGCGACGCCGCTGGCGTTTGCGGTTGCGTTGCCGTTCGCGGTTTGGGCGGAAGTCGGCGGGGCGCGCCGCGGACTGCGCTCACGGCTCACGGCCTGGCTCGGGCTGGCGATGGTCTTTGCCCTGTATTTTCGCGGCCATGCACTGAAAAATAACCTGTTCGGCAGTGTCTTTGCGGCCTTCTTCGTGGCGCTGTTTCTGGGCGGCGGCGCGGGTTTGTGCGTGGGTGAATTCGCGGTGCGGCGCGCGCGCTCGGCGTGAGAGCGCCCGCTCAGCGCTCAGCGCGCGTGGTCTCCGAGCTCGCGGATTCGCCGGCTTCGGGCCGGAGCGCCCAGGGCTGCTCGGCAGTGCCGACCCGTTCTCGGACGAGCCAGTCGAACACGACTTTGGCCCAGATCTCGCGGCCCGCCATGCTCGGGTGGATCTTGTCGCGCGCGCGCGGCAGATCATGGACGAGCTGATTGCTATCCAAATAACGGCAAGGGGCCACGTTGTCGCGAATGACCTGCAGCACGCCGCTGTCCGGCTTCCACAAAGGTGGCGCGATCCAAACGCACGGACGCCCCGCGAGCGTCTGCACCAGGTGCCGCACGGGTTTGATGCGCTCTTCCGGATGTGGGATCTCGATCTCGTTCGCGCCCAAGGTGATCAGCACCAAGTCCGGGCGATAGTTGGACAATAGCTTTTGCAGCTTCGTGCCGTAGCTCCAGTTGGGGATGTAGCTCGGCGTCTCGAACTCGAGGCTGGTTTTGACCTCGGCGGCTCGCAACAACGGGCTGAGTTTGCCGCCGAGCGCATCGGCAAACGAGTCGCCGATCTGCAGCACGCGCGTGCCCTTGGGCATGGGCGCCGAATTTTCGCTCGGCTCGGCCATGGACGCGGGTGGCGCTTGGCTCGTCGAAGGGTCGGCAACCGGCGCGTGCGGCGGGGAAAAGGCACTGGACGCTTCGCTCGCCGAGGGTGCGGGCGGAGTGCTGGGGGCTGGGGTCGAGGCGCAGGCAGCGAGCGTGGCGCCCACTAGGGACAACAGGTTGAATTCCAGCCCACGCCGACGTCGCGATTTTTGCATCCGGCCCTACCGCTTACCAGGTTTCGGGCTCGGTGGGTGCCTCCGAAGTAGCGGTAGGCGTGGATGCGCGAACCAAAGTTCGCTTGGCAATCCGCGCTGAATTCAGGCGCCGGCGTGCGGTTCACCTCCTTGGCTTCGGCTTCGATGTCGACCCGCTGCGCAACCTCGGGCTCGCTCTGCACGCAGCCGTGCCCCCGCCGCTCCTCGTAGCCTGCGGGACAGCGTGGGGAGTCCGGCTTTGCACAGCGTACGCCGTTCCACGCGCGTGGCGGCTTGCACTGTCGTTCGGTCACCCCGGCCAGGCAATGCACGGAATCTGCCTTGCCGAAGGGGCAACGTTCCAAGTCAGGCACGAGCGCGCAGCGGAAACCCAAGTGGGCGCCTTGGTAGTTGGGGTTGGCGCGATTGCGCAGCCGTGTGTGCAACCACTTTTCGAAGCGGCGACTCCAACTGCCGCCGCGATACACCTTGGCGTAGCCCGTCTCGGCGGGCCACGGATACGCGCCATACCAATCGTCGGTCCACTCCCAGACGTTGCCGCTGAGATCGAACAATCCGAACGCGCCCGCGGGAAACTCCTTGGCTCTGCAAGAATGGTTCTGCTTCCAGCAAACGTGGCCGTCGGGGCTGGCCGAGCCCCAGGGATATTTCAGATATTGCTCGCCGCCGCGCGCCGCGTACTCCCATTCGACCTCGGTCGGGAGGCGCGCCTGACGCGCAGCGCAGAAGGCATCAGCCTGCGACCAGGTCACGCAATTGACCGGGTGATCGGAGCGATCGCGGTGCGCGGCGTTGCAATGCCCATGCGAGACCCCAGCGGCGCTGCACGTGCCGCGCGCCACGCACGCCGCGTAAGCGGCGACGGTCACTTCGGTTTGATCGATGCAGAACGGCGGCAGCTCGGTGCGAAAGCGCGGGCTCTCGTCGTCGGAGTAGTGTTCGCTCGGCTCCGAGCCGACCCAAAACGCGCCCCCGGGCAGCAGGGACATGCCCGCCGGACAAGCCAGCGTCGCCTCGGGGGCCGTAGAGGCCGAAGGCGCAGCAGGGGCCGACGGCGCACTCGAGACCGACGGCGCACTCGAGACCGGCGCAGCGTTGTGACGATCGTGCTTGCAGGCTGGTAGGGCGCACGCGACCGAGAGCAACAGGGCCAGGACTGGATGACGACTGGGGGGCGGCGTATCGGAAGGCAGAGCCCATGGCTATAGCCTGGGTCGAACCAAAGAGGCTACCGGATCAGCCTCGCGCTCTCGTCTTGGCCTCGATGCGCGCCACAATCTCGTCGGACAGTGGCTCGGCAAAGCAGACGGCGACGTCGAACTTCCAGAGCTGGGCAGCGCGGTGTTCCGCAGATTGCGCTGCCCGTCATCGCGCGGGAGACTTGTTGGACCACACTCCACACCTCGTCCGGGCGTAATCGACCGCGGGCCTGCAGCTCAGCGCGCAGCGTGCGGCCTCGTAGCAATTCCATGACCAAATACCGAATTCCCCCGTCGATCCCATAATCGAGTACTTGAACCACGTTCGTGCTGCGCAGTGTCGCCAGCGCGCGAGCTTCTCGCTCGAACCGAGCCTGGATGTGCGGACTGGCGAGGACTTGCGGTTCGATTAGCTTTAGGGCGACCTTCGAGCGAAGGAGTATGTGCTCCGCTACCCAGACCGAACCCATTCCCCCACGCCCGAGCTCGTGAAGTAGCAGGTATTTTTCGGCGATAATCCGCCCAACTTGCATGTTGCGAGCATAATCTCG
>DASSMT010000462.1:0-2206 GCA_035688655.1 Polyangiaceae bacterium | reverse complement strand
GGGTCATGGCCCGAGTTCGGACTGATGTTTCTGCTGCGGGCAGCGGCAGCAGCGGTGATGGGAACAACGGCGAAGCGGGCGGCGCGTTGGGCGTGGCTGGGGGCCTAGCGAGCGAGCCCAAGCACTACCCAGGGCACGGCTTCGTCGTGCATGAGTGGGGGACGGACACGATCGTGGTCGGCTCGGACGGCTCGTTGCAGCGCGGGCTGCACCATGAGGAAGAAGATCTGCCTGCGTTCGTTTATGATCGAATCAAAGCGGGGACGTTGCTCGGTTCAACGCCGTCGCCGTCGGTGACGATCAAGATGGAAACGCCGGTGACCTATTTCTATTCGCCGACTCCGCTCGCGGTCAGCGCTCGCGTCGATTTTCCAAAGGGCGTGCTGACGCAGTGGTATCCGGGCGTGTCGTCTTTTCTACCGCCGCTCGCGGCGGTGGGCTCACTCAGCTACCCGAGCATGCCCGCCGTGCTCGCGGATCCGCCCTTCGATCCCAGCTTTCCGTTCGAGAGCGAGCTGTGTCGCTCGAAGTATGGCATGGCGTCCGGCGGGGTCTTGGATTGGGGCAAGTTTTCGCTGCTGGCGCGCGGTGCGGCGCCGGAGAAAGCGCTGCCCGATGCGCCGCTCGAGCGTTTCGGTTGGAGCCATGCGCGCGCGGTCGATGCCAACCTGGTCCAGATGCCGAGCGGAGAAAGCGAGCGCTTCCTGTTCTACCGCGGACTCGGTGAGTTCGATTTGCCGGTCGAGGTTCAGGCCGGCGATGGCGGGAAGCTCAAACTCACGAACGGCTATTCGGAAGCGATGGGGCAAGTCTTCCTGCTCAACGTCGATCGCGAGCACGGCGCATTCGTCGCGCACTCCGCCGGCATTGCGCCTGCGGCCAGCCTCGAGGCTCTCGTCCCGAGTTTGGCTGGCGCTCCGGATTTGGACGAGTACGCGCAGCGACTCTCCGACGCCGTGACGCAGGCCCTGGACGCAACTGGTCTCTATCACGACGAAGCGCTGGCGATGGTCAACACCTGGCGCCGGCAATGGTTCCGAACGCCCGGAGTGCGTGCGCTGTATCTTTTGCCCCAATCATGGACGGAGCAATCGATCCCACTCAGCATTTCACCGACGCCAGACGAAAGCGTACGCGTGATGCTGATCCGCGTCGAAGTGATCAGCAGAGAACAAGAAGCCAGCGATGTCGCCGCGCTGTCCTGGTTCGACACGGACGCTCCGCGTGGCACGGCTTATTTCTCCGCCTTGGGCCGCTTCGCCGAGCCGCGGCTGCGGCGCGCGTTGCAGCTCTCGGCGAGCGCTGCCGGCGAGCAGTATCTGTCGCAGATTGCCAGCGTGAAGCTGAGCGTCGCGAGCGGCGAGTGAAGCGTGGCTGAGCCGGTACTCGAGCATCCCCGTTACCAGCCGCTCCAGGTCCTGGGCCGCGGCGGGCAGGGCCTGGTCGTGCGCGTGCGCGACCGAGAGGCGCCCGAGTTGCCCTTGGTCGCCAAGATTTGGCGCGCCGGGACGCTCGAGCAAGCCGCGCTGGCCGCGGAGTTTGCGCTGCTGCGCCGGCTGGATATCCCGGGCTTGGTGCGTGCCCACGATTTCGGACGCGACCTTCGCACGCAGGCTCCGTTCTTCGTCGAAGACTTCGTGGATGGCGAGACCGCGAAAGCCTTCGTCGACGCGCTTCCCGAGCAGCGTGTGGCCCGGCTCGCGTATTTGTTGTCGGAGGTAGCCGCGACTCTGGCGGCGCTCCACGACGCGGCCTTCGTTCACGGCGATCTCAAGCCCGAGCACGTGCGGGTCACGCGCGAAGAGCGCGTGTTCGTGCTCGATCTGGGCTCGGCGCTCGCGCGCTCACCGGCGAGCGCCGCGGACTCACCGATCGCGCTCACTCCGGCATTCGCCGCGCCCGAGCTGCGCGCCGGCGCGCGGCCGACGCGGGCCTCGGATCTGTACTCGCTCGGAGCGCTGGCTTGGGCGCTGGCGGTTGGTTCGGCGCCGAACGCAGCTACGCCCAAGTTGCGGCGGGTCGCAGCTTGGGTTCCGCCGAGTCTCGCCGATGTGATCGATGGCTTGCTCGAAGCCCACCCGCGGGATCGGCCGCATTCTGCGGAAAATGTGCTGGAACTCTTGGGACACGCGAACTTGCCCACGACCAGCCGCGTGGCCCCGCCACCCGTTGGTCGAGCGACTCAGCTCGCTGAGTTGCTCGTGCC
>DASSMT010000456.1:0-4083 GCA_035688655.1 Polyangiaceae bacterium | reverse complement strand
GTGACGAACAAGGCCCAAAAGCCGCGACCGAGCGCCTGCCCCGATGCTCCCGAAGGTGTCGAATTCATGCCTCTCGTCCGCATTTAGCAGACAAGCTCGATAGATTTTCGCATTTCTGCGATCGATCAGCCACGCCCGAGGGCGCTCGCTCTAGCCGAGCGCTGGCTCTTGCGCGTGGCTCGCGTCGGCCAGCATGCGCAAACTGCCGATGCGCTCCGCCAGCGGAGGGTGCGAATAGTAGAAGGCTGCGTACAGCGGGTGCGGATGCAGGTTGGACAGGTTCTCCGTGCCCAACTTGGCGAGCGCCCCGGCGAGCTCGAGCGGGGCGCCGTGAAGCTCGACGGCGAAGGCGTCGGCTTGACGCTCGTCACGGCGTGACCAAGCCGAAAACAGCGGCGTCAGTGGGAACATCACGAGCGATGCCCCGGTCGCCAAGATCGTGACGCGCGCCGGGAAGGATGCCGCAGCGAGCCCTACGACCTCGGGCAACGCAGCGCTCGGTGCGAGCCAAAACCCCAAGTACACGAGCAGGACCAAGAGCACCTGCATGGCGATCATGCGCGTGAGCACGTGCTGCTTCTTCCAGTGACCGAGCTCGTGCGCGAGCACTGCCAGGATTTGCGGCTCGGTCATTTGTGCGAGCAGGGTGTCGAACAGCACCACTCGCTTCTGACGACCAATGCCGGTGAAGTAGGCATTGGAGTGCGAGCTGCGACGCGAGGCGTCCACCTTGAGCACGCTCCCAATCTGCACGCCGGCGCGCTCGGTCAGCGAGCGGATGCCTTCGCGCAGCTCCGTGGCATCGAGCGGCTCCATGCGATAAAAGAGTGGTTCAATCAAATAGGGTGAGAGCACCGTCAGGAGCAAGCTGAACGCACCGATGAGCGCGCTCACCCACAGCCACCAGCTGTGCGGCGCCGCCTGCACCAAGCGCAGCGCGCCGGCCGCGACCAGCGCAGCCAGAGCCAACGACAGCAGCGTGCTCTTCGACCAATCCGTCCACCACAGACCCGGCGTTTGACGATTGAAGCCATAGCGCGCTTCCAGCCGGAAATCCGAGTAGAGCTGAAAGGGGATCGAAAGCACCGCGCTCAGCACGATCAAACCCGAGAAGAAAGCGACTCCGCCGCCCACGAACGACGGAAATGCGCGGGACACCGCGGCGTCGTACCAAGCGAGCCCACCGGCGAACAGGAAAGCGCCGAGCAGCAGCGTAGACAGGCCGCTGCGCAGCAACCCGAGCCGTCCACGCGCGGCCGTGTACGCGCTGATGCGCGACAGCCGCTCGCGGTCGATCTCGGCCTCCAAGACCTTCGGCACGATGTGCCCGGAACGCTGGAGGTGGCGTAAGTTGAGCCACGAGAGCCCGAGCCTTGCCGCCGCAACCAGTCCGAACACAGAAAGCGCGGCCCACTTCATCGAAAGGATTTTAAGCCATGGTGCGGGGTGTGTCGAATTTGCGTGCGGTTTCGCTGATCAGCGATTGAAAGAAGCAGAGCGTGCATTCACTGACGCGCGCCATTATCCTGGATGGCATGGCAACCAAAGCTGAACGCTACCGCGCAGAGCAACAAGTCAGCAGAAGCCAAGCAAAGCCAAAAAAGGCCAAACCGCACAGCATCAATCGCGCAGTCGGCGCGGCCACCGCCGGCGTCAGCGGCGAGGGCAAGGCGACTCACAATCTATCCAAACGCTCGGACAACAAGGGAGGACCCGCGCTGGAGATCTCCGACGGTGCCACGCCTTCCCGCAAATCCACGCGCAGCAGCGCTGGCCGCATGAAGTCGGGCACCGAGCTCACGCGCCGCCAGACGGGGCGCATCACTTCATCACAAGCGCGCGCCACACGCGCCGCCGCGCGCACCTGACTCGAGCGCGGCAGATTGCAATGAGATCTGGGTGGGGGTAGCGGGCGCGGCCGACTCAGCGCGACGCGTAGCCCGTTTCAACGCGCGCCCGGGTCGACGTGGGGTTGCGTGTCGAAGGCAAACACACGAAAGCGATTCCGCGCCTCACCGCGCACTGTTTGGCTCGCCGCGTCACCCGCATAACTGTGGATGACGCGCGTCCAGAAGGGCAGTCCCGCGCGGTTGCCCTCGGCTACACGCACGATCCAACGACCGGCAAAACGCTCCCAGAGTAGCGTTGCTGCACGCGCTCCGACTCCCGACCGCCGCTCGCTGCGCAACACGAAGAACTCGGCGACGTCGAAGACCTCCGGATCGTCACTCAGCGGAGAGCCGCGCTGCGCCAACGCAAAGCCTGTCACCTTCCCTTGTTGGCGAATCAAAAACGGAAAACGCTTCTCGCGCTCGGTCCAGTACGACTCCAGCCAGGGATATCCGAAACGACCGTCAGGTCCGAGCTGAATCTGGGCGAACGTCTCGCTCAGATCATGCAGGTACAATTCGAGCAGATTCGCGAGCAGCAGATACTCTTCATCACGCACGAGATCGATACACACGGACGCATCAGTCAGAGTCGAGCTTGGCATTGACGCGACTCTAACAGAGAGCGTGACATTCGTGACGATGCGTGACTGAGGCATGACGGCACTCGACCGTGCAGCTCGTCACACTCGAAATGATGACCGAGAACACGCAGGCGAGCTACGTACGCGAGCTCCGGCCGCGCTTGAAACGCGGTGCCTTCCGACCGGCGCGCAGCCGCTTGTGGTGGCTGCCGGCGCACCTAGCAGTGATAACGCTTTGCATCAGTGCGCTGCGGCAACACTGGTTGCCCTGGCTTTTGGCTCCGCTGCTCTCGCTCGTCATCGGCCTGAGTTTCGCGGGTCTGACCTTCCTCGGACACGAAACCCTTCACGGTGCGATCGTGCGCAGTCCTCGTCTACGCTATCTGGTCGGTTGGCTCGGCTTCGCGCCGTTCGTCGTCTCGCCGAGGCTGTGGCTGGCCTGGCACAACCGCGTGCACCACGGCAGCACTCAGCGCGAAGGCAAAGACCCCGACGCCTATCCGACGCTGCGCGAATACCGACACAGCCGAGCCATCCGCCTCGCAACGCGGATCGCTCCCGGGCTCGGACGCCTACGCGGCGCGTCGACACCCCTGCTTGGTTTCTCGGTGCAAAGCCTACATATGTTGTTCGCGGCGCGCACTCGCGGCTTCCTGTCGAACCGAGAGCGAGCCTACGCCAGCGCTGAAACACTACTGGGCGTTGCTCTTTGGACTAGCCTCGCCTTCGCCTTGGGCGGTCTTTTGTTTCTATTCGCCTTCGTGCTGCCGCTGTTGGTCGCCAACGCGGTCGTGATGAGCTTCATCCTGACGAACCATAGTCTGAGCCCACTCACCGAGCTCAACGACCCGCTTCGCAACACGCTCAGCGTGACCACCCCCCGGGTCGTGGAATGGCTTACCCTGGGGTTCGGTTACCACGTCGAACATCACCTGTTTCCGACAATGAGCGCCCGCCACGCCCCAGAGGTGCGCGCCTTGCTTCTCGCCCACTATCCCGAACGCTACCAGTCGATGCCTCTGTGCCGCGCCACTGCAGCGCTTCATCGCAGCGCTCGCGTTTACAAAGATGCCACGACGCTGATCGACCCGAGCTCGGGCCGCGAGTGGCCGGCGCTGCGCGCAACCGAACCTGCACGGGCTACCGGTATCGAGTCCAGCGCCCCCCCGGCCCAGCCCACCCCTCCCCCGCTGTACCCGCCCGCGCCGCCCTCGGCGGGCCACGTCGCAAGGGGCGCGCCACCACCGTCGAAAGCTTGTTGAAGTCAGCGAGCTCCCTGCCTTGATGAAGTTACTAAGCAGCCACCGGGCGTGCCCCATGAGGGAGCCAGGCAAGATCCGTGGTTTTAATGGAAAACTAAGCAGATTGTGAGGCGGGCGACGGGCGCAGCGGGCTAGCGAGCGGGCGAGCCGGTGTCGCGAGCAATGCCGCCGCGTGTTCGCCCCCGCGGGAGCGCTGCCAAGCCCTCGTCGGTCGAACCCGCTACGTACAGCACGGTAACGCGGGTTCACGCTCGCGCGCCGACCTCAAAAACACGACAAGCAGCGATCGCATCGCGAGGCCCGAGACATAGAGCGAGAGAGCGAGAGAGCGAGACCTAGACGCGCTGA
>DASSMT010000348.1:0-35871 GCA_035688655.1 Polyangiaceae bacterium | reverse complement strand
ATCTGCGGCGAAAAGTAGTTCGTGCACGACCGACAATTCAAACGCGGACGGGGGCCTTCTGCAGCGAAAAGTAGTTCGTGCACGACCGACAATTCAAACGCGGACGGGGGCCTTCTGCGGCGAAAAGTAATTCGTCGACGAACGACATTTTCAAACGCGGAGCGGTCATCTGCGGCGAAAAGTAGTTCGTGCACGAACGACATTTCAAAACTCGGAAGGGTGTTCTGCGACGAAAACTAGTTCGTGCGCGAGCCACATTTTCAAGCGCGGAAGGGTGTTCTGCGACGAAAACTAGTTCGTGTACGAACAACGTTTCAAAACTCGGAAGGGATCTTCTGCGGCGAAAGTAGTTCGTGCGCGAACCACATTTTCAAGCGCGGAAGGGTCTCCTGCGACGAAAAGGTAGTTCGTGTACGAACAACATTTCAAACTCGGAAGGGGGTCTTCTGCGGCGAAAAGTAGTTCGTGCACGAACGACATTTTCAAACGCGGAAGGGTCTTCTGCGACGAAAGTAGTTGGTGTACGTCCGTACTAATGTCGTTCGTTCGAGAGCGCCTGCCGCCTCCGGGAGCCGCTCATGTCGGCAACACGGCGCGCTGTGAGGTGCGCTGCTGGAGCGCGAGCGCCCCCCTCTCGCAGGCGCGCTAAGGGAGGCCGAAGCGTCGTTTGTTTTGGCCGACGAATTCCACGTAGGCGGCGGATTCCAGGTGGCCTTCGATTTCGCCGGCTTCGATCGCGGCTTCGAGCGCGCGCTTGATCTCGCCGATCAGGCGCGAGGGCGGCAGCTTGAAGGTGGCCATGATGTCGTTGCCGACGCCGGTGGGCAGCGGCGGCACGATCGCATCTTCGGCAGCGAGCGTGGTGATGCGCTCTCCCAGCTCGTCGATTTGGGCGATGCCACGGCGCTTCTTCTCGGGGCGCTTGGTGGTGATGTCGGCGCGCGACAAACACAGCAAATCTTCGAGATAGGGGCCGATTTCTTTGGCGAAGCGGCGGACGGCGCTGTCCGTCCACTTGCCGTCGTATTGGCTCGCGCGCAGATGGTGCAGGACCAAGAAGCGCACTTCATCGCGTAGCGCTGGATCTGGGGCGAACAGCCGCTCGCGGCGCTCGAGCTTGTCGAACATGCGCGCGCCGACCTCGGCGTGGCCGAAGAAGTGCACCTCACCCGTGGGCGAGATCGAGCGCGTGCGCACCTTGCCGATGTCGTGGAACAACGCGGAGTAGCGCACCTCGATGCGCTGCACGCTTTGCGTCACCACCTGCTTGGTGTGCTTCCACACGTCCTTGTGCCGCCACTCACCGTCACCGAAGCCGACCAGGGCTTTGACCTCGGGCAAGAGCGCATCGAGCGCGCCGGTCGCGAGCAACGAGTCGAGACCATCACCGGCGAACTGTCCCATCATCACGCGGTCGAGGTGCGGGCGGATGTCAGCGGGACCGAGGGCGGCGAGATCGCCAGGGTTGAGCAGGACCATTGGCCGGTCGGCAGCGCCCTGTTCCGCGCACGCAACGGCGCGCTCCAGCGCGTGGATGGCGCGCGCGGGGTCGGCGACGGGAGCAACGGATTCGTGCGACATCGGATCCTCGGCCAGAAAAGGAGCCTCTTTCTATTCGCGAAGCTCGCGAGCGCAAGAACAATCGTGACTTTAGCATGGGCCAGGGGGAGCTTAATTTTCCGCGCTTTTGTGGAGAAATGTGAGCATGTTCGCGCAAAACGGGCCCATTTGCCGGCCTCGCGATAGGCTTCACGTTTCATGGCTCAGGGTCGGCTCGTTCTTGCGCTCCCCACTCGAAATCGCGATTTCGGACGGTTGGTGGCGCAGGTCTTGTGCGCCCTGTTTGCGCTTTTCGGCGCCTTCCCGCTGGTCCTCGGCTTCTTTCTGTCGTCGGCGCCGGTCGAGAACTGGGCGGCACGCGAGACCACACGCATTTTGAAGGAACAGCTGGGCCTCACGGCCAGCTTTCGCGTCGAGCTGAAATTGCTGCCACTCCGGGTGACGGTCAGTCAGCTCGTCGTGCCCGCCTCCGATGGCGGAACGCCCGCGCTCGAGGTGGCCAAGGTCGCGGTCACGCCGCGCATCTTCTCGTTGCTCGCGGGCAGGCTCGACGCTGGCGACGTCGAGGTCGATCGACCAAAAGCCCGCTTGGTGATCAAGGACGGTCAGCTGCAGAACCTGCGCTACCGCTTGCCCGAGCCCTCGAAGCAGGCGCGCGCGCCGTCCAAGCAGGCCCCGTTCACCTCGCTGTCCGTGGGAGACGCGCGCTTCTTGCTCGACATCGACGGGGTGCACGTCGACACGGGCGAGGTCGATCTCGACGTGTTCGCGGAGCTTGGTCCGAGCTTCGAGGTGGCGCTGCGCGCGAGCGGCAGCCGCGTGTGGCGCGAGCGGGTCATGCGCGGCGTGCCGCCACCGCCGCCCGGCACGTTGGCGACCGACGAGGACACGCTGTGCCGCCTCGAGCTGCGCGTGCGCTACGAACCCTCCGACATCTTGGTGCGGCGTTTCTCCGCGCTGGGCAGCGCGGATCTCGACCCCCAGCCGGGCTCGTTGCCGAGCTGCGACAACCTGCGCGAGGACGACCCGGGGCGGGTGATGCTGCGGCTTTCACAGCTGCGCGTGGGCTTGCGCAAGGGCGAAATGCCGCTGATCGACGGGCACGTGCTGCTACGCGCGCCGCTGCCGCTGGTCAATCGCTTCGTGCGCGCAGGCGCGCTCAGGGGCGTCGCTTCGTTCTCCGGTGACGTGCGCTACGACGGGCGGCACAAGCTGCCGGAGGTGCGTGGCAAGCTGACCGGATCCGGCGTCGAGTTCGGGCATTTCAAGTTGGCCAAGACGCTCGACGTGGAGCTGTCGGTGGCCTCTGACGTCATCACCATCCCCCGCTATCAAATGGGCTTTGCCGACGGCGACGTGGTGCTGAAGAACGCGCGCATCGAGCCCTTCGCGCCGGGCGTGCCGCTTTCCGTGGAGCGCGTCGACAGCAAGAGCATGGATTTCGAAGGTCTGATGCGCGACTTGGGCGTCACCAACGACACCGTGGTCAAATGGGACTTCGGCGATCTGCGCGTGACCAAGATCGGCGGCACCATCTCACCGCTCAAGATTGACGCCGAGGTGTACGCGGATACGCACAACTTCGAGGTCACGGATCTGTCGTTTCGCAATCCCAAGCGCAAACGGATGATCGGCGTCAAAGCAGCTTTGGTGCGCGGTCACCTCGGCGTGCGCCCCACCTCCTTCGACATCTACGACACACGGACCGATTTCGGCGACAGCTCCGTGTTCGTGAAGCTGGTCAGCATTTCCTTCAAGGATGCCGGCGTGAAGATGTCGATCCCGAAGGGCGCGCACATCGATTTGGCCGATGCTTCCCCGATCGTCGGCATTCCGATCTCGGGCAAGTCGGAGGTCGACGTCGAGATGAACGGCGTCGGTTCGGGCATCGTTCTGACCGGCAACTTGAAGGTGCAGAATTTCATGTTCGGCGGCTTCCCGTTCGGCGACATCACCAATGCGCGTGTGCGTTTCGTGCCGCTGATCTTGGACTTGTTCGACGTGACGGCGAAGAAGGGCAAGAGCGACTACTCGGTGCCCAGCGGTCGCTTGAACTTCGACGGCCCGGCGCCGATCGTGACCGACGCCCACGTGAAGAGCGCGAACTTCGATCTGCGCGACTTCTTCCACATGTGGCACTTCGAGACCGATCCGCGCTTCGACGACATTGCCGGGCAAACGGCGATCGACGCCAGCGTGCATTACGTGCTCGGCGGTCCGGAGGACCGCTGTGGTGGCGGCAATCTGCGCGTCGCGGGCAGCGCGCGCTTGTCCGCGCTCGACTTGTTCGACGAACGTTACGACTCCGGCAATGCCGAGTTCGATTTTCGCTGGAGCGATCGCGATGCCACCTACCAAGGCGTCGATTTGAGCGTGCCGAGCCTGACCCTGCGCAAGGGCTCGGGCACGATCGTGGGCGCGTTCGGCTTGCGTCAGGGCGCGCAGGTGTACGGGCACTTCGTCGGTAGCGCGGTGCCGCTCTCGCATCTGGATGCGTTGCCTACGCTGCTACGTGCGGCCGAGGGCCAACTCAGCGCGACGGCTGAAGTGGGCGGTACGCTCGACGCGCTCACGCTCGACGCCAGCGGGCGAATCACGCCGGTGCGTGTCGGCCGCGCCACGCTGCCGGCTTCGAGCTTCGACCTGCGGCTGGTCCCGGTCGTGCAGCCGCAAAAAACGGTCGGCACCACCCGTTGTAAGCATCCGATCTCGGCGCCCTTCGAACGCGCGGAGTACGACGCCGACCAAAATAGCGGTGTCTTTCACGTGGCAGCTTCGCTGTTCGGCGGGCAAATCGCGTTTCAGGATTTGACCATCACCCGCCAGCGCGCGAAAACCGTGCGTGGCGAAATCGATTTCTCCGGCTTGGATTTGGGCGTGCTGGCCGAGCTGTCGGCGACGCTGGGCGAGTCCGAGGCGCGCTTGGACGGCAAGCTGAGCGGCAAGCTCTCGTTGCAAGAGGTGCGCATGAAGGCGCCGCTGCAGTCGCGCCTGTCGCTGTCGCTGTCGGAAGCCAGTATCAACCGCAAGGGTTATCATATCGAGCTGGCCTCGGACACGCATCCGATCGTGTTCGAGGAGGGTCACTTCTCGCTGCCCGGCATCGGCTTCAGCGCGACGACGCCGCGCGGGCAGCGCGTCACGTTCGACGCTCAAGGCTCGATTTACAACCTGGCCACTTATCCGCAAATCGACGCCAAGCTGACGCTGCGGCCGATGCAGCTCGCGAGCCTGCTGGGCGTGATTCCGCGGGCGGAACGCGCGGAAGGCACGCTCTCTGGACAGCTTTCGGTGCAAGGTCCGCTGTTTGCGCCGCGCTTCTCCGGTGGGTTCGATCTGGAGCACGGTGAGCTCTCGCTGCGCGGCCTGCCCCTGCCCGTCTCGGACATCGAGGTCGCGCTGCGCATCGCGGGCAACGAACTCCGGATCGAGAAAGCCTCGGCCAAGGTCGGCTCGGGAACACTGCAGGTGAGCGGCGGGGCGCCGCTCTTGGGTACCAACCTGGGAGCCGCGCGGCTCGCGATCACTGCGCGCGACTTGTCGCTGCCCATGAACGACGGCATCCGCGCCGTGGCCGACGCGGATCTCAGCGTGGCCTTCAAACCCGAGCACGACAGCGAACGCGAGCTGCCGCGCGTCACCGGCGACGTGAGCTTGCGTTCGTTCGAGTACACCCGGCCGGTGCTGATGACGGCAGACATTTCAGCGCTCGCGCAGCGCGGCAAGCGCACCGAAGTGAACACCTACGATCCCGCAGACGACCTGCTTCAGTTCGAAGTGCGCTTGCGCTCGCAGAAGGCGATGAAGCTGCAAAACAACCTGATCGACGCCGAGCTGGACGTCGCCGACGAAGGCTTGCTACTCGCCGGCACGAACGGCCGCTTCGGCTTGCGCGGCGCGGTCACGCTGCGCCCGCGTGGCAAAATATTCCTGCGCCGCAGCGAGTTCGAAGTCACGCAAGGGCGCGTGCGCTTCGACGACCTGACGCGCATCGCGCCCGAGGTGGACGTGACCGCGGTCACCGAATACCGGCGCTACCAAACCAACAACACCGCCGTCGCGCCCACTACCGCGAGCAGCGGCGGCGGCTCGACCGCGCCCACTTCGGGCGGTGGTCGCTGGCGCATTCAAATGCACGCCCACGGCGACGCCGACAAACTCAAAGTGGATTTGACCAGCGATCCCGCGCTGGCATCCGACGACATCTTCCTGCTGCTGACGGTGGGGCTGACCCGCGCGGAGCTAGATCAAGCGCAATCCGCGAGCGTCGGCAGCAGCGTGGCGCTGGAGGCGCTCGGTTCACTGAGCGGCGCAGACCGCGCGGTCACGGACGCCGTTCCGCTGATCGACGAATTCCGCTTCGGCAGCGCCTACTCCTCGCGCACCGGTCGCACCGAACCCACGGTCACCATCGGTAAGCGGCTGTCCAAGCGTATCCGCGCCAACGTCACGAGCGGCGTCGCCGACTCACGCGAAGTGCGCTCGAACGTCGAGTGGCAGTTGAGCCCGCGCGTCAGCATCGAAGGCTCGTACGACAACGTGAACGACATCTCCAGCTCGACCCTCGGCAACCTCGGCGCCGACGTCCGCTGGCGCCTCGAATTCGAATGAGCTCGCGCTCACGCGCTCACCGTGACGTCTGCCGGGAAGGCGAAAAGAGTGTCCCGGAGCGTGCCGCGACGGGAACAGAGCGCGATCCGAGGTGCGTGGCGGGGTTGGGGGCGCCCACTCTTTTCAGGCGGCGGGGTCGGTTTTGGTCGGCGAATTGGGGATGGCCGAGAAGCCCTTCATGAACAGTTTGGAAGCGAGCGGCATCGCCAGGCCGGGTAGGCCGAGTTTCGGCGAGAGCTGAGCGACGAGGCCGAACAGCAGGGCCAGCGTGCGCTCGACGTAGAAGTAGCCTTCGGGGTACTCGACGCTCTTCATCACCGCGCGCAGGTTGCCGCGGAGCTGGCGGTAGCCGGAGAGCTTTTCCATCGTTTGTCGGTCGAGCTTGGTGAAGTCTTCGATCTTCACCGACGCGAGCACCTTCAGGTACTCGCGTCCGACTTGCTTCAGTAGCTCGCGATCGCCGCCCTCTGCGACGAAGCCCATGCGTTCGAGCCCGGCCAAGATTTGGTCGTCGTTGCGCGTGATCGCGCCCAGGACCACGGTCTTCATGCCGCTGGCCAGCGCTTCGGTTAGCTCTTCGACCGCGCCATAGTCGAGGATGACGAGCTGGGGCCCGGGGCGAGCCAAGAAGTTCCCGGGGTGGGGATCGGCGTGGAACACGCGGTGCTCGAGCAGCATCGTGAAGTAACACTCCACTAGCAGCCGCGCGACCGCTTGCGCGTCGATGCCCTGTTCGAGCTCTGCTTCCAAGTCGTTGATTTTGGTGCCGGCCTCGAAGCTCATCGAGAGCACGCCCGCGGCGGTCAGCTCGTCGATCACTTGCGGCACGATCACGTCCGAACGGTGCGCGAAGATCGTGCGGATGCGCTCCATGTTCGCGCGCTCGTGCCGGTAGTCGGTCTCGCGCGCGAGCATCGCGCCGAGCTCGTGAAACACGCGTTCGACGCGGCCGACTTTCACCAGCCATTTGATGACTGGCAAGAGCGAGCGCAAGACGGCCAGGTCGCGCACGATCAGCTTTTCGATGCCGGGGTACAAAACCTTCACCGCGATCTGGCGACCGTCGAGCGTCGTTGCGCGGTGCACCTGGGCCAGCGAGGCAGCGGCCAATGCTTCGCGCTCGAAGCTTCCGAAGCGTGCGAGTGGGTTTTCACCGAAGGCCTCGCGCAAGCGCCCTTCGATCTCCGAAAACGGACGTGGTGGCACCTTGTCCTGCAGTGTCTCCAGCGCCTCGCCGAAGGCGGGCGGCAGGAAGGTACCCACCACGCTCAGCACTTGGCCCATCTTGATGAACACCCCACGCAAGCGCGCGAAGCCTTCGGCCAGACGGCGAGCACTTCTGAGGTGCGCCCGCGAAAGGCGCGCCTGTGCGCGTTCCTTGCTGATCAGCCGCGCAAGTAGCCATTCCCAGGCGTAGCCGAGGACAATGGTCCAAAACAGGAGCAGGGCGCGAAACGAACGAAGCACTCCCGACCACACTAGTCCCTCGTCCTCGTCGCACCAAGATCGGCCAATTTTGCGGTGTTTTCGCGCGAGCGCGCGGGCTCACGCGCAAGGCTTGCGCCTTTTACGGCCGACATGGAATCTACTCAGCAGCATTAAGGGCCTATGCCGCGGCGCCGTAGAGTCCATTCGAGGATCGCCGAGTGACTCTCACGCCGCCGCACTCACGGAGCGCAGAATGAAGATTTTGCTCGCCGACGACGAACCGATTGCTCGGACCATGCTCGAGCACTGGCTCACCGGTTGGGGCTACGAGGTCGTCACGGTGCGCGACGGCGAAGCGGCACTGAACGCCCTTGCAGCCGACCACGGCCTGCGCCTGGCGATCATCGATTGGGTCATGCCCAAGGTGGACGGCATCGAGGTCTGTCGCAAGATCCGCAGTGGCCCACCCGAACCGTATGTGTACGTGGTGCTGCTCACCGCCAAGGACGACAAGTCCGACATCATCGAAGGGCTCGATGCCGGCGCCGACGATTACCTGATCAAGCCCTGCAACCCGCTCGAGCTGAAAGTCCGGCTGCGCGCGGGCAAACGGGTCATCGAGCTGCAAGAGCAACTGGTCGCAGCGCGCGAGTCGCTGCGCTTCGAGGCCATGCACGACTCGTTGACCCAGCTGCTCAACCGAGCGGCGACGCTCGAGCAGTTGGAGCGTGAATTGGTGCGCGCTGCCCGGCGTGCCATGCCGGTCACCGTGCTCATGGCCGATCTCGATCATTTCAAGTCGATCAACGACACATTCGGCCATGCCACGGGCGACGTCGTGCTGCGTGAAGCCGCGCGGCGCTTGAAGCTGGGCGTGCGCGCCTACGACTCGGTCGGTCGCTTCGGCGGTGAAGAGTTCGTCGCGGTGCTCCCCGAATGTGAATCCAAGGTCGGTGCGCAAGTCGCGCAACGATTGTGCAAGTTGGTCAGCGAGGCGCCGGTCATGACTGCCGCGGGCAAGGTGCCTGTGACCGTCAGCGTCGGGATTGCCTCGTCCGATCAGTTTCCCGGCGCAACGGCCGAAGAGCTGTTGCGCGCGGCGGATTCGGCCCTGTACCAGGCCAAGCGCACCGGACGGGCGCAAGCGGTCTTGGCGACTGGCGCCGATTGGCAGCCGCAGCCGCAGCCACCGCTCAACGATCCAGAAGCCACGACGCTGAAGCCGCACGCTGCGGCTCCGGCTTGAGGCAAGTTGGCGCGGGACCACGAACCCGCCGCGTAGCCTGAAAAATATCGACGGCTGGCGGCGTTTTCCGAGCTCTCTCGGCGGTGCTAGCGTGTGCCCGCCCCGCGCGTTTCTCGGTGGGTCGGTGCCGTACACCGAACCAGATCAAGGAGATGCATGAAGATCGGTATTCCCAAGGAAATCCGCCCAGGTGAGCGACGAGTCGCCGCCACGCCGGATACGGTGGGCCGGCTGCTCAAGCTCGGCTTCGAAGTTCAGGTCGAGAGCCAAGCCGGTGCGGGCGCGTCTTTCGCCGACGCCGACTACGCCGCAGTCGGTGCGAACGTGGTGGGCGACACACGCGAGCTGTGGGAACAAAGCGAGCTCGTCCTGAAGGTGCAGCCTCCGGAGCACAATCTCGCCCTCGGAGTGCACGAGGCCGAGCTGCTGCGGAGCGGTGGGACGTTGATCAGCTTCCTCTGGCCCGCGAAGAACGCCGAGCTGATCGAACGACTCGCGACCCGGTCTGCGACCGTGCTGGCGATGGATCAAGTGCCGCGCATCACCCGCGCGCAGAAGATGGACGCGCTCAGCTCGATGGCGAACATCGCGGGTTACCGGGCGGTGATCGAAGCGGCCAGCTTTTACGGCCGATTCTTCACCGGGCAGATGACCGCGGCCGGCAAAGTGGCGCCCGCGAAGGTGTTGGTCATCGGCGCTGGCGTCGCCGGCCTGGCGGCGATTGGCGCGGCGCGCAGCCTGGGCGCCATCGTCCGCGCGTTCGATACGCGCAGCGAGGTGCGCGAGCAAATTCAGAGCATGGGCGCCGAGTTCCTGGAGGTGAGCATCAAGGAAGAAGGCGCCGGTGCCGGTGGCTACGCCAAGACGATGAGTCCCGAATTCATCGCGGCGGAGATGGAGCTCTTCGCCAAGCAAGCCAAAGAGGTGGACATCATCATCACCACTGCGCTCGTGCCCAGCAAATCCGCGCCGGTGCTGATCACCGAAGAGATGGTGAGCAGCATGCGCCAGGGCTCCGTGATCGTGGACTTGGCCGCCGAGGCCGGCGGCAACTGCGCAGTCACCCGTCCGGGTGAAGTCGTCACGGCGCACGGCGTGACCGTCATCGGCTACGTGGATTTGCCTAGCCGCCTGGCGCCCACGGCGAGCCAGCTGTACGGCAGCAATCTGACGCATTTGTTGGCCGACATGGGCGGCGCCAAGAGCTTCCACATCAACCTGGAAGATGCCGTCGTGCGCGGTGCGCTGGTGCTCCACAACGGAACGCTGGTTTGGCCCGCGCCGAAATCCGCGCCCATGCACCCGACGCCGGTGCCCACCCCGAAGAGCGTCGCACCCGCCGTGCCGGACAAACCCGTCGTGGCTCCCGTCGCTCATCCCGTGCGCGACGCGGTTCTGGCGCTGATCGTGCTCGGCCTATTGGGCTTGCTGGGCTCGGTCGCGCCGCGAGAGTTCGTCTCACACTTGACCGTGTTCGTGCTCGCCTGCTTCGTCGGCTGGCAGCTGGTGTGGAACGTGACTCCCGCGCTGCACACACCGTTGATGAGCGTGACCAACGCTGTCAGCGGCATCATTTTGGTCGGTGGAATGCTGCAGATTTCCGGGCCGATCTCGTCACCTGTCACGCTGCTCAGCGCGGCCGCCGTGCTGCTCGCCACGATCAACATCAGCGGCGGGTTTTGGGTCACCACGCGCATGCTGCGCATGTTTCAACGGTAAAGCGTCATGCCTGAAAGCCTCACTACGATTGCTTACTTGGTTGCGGGGGTGCTGTTCATCTTGAGCTTGGGTGGGCTCAGCGCCCAAAAGACCGCGCGTCGCGGCAATACCTTCGGCATCATCGGCATGCTGCTCGCGCTCGGCATCACTGCGGCTGGCCACGTGCACAGCTACGGCGCGCTGGCGATTGCAGTTGCCGGGGGCGCTGCCATAGGCGCAGTCTTGGCGATCCGCGTCGAGATGACCTCGATGCCGGAGCTGGTGGCAGCGCTGCACAGCTTCGTCGGGCTCGCGGCGGTGCTGGTCGGTATCGCCAGCTACTTGGGAACCACGCCCGATATGTCGCACGCCGAAGGCGTGATTCATGCCGTAGAGGTGTTCGTCGGCGTGTTCGTGGGCGCGCTCACCTTCACCGGCTCGGTCGTCGCGTTCGGAAAACTGAAAGGCTTGGTGCGCAGTAAACCGCTCTTGCTCCCCGCACGACACGTGCTGAACGTGCTCTTGTTGCTGGTGTCGGTCGGCTTGGGCGCACGCTTCTTAGCGGCCGACGGCCACGAAGGGCTGAGTTCGCTGCTGATCATGACCGGGGTTGCCGGCTTGCTCGGCGTGCACTTGGTGCTGGCGATCGGCGGCGCCGACATGCCCGTGGTCGTCTCGATGCTCAACAGCTACTCGGGTTGGGCAGCTGCGGCCGCCGGCTTCATGCTGGAAAACGACCTGCTCATCATCACCGGCGCGCTCGTGGGTTCGAGCGGCGCGATCCTCAGCTACATCATGTGTCGTGCCATGAATCGCTCGTTTTGGAGCGTGATCTTCGGTGGTTTCGGCGCGGACGAAGGCGCAGCTCCGGCCAAGCGCGAAGGCAAGGAGCCTCAGGGTGAAGTCACTTCGGTCAACGCGAGCGAGACCGCAGCTCTGCTGCGTGAGGCCAAGCAGGTGGTGATCGTGCCCGGCTACGGCATGGCCGTCGCGCACGCACAATACCCCGTGTACGAGATTGCCTCACTGCTCAAGAAGCAAGGCGTCAAAGTGCGCTTCGCGATTCACCCGGTGGCCGGACGCTTGCCGGGTCACATGAACGTGCTCTTGGCCGAGGCCAAAGTGCCGTACGACATCGTGCTGGAGATGGAAGAGATCAACGAAGACTTCCCGGAGACCGACGTGGTGCTGGTGATCGGCGCCAACGACATCGTGAACCCCGGCGCGCTCAACGACAGCTCGAGCCCAATCTACGGTATGCCCGTGCTCGAAGTCTGGAAGTCCAAAGTCACGATCGTGATGAAACGCAGCATGGCGAGCGGCTACGCCGGCGTAGAAAATCCGCTATTTTTCCTAGAAAATACCAAGATGCTCTTCGGCGACGCCAAGAAAAACGTCGACGCCATCCTGACCGAACTCCGCTCCAGCGCGTCGTCCGCCGCAGCCGAATAGGTACGGCTCCCTGAGGGAGAGAACCGCCAAGGCGCCAAGACGCCAGAGGAGGGAGAAGAGAGAAGAGATTTGGGGGGGTCGCTCTCGACGACTGGTCCGTCGAGGTCAGGTCGCAGGACGACAATGTGCGAACAGCGGAGCGCGCACTTCGAAAGCGATCTCGGTGCACCGCTCGCCTGGCTCGGTCGTGGCCTGATGCGCGAACGGCCGCGGAGCGCGAACCCCAATCTTCTCCCTCTTCTGGCGTCTTGGCGCCTTTGGCGGTTAGTCCTCTCGTTTCGCGACGCTCCTCGGTGCACCTGACCGTTTGATGCGCCCCCTAGCGGTGCGGGCGGAAAATCAATACTCTGCCGGGTATGCCCGAGTTCATTTTCACGATGCAGGAGGTGACGCGTGTTCATCCTCCGGACAAGAAGGTTCTCGAGAACATCACGCTGGCGTTCTATCCGGGCGCCAAGATCGGCGTGATCGGCACCAATGGCTCCGGCAAGAGCTCGCTGATTCGCATCATGGCGGGCGTGGACAAGGAGTTTCTGGGCGAGGCCAAGCCGTATCCGGGGACCAAGATCGGCTACTTCGCGCAAGAGCCGGATTTGGGCAGTGCGCGCACGGTGATCGACGCGGTGAATGAAGGCGTGGCCGACATTCGCGGGCTGATCAGCGAGTTCGAGGCCGTGAGCATGAAGCTCGGCGAGCCGCTTTCCGACGACGAGATGACCAAGATCTTGGACAAGCAGGCCGCGCTGCAAGACAAGATCGACGCGGCCGACGCCTGGAACCTCGACCAGCGTCTGCAGCTTGCCATGGACGCGCTGCGTTTGCCGCCGCCGGAGGCCGAAATCGCCAAGCTCTCCGGCGGTGAACGTCGCCGCGTCGCGCTGTGCCGAATTCTGCTGTCGCGCCCGGACATGCTCTTGCTCGACGAGCCGACCAACCACCTCGACGCAGAATCCGTCGCTTGGCTCGAGCGCTTCTTGCAGGAGTATCCCGGCACGGTCGTAGCGGTCACCCACGATCGCTATTTCTTGGACGACGTGGCGCAGTGGATCTTGGAGCTCGATCGCGGCAAGGGTTACCCGTTCAAGGGCAACTACACGTCTTGGCTCGAGCAAAAGTCCGCGCGTCTCGCCCTGGAAGAGAAGGGTGAAAGCGCGCGCCAGCGCAAGCTGAAGCAAGAGCTGGAGTGGGTGCGCGCTTCACCGCGCGCGCGCCAGGCCAAGAGCAAAGCGCGTCTCGCCGCGTATGAAGAGCTGGTGAGCAAGGCCGACAAGGGCTCGAGCGATCCGACGGAGATCAGCATTCCGCCCGGACCGCGCCTGGGCGAAAACGTGATCGACGCGATTGCGCTACGCAAAGGCTTCGGCGATCGCTTGCTGATCGACGGCCTGGATTTTCGCTTGCCGCGCAGCGGTATCGTGGGTGTGATCGGCCCGAACGGCGCAGGCAAGACCACGCTTTTTCGCATGTTGGTCGGGGAGGACAAGCCGGACGGCGGCGAGCTCAAGATCGGCAGCACCGTGAAGATCGCCTATGTCGACCAGTCTCGCTCGGCGCTCAAGCCGGACAACAGCGTGTTTCAGGAGATCTCGGGCGGAGAAGAGAAGATTTCGCTCGGCACGCGCGAGATTGCCTCGCGCGCATATTGCTCGTGGTTCGGCTTCAAGGGCAGCGACCAACAGAAGAAGCTCGGTACGATGTCGGGCGGTGAGCGCAACCGCGTGCACTTGGCCAAACTGCTGAAAGAAGGTGGCAACTTGCTCTTGCTCGATGAGCCCACCAACGATTTGGACGTCGACACGCTGCGCGCGCTGGAAGCCGCGATGTTGGATTTCCCGGGTTGCGCCGTGATCATCAGCCACGACCGCTGGTTCCTCGACCGCATCGCGACCCACATTCTGGCCTTCGAAGGCAACAGCAAGGTCGTCTGGTTCGAAGGCAACTACCGCGACTACGAAGAAGACCGCAAACGCCGCCTCGGCGTCGACGCCGACCAGCCCACCCGCATCAAATACAAACCGCTCAAGATTTGAGATCGGGTCTCAACGCAGCAGCATGAAGCCGCGTTCGACGAGCGAGCCGAGGACGGTCATCAGGAGCGCGCCGATCAGCGCGGTGCCGAAGCCGTCGATTTTGATGCTCGAGGAGATCTTGTCCGACAGCCTCAAGATCACGGCCATCACTATCCAGCGGGTGATGAAGGCGAGCAAGAAACCGATGCCGAGCGTGACGATGCCGAGCACCACGAAGAACAGCCAGCCGAGCAGCCAATTCAAAGTGCCGAATACTGCGGCGGCCTTGATGGCGCCCCAAAAGCCGTTCACTTTGAAACCCGGCAGAATGGCCGCTGTCAGCCAAACCGCGATCGCGAGCACGAGCCAGGTGTAGAGAAGGTGCACGTCAGTTGAGCTCCGCCAGCTGCTTGCGCGCTCGATCCGCCCAACGCTGTTCGCGCTTGCGCTGTGACTCGGGCAGCGAAGCGAACTCACTCAGCGCCAAATCGAGCTCGTTGCGAGCGGTGATCGAGTCCCCACGCTCTTTCGAATAATGAGCTAGAGCCAGCCGATGATTGATGCGCTTGGTCACGCTGACCAGGCCGGTGAGCAGCCCAATCGTGTCTTCTTGCTGACCGGATTGCCAGAGCGCTTCGGCGTAATCGAGAGCCGCGGAGTAGTCGCGGAACTCCGGCTCGAGCTCCATCAGCGCCGCGAGCTCCTCGACCGCTTCACGCGGGCGGCCCAAGCTCAGCAGCGCGCGTGACAGGCCGTGCAGCGCTTCTTTGCTGTCGGGATTCGTGCGCAGCACGTCGCGGTAGCGGCCGATCGCCTCCGGAAAGCGCGAAAGCTCGAGCAGTCGATCGGCGAAGGCGAGTTTGTTCAGCTCGCTCGGGGTTTGGCGCGACAGCTCCGACAACTCCTCCAAGCTCGGCCTGCCGGGCGCGAGCGATGCCGCGGGCCTGCGACCGGTCAGCTCCGGCAGCTTGTACAGGCAGAAGTAAATGATTGCCGCGAGCGGGATCAGGAAGATCAAGAGCTTCCACACGAAAGCGGAGCCACGGCGAATGGCGTCGACCAGCATCCAAATCTGGAATGCGCCGATCACCAAATAGATGACCGCCAGCTGGGGCGTCATTGGGGGGGGTTGTAACATCAGAGTGCCAATGCCTCCGCGGCAGGGGGGTCGACGGGTGTCGTTCGTTTACGATGGAGCTCGAGGTCGAGTGGAGTTCCGCTGCCGGCGAGCAGCGCGCTGCGCACCCCGCGGTGCGGAAAATCGCGCACGCCGAACAGTGCCTCGACCACCTCCGAAACTTTGGCTGAACCCTGTTGTCCGATCTCGATCGTCACGTCCAGGGCAATCATGCGCCCAATCAGGCCGGCGTGCTCGAGGAGCTCGCGGGACTCATCCCCACCGAGCTGCATTTTTTGGACGAACCGTCGAACATCCACCATTTTGCCCAGGCCTTCGACGTCGCGGCGTACCTTGCATTCCGTCTTGGCCAAAAATTCAGCCATGCGGCGCTGCAATTCCGGCACACCGCCGAGCTCGACGAGGGCGCTCTCGGCCAAAGCAATGACGTAGCGAGCGCCGGTGACGATGGTGGTGATCACGCGGTCGCTGCTCGACAGTGGCAGCACTTGCTTGAACGCGATGCCGCCGCAGGCTGCGGCGTTCAGGCGCGCTCGAAGCTCTTCGGGCGGCGGCGCGTCGATCAAGGACACGTCCATGAACTCGTCCAAGCTGGCGACGCCCAAGGAGAGCGCGGGACCGAAGGACATTTCCGGCTTCGGGTGGAAGCCTTGGCTGTACGCGGTCTTGGTGCCCGCGCGCCGGATCACGCGCGGCAGTTCGCGCGTGAGGTCCAAGTGCCCGAGCAAGGCGGCCGGGCCAGTCTTGCTGAAATTCAGCCGAAAACGTTGCGGGGTACCGCCCGAGCGGGCCGGGCGCAACGCTTCGGGCAGGGCCGGTTGCTTCTTCTTTTTCGGCGCAGGTCGAGCCGCGATGGCAGCTGTATCGGGTGGGGCTTCGAAGGCGAACGGCTCGGGCGCTGATTCGTCGAAGATGACTCTTGCGGGTTGGGCAGCGGCACTGCCACCGATGACCGGCAAACGCACGCGTTCCGTCGCGCCGAGCTTGCTCAAGAACTCCACGCGCTCGCTGCGCATCTTGGTCATGTCGCAGGCGATGCCGCAGTCGTAGCAAACCAACTTGCGCGCGTCGCTCGCAGCGTCGGCCACGTTCGTGTGGTGCACGAACATGCCGGCCACCTTGCCGCAGGGCGGGCTGAGCCGGCTGTGCAGCGCGCGGCGATACTCACGCGCCAGGAAGCCGTCTTCCAGGCCGATGTCGAAGTGATCCCAGGGCAGGCGCGCGTCGACCGGAATCGTGCCCAAATAGGGCGCGATCTGCACGCCGTAGAACGCGAGCGCCTCTTTCCAGGCACTGAGCTTCAGCTGGTCGTCCCAAGAATCGAACTGGGCGCCGTGCAAGAAAGCGCGTTCGATCACCAGGCCGAGCTTGCGATCGCCGCGCGCGAGCACGCCCTCCAGCACGCTGGCCGTGGACTCGTGGACGCGCAATTTCAGGCCCTTCACCCGGCTTGCGTCTTCACGCAACAAGTCCTGTTTGCGCTGCACTTCGTCGAAGGAATCCTGCGCGCACCACTGAAAGGGCGTGTGCGGCTTGGGCACGTGCGTCGAGACGCTCACGGTGACGGTCGGCTTTTTGCCGACGCGTTTGCCCACTGCCAGCGCGTTCTTGCCGACGTTGACGATGCCGCGCACGTCATCGTCTTCTTCGGTCGGCAAGCCGATGATGAAGTACAGCTTCATCTTGTCGAAACCGCGGGAAAAGACGCGCTCCGCGGTCTCCATCAGCTGCGCTTCGGTGACGTTCTTGTTGATCACGTCGCGCATGCGCTGCGTGCCCGCTTCGGGCGCGAACGTCAGACCCGTGGCGCGCACCTTGCGCATGTCGTCCAGCAGATCTTCGGCCAAGCCGTAGGCGCGCAGTGAGGCCACGCCCAAGCTCACCCGCTCGGGCGCGGTCTTTTCTACGAGGCGCTTGATCAGCGGCGAGATGCAAGACACGTCCGCGGTCGACAGCGCGGTCAAGCTCACCTCGTCTTGCCCCGACTTGTCGAGCGCGCTGAGCACGGTGTCGATGATCTCTTGCGGATCGCGCTCGCGCACCGGGCGGTAGATCATGCCGGCTTGGCAGAAGCGGCAGCCCTCGGTGCAACCGCGCGCCACTTCGATGCTCATGCGATCGAAGATCGCCTCCGGGCCGCCCACCGGGCCGTCGTCGGGGAACGGAAATTTGGAAATATCGGCCAAGAGCCGGCGCTCGACCGGAAACGGCACGCCCGAAAGCTTCGGGCCAGTGACGACCTCGAAGCTGGTCTCGGGGTCGGCCGCGACCTCGTACAACGAGGGCACGTACACGCCGCGGATCTTCGACAGCTCGATCAGCCGCTCGCTGCGGGGCAGTCCGCGCTTCTTTGCGTCCACCCAAGCCAGCGCGATCTCGGTCGTGGCTTCTTCGCCATCCCCGATCAAGACGGCATCCAAGAAGATTGCCATCGGCTCCATGTGCGTGGCAACCGGGCCGCCGGCGATGATCAGCGGGTCGTCGTCGCTGCGATTTTCGGAGCGAAGCGGGATGCCCGACAGCTCGAGCATCTTCAAAATGTTGGTGTAGGTCAGCTCGTACTGCAGCGAGAAGCCCACCACGTCGAAATCGCACAGCGGTCGTGCGCTCTCAAGCGACAAGAGCAGCTGGCCGTGCGCGTACAGCTCGCGCTGCATGTCGATCCACGGCGTATAGGCGCGTTCGGCCAACGTGCGTGGGTGATCGTTCAAGATCTTGTACAACATGCGGAAGCCCAAGTGGCTCATGCCGATGTCGTAGATGTCCGGGAACGCCAGGCACACGCGCGCGTCCACCGAACGCCAGTCTTTCCTGCGCGTGCCGTGCTCGGCGCCGGTGTAGCGAGTCGGTTTTTCGACGCGCTGCAGGAAATTCGAATAGGGATGCTCGAAGAGGTGCATGGGCGTGGCTGCGGGATGCGGGTGAGGAACGCGGGGCTCGCTGCTATAGCGTGGAGCGCCCCAGAGCGGTACTTTGCCGCCGAATCCGCGGGGCGAGTTCATGTTATTGGACGATTGGGTGTGGCGACAAACCCTGCTTTTCGTGTACTTGGCGCTGCTGCCCGGCTGCTCCGGTGATGCTCTGTCCCAGTCGCCGTCGGCAGCCGCGGCGGGGGGCGCGGGCACGCAGGCCACGCGCGAGCAAGTGCTGACCGCTTGTACAGACTTTGCAACGCGGCTGTGCCAGGGCTCGGCCGACTGTTGCCAGATGGCGTATGCCCGTTACGACCAGGCTGCCTGCGTGGAGACCTTGCTGCGCGACCTGTGTCGTCCGGGGGCCGACGCGGTGGCTGCGGGCTTTGCGCGCTACGACGAGCAATTCGTGGAACCATGTTTGGCGGCGCACGCGGAAGCGAATGCCGTGTGCGTGCCCACTTGGCAGGAGAATCTGACGCTGCGCAAATCGCTGTGGGCGGCGTGCAAGGTGCTACGTGGCACGACCGAAGCCGGCAGAAGTTGCAGCACCGACGTGACCTGCGCCGAGCCGGATGGAGCGAAGGCGGGCGTGTGCGCGCGCGGTACGTGCAGCGTGCTCGAGCTGCTGGCAGAGGGCGAAGCGTGCCCGTTCCAGAGCGGTACGGTCTCGACTTGCGACATCGGGCTGTACTGCACGACCACGATCGACGAACCGGGTGTCTGCACGCGCGTCACTCCGGGCGGTCAAGCGTGCAGCGGAGTGCTGGGGGACACCTCGTGCGGCTTCGGAAATTACTGCGATCCGCTCGACAGGGTGTGCAAAGAAACGCTGAATCGCGGCGGTCCGGGCTGCCGGCAGGGCCTCGAGTGTGTCTCGTTCGATTGCGACCGCATCACCGAGACGTGCGCGCCTGCACCGGCGATCGTCTCCGCCGAAGAGTGCTTTGGTGCGCTCTGATGCACCGGGGCTTCGCCCCGGAACCCCACGCCCGCTTCGCATGCTCCACCGCCGGTGCCAGCGACGAATCTCGGTTGCGCTGCACTAGCGACCCGCCCGCTCTTTCGCTACAACGCGGCCATGTTTCCCCCTGGTCCGCTCCGCATCCCCAAGCTGACGCGCCCCCCCGAGCTCACTTGGCGTGTGCCCGGCTCGAAGAGCATCACCAATCGCGCGCTGGTCTTGGCCGCCCTGGCCGAGGGTGAGAGCACCCTCGAGGGTGTGCTCCACAGCGATGACACCCGGCACATGCGCGCCGCGCTGTCCGCGCTCGGCATCGCCATCGAAGATCTGGGTCCGACCACGCTGCTCGTGCGCGGCGGGCGAAGCCGCTTGCGCGTGCCCAAGGCGCCATTGTTCGTCGGCAACAGCGGCACTACCGTGCGCTTCCTCGCCGCGCTCGCCTGTCTCGTGCCGGGCCCGGTTGCGCTGGTGGGCGACGAGGCGATGGCGCGCCGTCCGATTCAAGATTTGGTCGACGGTCTGCGCCAACTGGGCGTGGAAATCGACTGCGCGAGCGGTTGCCCGCCGCTGACCATCTACGGCGGGCGTTTGCCGGGTGGCACCATCAGCATGCGCGGCGATCGCTCGAGCCAATATTTCTCCGCGCTGTTGATGGCAGCGGTGTTGGCAGAGGGGCCGGTGACGGTCGACATCTCGGGCAACCTGGTGAGCCGCCCGTACATAGACATTACCCGGCGCATGATCGAAGATTTCGGCGGCGCGGTGGACGTGACCGCGCTCGGCTACCGCGCCGTGCCTCGGTCGACCTATCGAGCGCGGAGCTACATCATCGAGCCGGATGCTTCATCGGCGAGCTACCCGTTTGCGCTCGCGGCGGTCACTGGTGGAACGATCACCGTGCCCGGTTTGGGGGTTTCGGCCTTGCAGGGCGACTACGGCTTTCTGGACGTTCTCACGCGCGTGGGCGCTCGCGTCGAGAAGCACGCGGATAGCAGCACGGTCACCGGCACCAGCGACTTGCACGGCATTGCGGTAGACATGCACGATATCTCGGACACGGTGATGACCTTGGCGGCCATCGCGCCCGTGCTCCGAGGCGAGACCGGTATCAGCAACGTGGCCAACATTCGCATCAAAGAGACCGACCGGCTGTTGGCGACCGTTCAGGAGCTCGAGCGCCTAGGCCAGGCCGTGAAGCACGGGGACGATTGGCTGAGCGTCGAGCCGCGGCCGCTGACTCCGGCCACGGTGCACTGTTATGCCGATCACCGCATGGCCATGAGTTTCGCGGTGCTGGGTGCGGCGACCGGTGCAGTGAGCATCGAAGATCCGGCCTGCGTGGCCAAAACTTACCCCGGCTTCTGGGCGGATTTGGCGGCGTGTTACGAGGGCGAGCGACCCTTCTAGGCTGTCTTCTTATCGTTGTGACTTGTGCCGTCGCTGGAAGCCGCTATGGCGCGGCGCGCCAATTCTTTCCGGGAGTGCGCGCAATTTCTCGCACCCAGTGACGGAGCACGGTAAACGGAGAGCTGCCTGCCCGCGGTCGGGTGGGGGCAAAAAGCACAATGTCGGGTCTCAGCATCATCGGCACCGGTCATTACGTTCCCGGCCGCCCTTATTCGAATCAAGATCTGTCACGCGTTCTCGACACGAACGACGAATGGATTCGTCAGCGGACGGGCATCGCGCAGCGCCACTACTGCCCCGAAGGAGTCGGGGTTTCGGATTTGGCGCTGCATGCGTCGCAACGCGCGCTGGAGGCTTCCGGCAAGCGCCCGGAAGACATCGACTACATCCTGTTCTCGACGATGACGCCGGACCACGTCTTTCCGGGTTCTGGCTCGCTGCTCGCAGCCAAGCTCGGCTGTCCGACGATCCCGGCGCCGGATCTGCGCACGCAGTGCGCCGCGTCGCTGTACGGATTCCAAATCGCCGATTCGCTGCTCAGGACCGAAGCCGCCAAGTGCATTTTGCTCGTGGGTGCTGAAGCACACGCGGGCCTGATGCCGTGGCGCGATTGGGACATCCTCGAGGGCACGAGCGACCGCCGGCCTTCGCCGGAAGATTGGGAGCGCGCCACGCGTCACCGCGGCTGGGCCATCATCTTCGGGGATGGCGCGGGCGCGATGGTCGTCGAACGCGCCAAGGGCCCGGACAAGGGCGTGATCGCCGTGGATATCCACTCGGACGGGCGCTTTGCTTCACAGCTATGCATCCCGGCTGGCTTCCGCACGCGCCCGTACGTCTCGGCGGCCACGCTCGACGGCGACGCCTCGCTGCTGCACATGGATGGTCGCGAAGTGTTCAAGCACGCAGTGACCAAGCTGCCGAAATCGATCCTCGCCGTCTGTCAGAAGGCCGGGGTGAGCGTGGATCAAGTCGACTGGTTCGTCGCTCACCAAGCCAACGCGCGCATCAACGAAGCCATCGCCGCACGCCTCAACGTGCCGATGGAAAGGATGCCCAGCAACATCGAACGCTTCGGCAACACCTCCGCCGGCACGATCCCGATCTTGATGGACGAGATGCGACGAGACGGTCGCATCAAACCCAACCAGCTGATTTGCGTCGCCGCACTGGGCGCCGGTTTTCACTGGGGTAGCCTTCTGCTTCGAACGTGAAGGCGGGCGAGCACTACACGTTCGGCGATGGCGACGTCGCGGCCGAGCGGTTGCGACTCTTGGCGCGCGTGTTCGAGCCGAGCTCGAGCCGTCTTTTGCGCTCGCTGGGTAGGCCCGGGGGCGCGCTTGCGCTCGATCTCGGCTGCGGCCCGGGGTCGACCACGCGTCTGCTCGCGGAGCACGTCGAAAGCGAGCGCGTGCTGGGGCTCGATCAGTCCGCGCGCCTGCTCGCACAAGCGACTCGCGAGCAGGGGTCGACGCGGGTTTCCTTCCTCGAGTGCGACGTGTCCACGCCGCCCTTCACGCTGCCCGCTGCCGCGGCGACGGTGTTGTATTCGCGCTTCTTGCTCACGCACCTGCGCGAGCCGGCTCAGGTGATCCGGGCCTGGGCGAGCGTGGCCGAACCAAACGCACTCTTGGTGCTGGAAGAGACCGCATTCATGACCGGCGAGCACTCGGCGTTTCCGCGCTACTACGCGCTGGTCGAGCGCATGCAGGCACACTACGGACAGCGCATGTACATCGGTCGAGAGCTCGCCGAGCTCACGCTTTGCGACGAATGGTCACGAGAGAGCGCGGACATCAGCGTGGCGCCGTTGCCCGCGGCCGACATGGCCCGCCTGCACTGGCTGAATTTGAGCACCTGGTCGAACGACGCGTTCGCGCAGCAGCACTACGATCGCAATCAGCTATCCGCTCTGGGCGAAGAGCTCGCGCAGATCGCCGCGGGTGACATCAGCGCCCCGCCGGTTTCGTGCGGCATCGGCCAAGTGGTGCTGCGCCGTCGCTGAGCGCTTCGTTTCGCCGCTAGGCGATCGTCTCGATCGTCACCAGGTTCGTCGCCAAGCGCCGCAGCGCTTCCAAGCTGCGCCGTTGCCAGGGCAAGTTGGGGTTGGTCAAGAACGCGATTTGGTAGCGGGTCTCCGAGTTCTTGACGGTATCGATCCAAACCACGAAGGATTTGAAACAGCTCGAGTTCATGAACGTGAGCTGCTTGAAATCGCAGCTGACCTGAGCGAGGCCGATGCGCAGCGCCTCTTCGTGCACGAGCTTCAGATACTCGTTGACCACGTTGGTCGCGTTCATGTCCCCGCTGCCGCTGAACACCAGTCGTAAATTGAAGTCGACCAGCGTGGGCGTGATCTGAAAACCCTCCCCGCCGACCGCGCTGAGCTGCAACGTGGTCATCCGCTCACCCCCTCACTGGCCTTGCCCTCGGCCGTCAAGATTAACCAATCTTGTTCGGTGTCGTAGTAGAGCGCCAGCTCGGTTTCGGCCGGAATGCGCGCCAAGCCCAGGCCGGACACGTCGCGCCGGCCGGCACTTTCGCGGATCAACTCGTCGTAGTGCGCGATCGGATCTCGGGCAGCCCGGAGCGCATCGAGCCGCCAGCGCGCGTCCGCCATGTGCTCTGGGGCAGCGCGGTTCTTGGTGCGCATGCGGACGAGCAGCCCGCTCGCCCCTGCCTCCAAGCGCAGGTGAAACTCTGCCACCTCGCCCACCGAGTATTTGACGATGTTTTCCAGCAGCTCGTGCGCGGCGAGCAACAGCCGCGACAGACCGTCCGGGTCCGCCACGTGCGGTTTGCATAGATCCGACAGCAACGTACGCAGCGGGCCGAGCTGCGTCGCCAGCGGTCGAAACGACAGCGTGAGCGAGACCAGCGCGGGCGCGTCGTCGTGCTTGCTCATTGAAGTCCGATGACCTTGGTCGCGGTGCCGGGCAAGCCACTGAACGGCGGCACCGTGGCGCGCTTCATCACGGCCGCGATGCAAGCGCCGCTGGAGGTGCCGGCAAATGGCGCATCGCTCACCGTGGCGCTCACGGCCTTGCCGCTCGGGTCGAAGGTAACGACCACGGTCGCCAAACCGGTGGGACCGCCGGGTTCGCGGCACTTGGCCGTTTCGAAGGCCGCGCTCGACAGCGCGCGATTGGCGGCGTTCGGATCGAAGCGCTGACCCGCGGCGCCGGCCTTGGCGTCCGCGTTGCGCGCGCCGCTGGCGAACAGCTCAGCAAAGCCCGCGTTCGGCGTCGCGCTCACTGGGCCGTTCGGCATGTCGAGCGCCGAGCGGGACGTGCCCGTGGCTTGGCCGGCGCTGGGCGGCGCCGTGGTGTGCGGAGGCACCGCCGCCGAGGGCTCTGCCGGCTGAGCGGGGGGCGCTTCCACGGGGTGTGCGGCGGGGGGTTCCACGGGTGGCAACGCACTGATCGTCGCTGGGGGCGGCAATTTGTCATCCGAAGCGCTCTTGAGTGCGTACACACCGCCACCAATCGCAGCCAACAGGATGACCAGGCCCAGCACCAGCGGCGCACGGTTCTTCCGCTCCTCGGGCCACTCGGGCACGCCCGCGGCAGAAGTCGCCGCGCGCAATCCCGCGCTCGAACCCGCAACGGGCTGGGCGGCTGCCGCAAAGGGTGCAGCGAGGGCTGGCGCGGGCACCAGGGGCGCGGTCGCATTCGATACCGGCCCCGGAAATGTGGGCGCTGCTGGGAAGGCCGGTGCGGCCGCAAACCCGACGGCGGGCTCGGGCGCTTCGAAAGGTTGGCTCAGTGGCGGGGGTGGCCGTCCAATGCCGGACATCGTGGGCGCGCGCGGGATGGGCGGGAGGTGCCCCGGACCACTCGCTGCGTCGCGGCCCGGGGCGTCCAAACCGGGCGCCGAGGGCGCGGGTGGGCGCGGCTTCGGGAGCTCGGGCTGCGATGGATCGATATTCGGAGCGGAAGCCGCCCTGGCTCGTACCGGCGCAGCCGGCGGCGCGGGCGGCGCAACCACGATGCGCGTCGGTGGCTCGATCACTTGCAGCTCGGGGACCTGCCCGATCTCGAGCCACTCATCCATGCCCTCGCGCCAGACCAGGGTGCTGAAATCGATCGCGCCCGCGATCAGCTCCTTCTCGATCTGTTCCAGGGTCAATTCGCGATCTTGACCATCGGGATAGTCGACCGCCCACAGCACTTCGGTGGTCGGCGTCGCGATCGGCGCGACCGGCGGCGCGGGCGGGGTCGCAATGGGCGGGGCGACCGGCGCGGCGGGCGGCGTCGCGATCGGCGCAGTCGCGACCACGGGCGGCGAAGCCACGAAGGGCACGGCCGTGACCGGGGCTTGTGCAGCCGTCGCGACCGGCGCGGCGGGCGGCGTCGCGATCGGCGTAGGCGGGACCGCGGGCGGCGAAGCCACGACGGGCGCCGCTGCGGCCGGCGCTTGTGCGGCCGTGGCTGGGGACACGAATTTCGGCGCCGTGAAGGGCGCTTTTGCGGTCGCCGCGCCGGGCAGGGTCTTCGCTGTGCTCGCGCCGAAACCAGCGGCAAGCGTGCCCGCCTTCGGCGCTCCAAAAGGCAGCGGACCTTTGCCCGCAGGGTCGAGCGGCGCGCTGGCAGCCTTGGGTGACGACCCGGTCACGACTTTCGGTTGAGTGTCCACGCTCGGTGCTTTGGGCGCGACCGGCTCGGCCACCTTGGGCGACGAGCCCAGCGCCGCCCGTGGGGCACCCGGCGCGCCAGCCGTCTTGGGAGCGGCAGCAGTCGCTGCCGCCTTCGGCTCGGTGATCTTCGGTGCACCGGCGGCCGGCGCGGACTTCGGCTCGATGGGCTTGGCAGCGGCCGCTGTGGCGGCAGCGGCCGCTGCGGGCGGGCCGGGCGCGTTGGGCGCAGGCCCCGGTCTGGGTTCTGTGGCCTTCGGCGCGGTGACCGCTGCAGGCGTTGCCGCGGGCTTGGGCTCTGCGGCTTTAGCTGCGGCTGCGGTGGGGACCGGTGCTGCTGCGGGCTTGGGTTCTGTGGCTTTGGGCGCAGTCGCCGCGATTGCCGCAGGCGCGGCTGCGGCTTTGGGCTCCGCGGCCTTGGTCGCGGTAGGTGCGGGCGCGGCCTTCGGCTCGCTCGCGGGGGTGACCGGCTTTGGCTCTGCCGCCTTGGTCGTGGTGGGTGCAGGCGCGGCCTTCGGCTCGCTCGCGGGTGTGACCGGCTTTGGCTCTGCCGCCTTGATCGCGGTGGGTGCGGGCGCGGCCTTCGGCTCGCTCGCGGGTGTCACGAGCTTCGGCGCCACCAGAGGCTTCGCTTCGGCTTGCTGCGATTCCGTCGCACTCGGCGCAACCGCTGCGCTGGGCGTCGCTGCAACAGCCGCCGGTTGCGCCGCAACTGGCGCCACGGGTGCAGGCGCTACGGGTGCAGGCGCTACGGGTGCAGGCGCTACAACTGCTGTTGCCGCAGGTGCCGCATCAGCGATCGCTGATGGACCGGCATTCGGGGTGGTGCGAGCAGGCGCCGATGCTTCTTCTGCGGGCGGTGGTCGCGCCGAATCAGACGTCGCAGCGATCGGTACATCGCGGGTGCCATCGACACGAATGCCGGCTTGGCACTGTTTACATTTGATGGTGACAACGCGCCCTTTGACCTTGCGCTCATACACGTCGTCCGCAATGGAGAACGTCTTCTGGCAAGCCGTGCACGTAATGGGAAACGGCATCCGAACATCAGCGTACACGGATCAGACTGCCGCGCCCCAAATTTGGGCGTCCGAGCGCGACAGCAGTCTCGCTTCCGTAAGCGGGGGTACAAACTTTCAGCCCCGGGCTGCGAGACTGGGCGTGCACGTCGCCCTTTTCGGCTACGGTACGCGCCTGTCATGAATGGATTCGAACGAGGCCGCGTGGCCGCGCGCCACGACTGGGCGCCTGGCCTAACTACGCTCACCATCGATGCGGCCATCGAGCCCTTCAACGCCGGGCAATTCGTCAATTTGGGCCTCGAGATCGACGGCCAATTCGTGCGCCGCTCGTATTCCATCGCCTCGGTGCCCGGCGCGCCACTCGAATTCTACCTCAAAGAGGTTCCCGGAGGCGCTCTCACACCTCAGCTTACACGGCTCGAACCCGGCGCGAGCGTCTGGGTCGAACGCAAGCCTCAGGGGTTCTTCACGCTCGCGTATGTGCCCCCTTGTCGCGACCTCTGGCTGGTCGCCACCGGCACCGGTCTGGGTCCATTCCTGGCGATGCTGCGCGGCGCCGAAGTCTGGCAACGCTTCGAGCGCGTCAGCCTCGTGCACGGCGCGCGCGCCGTCGCGCACCTCTCATACGCCGAAGAGCTGGCCGCGCTCGGCGCCAAACACGCAGGCAGGCTCTGCTACACCCAAGTCGTGAGCGGGGACCAACCCGGGAACGCCTTACACGGTCGCGTGACCACTGCTCTCGCCGACGGCAGCCTCGAAACGCGCGCGGGCCTCACTCTCGACCCGGAACGCTCGCACCTGATGCTCTGTGGCAACCCCGACATGATTCTTGAAGTGACGGCCATCTTGGCCTTGCGCGGCCTGCGCAAACACCGCGTCCGCACCCCCGGCCACATCAGCGCCGAAAAATACTGGTGAGGGGCGCCCGCGATCCCGCAACGCACCTCGTGACCGCGCCGTGTTCCCGCCCATTGCGTGCGCCCACTCCGGCGCGCGCCGTCGCGCCGCTCGGCTTTGCTATCGCGGCTTGCCGAGCGACGAAGTCGTTCGTGCGCGACGTGCGCGAACAACACTTCGGCCGCGCGGCGGTGCGCGGCGAACAGAGTTGGTTCGTGTGCGAACAATATTTTCAGCCGCGCCGGGCCGCTGTGCGAACGAAAATAGTTCGAGCGCGAACCACTTTCGCAGTCCCGCGCCGGGTTGCGGTGCGAACGCAAGTAGTTCGAGCGCGAACCACTTTCTCGGTCCCGCACAGGGGCCGCGGTGCGAACGCAAGTAGTTCGAGCGCGAACCACTTTCGCAGTCCCCGCAGGGGCTTGCTGCGCGGCGTTCAAGTGAGCGCAATGCAAAGCCGGATACGCGCGAAACATCCGCGATCTTCGTGAGTTTCCGCGTTGACGCGCTGCTCGGGAACCGAGCGCACTGCGAGCTGCGTTGCGGGAACGCGAGCGCCCCCTCTCAGACTCCGTCGCGCCCGTAGACGGGGATCGCTGCGCCCGAGATGTCGCGCGCCGCGTCCGACAGCAGGAACGCGATCACGCCGGCCAATGATTCGACGCTCACCCAGCGCGAGGGATCGCGGTTCGGCATGGCTGCGCGGTTCGCCTCCGTGTCGATGGTGCTCGGCAGGACGGCGTTGATGCGCACGCCATCGGCCAACACTTCCGCCGCGCAGGCTTGGACCAGCGCGAGCACGGCCGCCTTGGATGCGGCGTAGGCCGCGGCTCGCGCGCCTTCCCAGGGCCGTGGCGCGGTGCGCGAGCCGATCGCGACGATGCTGCCCGCTTTGGCTGCCACCAGGCGCGGCAGCACGGCTTGCAAAGCGACGCGCGTCGTCTCGAGGTTGGCGCTGAGCACGCTGTTCCAGATCGCGTCGCCGCCCGCTTCGAACAAACGCGAGCCGCCTTTCCAAGTGCCGGCCACGAGCACCGCGCCCCCAATTTCCGAATCGGCGAGCGCGCTCTGCCAGGCCTCGATCGAGCGCACGTCGAAGGCGAGCACGCGACAGTTCGCGATGCCCGAGAGCACCTGCGCGGCGCGTGCTGGGTCGCGCTCGACTGCGATCACGCGCTGGCCGCTGGCCGTGAGCGCACGGATCACCCCGGAGCCCAGCGCTCCGCTCGCTCCAGTCACCACGATTTCGCTTTTGTTCATGTCAAAACACCACGCCTACTGAGAACCGGGCCAAAAAATCGAACGGATACAAATAGCCGTGCAAATCGGCGACCGAGCCCGCCGGGTCCAGCTTGATCAACAGCTGATCCTTGGGGCAATCGGTCGTGGCGTTGCCGAACGCGTCGAAGCAGCGGTTTTCCTGGTTGAGCTCGTAGCCGAGACCGAAGCCGTAGGCGAGCGTGAACGCGCCCCAGCGGCTGTGGCTGCCGAACAGGACGCCCAGCTCGCGCGTGGTATGGCTCACCGTGTCGTTGCCAGGCGCCGTCGTCTTGTAAGTGTAGGCATAGTTCGTGAGGCCCGCGCGCAGCACATAGCCGCGGAACGGCTTGCCCCCGAACCAAATTCCGAGGTCGAGCGCGGCGCCCGCGAGCGGGCCCCAACCGTTCGATTCCTGGTGCAGGGACGACTTCTCGTACGTGGCGTAGTTCAGCATCGGTGGTGACTTCGTGGTCACGAACACCGGCACGAGCTCCAGGGTCAGGTATTGGGTGAGCTCGACTTCGAGCTCGAAACCGAGCCGGCCCTCGAGCAAGAGATTGAATGGATCCACGCGCGCCGAGAACTCGGGGCGATGCGAGCCGGTTTCGGGGGCTCGCGGCGGCGGCGGGGGCGGCTCCGCGACCGCGGGTGCGCCGGGCGGCGGCGTCGTTGCGACAGCGGGCCCTGGCGGCACCGCGGTTGCCCGCGCCGGCGCCGGCGCAGGACTCGGAGCAGGCGCAGGACTCGGAGCAGGTGCAGGACTCGGAGCAGGTGCAGGACTCGGAGCAGGCGCAGCGCTCGGAGCGGGTAGCGGAGGAAACGACGCGGTTGCCGAGGGCGCGGGCGTTTGTGCAAACGCGTGATTCGGCAGGAAGACGAACGAACTCGCGATCAGGATCGGCGCGACCGAACGCGCGAGCGGTGCCATGGGCGTCGAGCATAGGGCCTCGTCGCGCGCGGCGCGAGCGCACGGGCAGCGCTCGAGCGCATGAATTCAGCCGAATTTGCCCGGCGCGCGGCGTTGCGAGGGCTGCCAAGACACGCTAGGGTCAGCGTGGCTCCCCGCGGCGAATTTGCCAGAATTCCGGCATTCTCCCCGCTTTCAACCCCCCGGAGACTCGCGCAGTATGGCACTACAGATTCAATTGGCAGCGACTGACCCCAGCAGCGCGGTCTGCGACGTGCTGGTGGTCAGCGCGTGTCAGGGCGCCGTGTCCAGCCACCCGACCGTGGTCGCGTTGGACAAGGCCCTCGGCGGCTCGCTCCTCGAGCACATCAAAGCCGCTGAGTTCGACGCCAAGTTGGATCAAGTCGTCGAGCTGACGACCCTCGGCCGCGTCAAAGCCAAGAAGCTCGTGTTGCTCGGCCTGGGCAAGCCGGCGGAGCTCGACGCGGCGCGGCTGCGCGCGTCGCTCGCCGCGTGCGTGCGTGCCAATTCCGGCGCTAGCGTTCGCGGCCTGCACCTGGTGCTGCCCGAGGCCGAGCTCGACTACCGCTCGGTCGGTGAGGCCATCGCGCTGGGTGCTTACCGCTTCAGCAAGTACTTTACGGGCGAGCGCAAGCCCAAGTCGGAGCTGGGCAAAGTCGTGGTCCATCCCGCGCGCGGCAGTGCCAGCGCCGCGGACAAAAAGCAGCTTGATTTGGGCGTTGCCGTCGCCGCGGCGGTAGCCGTCGCGCGCGACGCGGTGAACGAACCGCCGAACGTGCTCACGCCCGAGGGCCTGGCCGAGGTCGCTCGCGGGATCGCGCGCAAGCACAAGCTCAAGATCAAGGTGCTCGACAAGAAAGGCATCCTCGCCGCGGGCATGAACCTGCACTACGCGGTCGGCCAAGGCAGCGAGAACGAGCCGCGCTTCATCCACGTCAGCTACGTGCCGAAGAAGAAGCACAAGAAGCTCGTGTTCGTCGGCAAGGGTATCACCTTCGATTCCGGCGGTCTGTGCATCAAGCCCGCTGCCGGCATGGGCGAGATGAAGTCGGACATGGGCGGCGCCGCTGCGGTGCTCGGCGCGATCGCGGCCGTGGCCACCGTCCGCCCGGACGTCGAGGTGCACGCAATCGTGGCCGCCGCCGAGAACATGCCCGACGCGGCCGCCTATCGACCCGCGGACATCTTCACCTCGCTCGATGGCAAGACCGTGGAGATCGTCAACACCGACGCCGAAGGCCGTCTGGTGTTGGCCGATGCGCTCACGTACGCCACGCGCCTCAAGCCCGATCTAATCATCGACGCGGCGACGCTCACCGGCGCCGCGCTGGTGGCGTTGGGCAAGACCTGCTCCGCCTTCTACGCCACGGACGACGAGCTGGCTCGGGCTTTGGAGCGCGCGGCTCGCAGCGCGGGCGAACAGTTCTGGCGCATGCCGCTCATCGAAGAGCTCGCCGAACAACTCAAGAGCGATGTGGCCGACCTCAAGCACACTGCGGATCGCTGGGGCGGCTCGATCAGCGCCGCGCTCTTTCTGCGTGAGTTCGTGGGCAAGGTGCCGTGGATTCACTGCGACGTCGCCGGCCCGGTGTTGGCCGATCGCGCCAAGGGCATGTACCCCAAGGGTGGCACCGGTCACGCCGTGCTCACGTTTCTCAACTTCGTCGAACAGGCCGGGCGTCCAAGCAAGTGACCGAGCCCGGCGCAGTGCAGCGGAACGCGCGCGCGCCCACGCCGGCTTCGGTGACCAACGGTCAGAGCGCGTGGGCTGCCCTGCGCGACCGGGCGAGTACGGTGTTGCCTGGGCTGTACGCGTGGCTGGCCACCGTGCTCCTCCCCTCGCTCAACCACGGGGCGCCCGGCTCCGCTCGCCTGACGGCGTTCGCGGCGTTGCTGGCGTTGCTCGCAGCACCACTGTTCGTCAGCGCGCGGCCGCTGCTCGCTCGCGCGCTCGGCATCTTTGCTTTCATCGGTTGCTCGTTGCTGACCTGGTTGTTGCTCGGCGGTCGGCTCGTGCAAAATCCGGGCGATCCGCTGCTTTCGGCCTTGGGGGCGGTCGCTTTCACCCTGTACGCACTCGGCTGGGGCTCGCTGCGTCGGCGCGGCGTGGTGCCGGAGGACGCCCCGAACGTGATCTTGGGTCCGCCGCTTTCGCCGAGGACCCGCCCACATCCGCTCGGCCCGTTCGTGTTTGGGCTGATCATCGTGAGCTCGCTGCTGCCGGTGTTCCTCGCCTTCCGGGTGTCTGAAGCGGAACGCGCTCTGTTTGCGCATGCGGTCGCGGTCCTGGCCGCCATTTTGACGATCACCGTGGGTGCGCGGGTGGCCACGAGCTTGGGTCAGAAGCGCGTGCTGCCGCCGAGCGCCGAGCGTCTGAACGCCGCTGCCGTCCCGCTGGCACTCTCGGCATTGCTGTTCGGGCTGGGTTTTCTGTGGCTGGTCGTGCGCTAGGGACTCCCAACCCAAATGATCAAGTAGTACTAGATAGATAGCGGGGCACGCGCAGCCGCCCTGCCTACGCATCATGAGCAAAGTCGTCGACGCGCTGAGCATCTTGCTCGTTCTCGGGGCGAGCCTCGCCTTTGCGGTTGGGGTGGCAGCGCTCGGCGAGCGCCACGACCTGTCGGCGATCTACTGGCTCGCGATCGGCGGTCTCGTGCTCAGAGCCGCGGTCGAGTTGCTCCGACCGAGGTCGAGCGCGAGATGAGGTTCGGCGCACTGGCCCTGCACTGGGTCGCGGTCGGCGCGCTCACGTGTTGTGCGTGTTCTACCCCGAACTCGGGGCAGGCGCTGCCCACGCAGGTGCGCTTGCCGGCGGGCTTGGCGGCCAAAGTGGGCAATGACGAAATTGCGCTGAGCACCGTGGAAGGAATCGCGCGAGCCCAGCACGTGCCGCTGCTGGCCGCGCGCGAGCTTGCCGCCCGCGACGCCATCTTCGCGGCTGGCGCGCGCGCCGAGTTCGACGGCGGGGCGCTGGTCGCGGTGATCGAGCGCGGCGCTCGGGCGCGCGCGCTCTTGGAACGGCTCGCTGCCGAAGCCACGGCGAGCGGCCCGGTGAGCGACGCCGAGGTCAACGAGCTCGCCGCTGTGCGCTGGCAGGATTTCGACCGCCCGCAGAGTGTGCGCACGACCCACGCGATCGCGCTCGTGGCCAAGCCCGAGCAAGACGCGGCTGCGCGCGTGGTCGCGCAACACTTGTACGAAGCCCTGCGCGGCATCCAGGACCCGCAGGAGTTCATCGCGGTAGCAAAGACAGTGCCGCACGAGGGCATAGAGGTGCGCGCGGAGCGCTTACCGGCGCTCACTCGGGACGGCCGCAGCTACTACCCGGAGGGCGCCCCGCCAGAGCTCGCCAACCAGCGCTTCGACACGGACTTCGCCGAAGGTGCACATCGGCTCAGCGTCGGGCAGGTGAGCGAGCCCGTGAAATCGGCCTTCGGCTATCACGTGATCTTGTGTGAGGCGATATTTCCCGAGCACCGCGTGCCGCTTGCGGGGCAACGCAGGTTGCTCACGGACGACGTCCTGAAGGGGCGCGCCGAGCGGACCAAGCAGGGCCTGCTCGGGCGCCTGAGTGGCGCCACACCCATCCTGATCACGCGCGCGGTGGACGACCTGACCGCGAGCGTCCGGGTCACTGAATGAGAGCGCGCGGTCGCGCGGGGATCGACCGCGACCAAGAAGCCTCGCCGTTCAGCGCCATCCTCTGGCGCCTGTGCGAAGGCTGTGCGGCGCATGCGGCCGCGCTGGTGGACAAGGAGGGGGAGACCGTCGACTACGCCGGCCGCATTTCCCCGTACGAGATTCGTGTCGCCGCGGCCGAGCTGCGGCTGATCCTCGCCTTCACCCATGGCGCACAAGTGCCGGGCTTCGCTCGAGTCAACGAGATCCGCATTCGCACCGGCCGGCGCAGCTACGCAGTGATCGCGCTCGGCGACGGTTACGCGATCGTGCTCGAACTCGTGCGCCATTCGTTTGCGGTGTCCCCGCGCGCGGTGTTGCAAGCCACGCGCGAGCTGGAGCTGGAGGCCGGCATCGAGAGCGTGCTCCTTCCCGGCGGCACTCGCTGGTCGCGGGTCGAAGTGCGGGCTTCACCCGCCGACGCCCGCCGTCCCGACGCCATCTGGATCGACGGTGGCTGGCAGGCGGTCACCGTGCTCGGTCGCTATCGGAGCGGCGACCTCGCGCGGCGAGAGCGCGGTTACCTGGCGCGCTTGGCCAGCGGCGCGGAGTTCTCGCTCGTCCGCGAGCCGCTCGGCGTGTGGTTTGCCGACGGCCTTTCCTGAACATTCGCGCGGATTTGCGCTTGCGAACCCTCAATTGGCCCCGACCACCGGCCGTACCAGTGAGGACCAGGCGGACGCTCCGAGTGCCTCGCAATCCAGCGTGGTCGGCTCGAGCGCGCCGGAGCCTCTCACTCGGGACCCGCTCTATCTCTCGGGTTACCGGCGCGCCGATCCCGTGCTCCGGCCGCCCGATCCACTGCACAAAAGTCAGCCTCCGGCCGCCCGATCACTGCGCAAAAGTTAGCCTCCGGTCGACCGATCACTGCACAAAAGACAAGGCATCTTGTTCCGAAACCCCTCGAAACTCCGGCGCTTTTTGGAAAATGACAGATAGTGACAAAAGTACTTGCCGAGGGACCCCGACCGGGAGCATACACCGCCTCCCGCTTCGGACCCCCACCGACGCGCTGCTCCGCAGAGGGGCACGCTCGGCTACCGTTTGAAGCAGGGGGTCGCAGTAAAAAGTTAACAAAGTCTTTGACAGCAAGGACGACGAAGACTAGATACCGCGACCCGCTTCGGAGCTTCCAACCCCGCAGAAATGCAGGAAAAAAGACCCGAAGCAACGCGGAAAAAAGTTTCGAAGGCCTTGACAACAAAGGCAAAAGAGACTAAACACCGCGACCCGCCGAAGACTCAGAAGCCTCGCAGAAATGCGGGAAAAAGAAGAGTCGGAAGCACGCAGCGGTGAAAACAAAGTTCCAAAAAGTCTTTGACAGCAAAGACCAGAGGAACTAAACACCGCGACCCGCTCGGAAGGAAAGCCTTCCCCTCGGTCCTTGAAAACTGAATCCTATTACCCGCGATGAGAATCGTCGTGGGTCCTCGTAACGACTCGCGAGGCTCGTCTCTCCGCTCCGGAGAGCAGCCGAGTGAGTCTTCGAACTAAGAGAGCATAATGGTAACGCGAGCGATTCAGTTCGCCGCGTTCACCGAAAGATTCAAACTGGAGAGTTTGATCTTGGCTCAGAACGAACGTTAGCGGCGCGCCTAACACATGCAAGTCGCGCGAGAAAGGGCTTCGGCCCCAGTAAAGCGGCGCACGGGTGAGTAACACGTAGGTCATCTCCCCCTGAATGGTGGATAACTCTCCGAAAGGAAAGCTAATACAGCATAAGACCACGACCTCGCTGAGGTTGCGGCCAAAGCAGACCTCTTCATGAAAGTTTGCGTTTAGGGATGAGCCTGCGGCCCATCAGCTAGTTGGTAGGGTAACGGCCTACCAAGGCGAAGACGGGTAGCTGGTCTGAGAGGATGAACAGCCACACTGGAACTGAGACACGGTCCAGACTCCTACGGGAGGCAGCAGTGGGGAATCTTGCGCAATGGGCGAAAGCCTGACGCAGCGACGCCGCGTGAGCGATGAAGGCCTTCGGGTTGTAAAGCTCTGTGGGGAGGGAAGAATAAGGTTTGGCTAATATCCAAGCCGATGACGGTACCTCCTTAGCAAGCACCGGCTAACTCTGTGCCAGCAGCCGCGGTAAGACAGAGGGTGCAAACGTTGTTCGGAATTACTGGGCGTAAAGCGCGTGTAGGCGGCCATCTAAGTCGGGCGTGAAATCCCACGGCTCAACCGTGGAAGTGCACTCGAAACTGGATGGCTAGAGTCCTGGAGAGGAAGGTGGAATGCTTGGTGTAGAGGTGAAATTCGTAGATATCAAGCGGAACACCGGTGGCGAAGGCGGCCTTCTGGACAGTGACTGACGCTGAGACGCGAAAGCGTGGGGAGCAAACAGGATTAGATACCCTGGTAGTCCACGCCGTAAACGATGAGTGCTAGGTGTCACGGGCTTTGACCCTCGTGGTGCCGAAGCTAACGCGTTAAGCACTCCGCCTGGGGAGTACGGCCGCAAGGCTAAAACTCAAAAGAATTGACGGGGGCCCGCACAAGCGGTGGAGCATGTTGTTTAATTCGACGCAACGCGAAGAACCTTACCTGGGCTAGAAAGTACAGGAACCTGGTTGAAAAATCGGGGTGCCCTTCGGGGAATCTGTGGTTAGGTGCTGCATGGCTGTCGTCAGCTCGTGTCGTGAGATGTTGGGTTAAGTCCCGCAACGAGCGCAACCCCTGTCGTTAGTTGCCATCATTCAGTTGGGCACTCTAACGAGACTGCCGACCTTTAAGTCGGAGGAAGGTGGGGACGACGTCAAGTCATCATGGCCCTTATGTCCAGGGCTACAAACGTGCTACAATGGTCAGTACAAAGGGTAGCGAACCCGCGAGGGGGAGCCAATATCAAAAAGCTGACCTCAGTACGGATAAGAGTCTGCAACTCGACTCTTTGAAGTCGGAATCGCTAGTAATCGCTGATCAGCATGGCAGCGGTGAATACGTTCCCGGGCCTTGTACACACCGCCCGTCACACCATGGGAGTCGATTGCTCCAGAAGTGGCTGCGCCAACCCGCAAGGGAGGCAGGTCCC
>DASSMT010000289.1:0-10736 GCA_035688655.1 Polyangiaceae bacterium | reverse complement strand
GTGCGCTGCTCGCGGAACGGCTTGATTTTGAGCAGGATCAGGCTGCCGACTTTGGCGTAGGCGATCTCCGCGTCGTCCAAGGTCTGGTTCGGATCGTCGACGGGCTCGCGATAGACGCCGAGGCCGTCTTGGGTGTTGTTCTCGATCTTGACCGTCAGATCCCCGCCCACGGTTTCGACGAACACCTCGTTCAAGATGTTGACGTGCGGATGCGCGCCAGCAACCTGATCCTCACGAGTCGTGGGCGTCCAAGCGAACGCGTGCGGCCGCGGCGGCACGGCGTCTTCCTCACCGCGCGCGTCCATGTACGAGACGCGATCCTGTGCATCGATCGCGAAGCGAAATACCTTCACGTCGCGCGTGGACCCGCCGATCTGCGTCACGACCAACAGCCTACTATCGCTGCGCCGTAGCTGAAGCAGTCGCGCATCCTTGTAGTAACGGAAGACGTCGCTGAATTCGCGCGCAAAATCGGGATTGGCGAGGAACGCGAGCGGCCCTTCGAATGGCGCGTTCGACAAGTCGAAGCCTTCCGAGCCACGCTGAACGCGGTACGCGGACAGCGCGTCGCTCGGCTTGGTCTCGCTCTTCAGGCCGATGAAGACCTGAAACCCGAACAGCAGATGTCCGGCAATGCTGACCACGTCCCGCGGCACGCAATTGTTCTCCGTGCGCACGCGATCGGTCGAAAGTAGCCTGAGCTCGCGGCCGCCGAACAGTTTGGCGCGCGCAGCGTTCAGCGCCTCACAGCGCTTGCCGAGCTCCTGAGCTCGTTCCAGCAAGCGCTTGCGAATGACCTCGTAGCTGCCACCCTCGAGCTGCGGCTCGTCGGCGACCGATTGCGGAGCAGCCATGGTGCGCTTGCCTCAACGCGGCCGCGGCTTTTGCACTTCCTCGACCACGATCTCTTTGCCGTCGACCGGCGCCACCAGCGGCGCCAGCTTGTCCAGCGCCTCGGCCAGACCCGGGCCGCCATTGCCGTTCATCAAACTCTGCACCAGCTCACGCAAGGTACCGCTCTGCTCCAGCGCGCCATCGAGCGATTGCCCCATCGAAATCGCGCTCATGAAGCGCTCCAAGAACTGCCCGTCGCCGCCGACGATGTTCACGCGCGCGTTGCCCATGGCTTGGGCCAAGATTTGAGCCTGGGATGCGACCACTTCTTTCCGGGCGCGGATCTTCTCCAGCTCCACGCTCTTTTCCTTGTCCAAGCGCAATCGGAACTCCTCGTGCCCGCGTCCGGCCGCATCCAGCAGCTTCATCGATTCCGCCTTTTGAGCGAGCCCTGCGGCCTCTGCGACCAACTTCTCGCGCGCGATCTTGGCTTCGACCAAGCCCTGCTTCTCGATGGCTGCGGCGTCCGCCTCGCGCACCCGGACTTTGGCCAGGCCTTCCGCTGCGGACTCGGCTTGAATCCCTTCTGCGATCCGGATCTTGGCACGCGCGCTCTTGTCGGCAGTGTCGAGCTCGGAGTCGGCCAAGATGATCCGCTCACGGGCTTTGTACTTGGCAGCTTCTTCGCTGGCTTCGGCAGCCTTCACTTGCTTGACCAGGACCTCTTGCGCGGACGCTTCTGCGCCGATGCGCACCGCCTCTTTCTTGCGCACTGCCTCGGAGGTGTTGCGCAGGTCTTTGATCTGCTCTTCTTCGGCGGCCACGCTCTTTTCGACCGAGATCCGATCACGAATCACGTTCGCGATCTCTTTCTTCTGGATCTCGACCTCTTTGTCGCGTGCGATACCGACCAAGGCGATCTCTCGCTCGCGACCGATCGCCTCGAGCGCGCGGGCCTTCTCGACCCGCTCGGCCTCGACGGCGATTTCTCGCTCGCGAGCCTTTTGCGCGATGGCCACCCCTCGCTCCTTGTTCTGCACGGCAATTTGCGCCTCTTCTTCGTTCTTGGTGCTGATGAGCAGGGTCTTTTTGGCCTCTTCGCTGGCCACACGCAGCGCCTCGTTCGATTCACGCGCTTGGGAGATCGCGACCTCTTTGTTTTTCTTGGCCTCAGCCTCCGAGCGGCGCTGTTCGAAGCGAAATACGGCCTCGTCAGCGGTCAGGTTCTGACTGCCGGTCTCCATGCGCTCTTTTTGGCGGAGCTCGTTGGTCTTCAGATTCTGAATCACGGTCAGATCGGTGATCTTGCGGATGCCGTCGGCATCCATGATGTTGTCTTTGTCGAGGGCTTCGAGCGGGGTCTGCTCCAAGTAGTCGATCGCGGCGTCATCCAAGATGAAGCCGTTCAGATCCTTGCCGATCACCTCGATGATCTTGTCCTTGAACGCATCGCGCTTGGTATAGAGCTCTTCGAAGTTGAAGTGCTTGCCCACGGTCTTCAGAGCTTCGGCAAACTTGGCCGAGAAGAGCTCGGAAAGCGCGGTCGGATCACTGGCTCGCTGACAGCCGACCGACTGAGCGACCTTGAGCACGTCGTCGACGGTCTTGTTCACGCGCACGAAGAACGTGACGTTGATGTCGGCTCGAATGTTGTCGTTGCAGATCAACCCCTCCTTGCCGCGCCGATCGATGTCGATCGTCTTCACCGACAAGTCCATGATCTCGGCTCGGTTGATGACCGGATAGACGATGGCGCCGGTGAAGGCCACCACCGGCTCGCTGCGCATGGTGTTCACGACCAACGCGCGCCCCTGGTCGACCTGACGATAGAAGCGCGAGAGCAGGGCCAGCACGCCGAACAGCAACAGGACGATGACGCCGACGACGATCACGACCGGAACCAGCCCGACAATCTGAGGATCCCCAGTGTTCATTGGTCGGAAAGATCGCACGTCTTCGAGCGCGACGGACCCCCCAAAACGCAAAACTGAACAGGCGTGAGGCGCTCAGCCGCGCTTCTGTCCTGTTGAGCCCGTTGAGCCGGCTGAACCCACTGAACTCACTGGCGGTCGCGCCGCCGCGCAGGTTGGTCAATCTCGTCCAGCGGCTCGACCAAGAACGATTCGCGTTCGCGGTCCCACTCTACGATCAGCATCTGATCACCGCGCTTCACCGGCAACTCTCGATCCACGCGCACACGTAGTACGAGCCCTGCCCCGCCGTCTTCGAGCGACGCTTCTCCGAAGTTCGAGGTCACGGTGCCCGTGCGTACCACGCAAGTCTTGCCGATCAGATCCGAGTGCGACGTCGCGCTGCGTTGGGTAAACACTTTGGCCAACGGGCGGGCCGAGAAGGAAGTGAGCGGCAAGGCCAGGATCGGTGACCCCGCGAGCACCAACCAAGCGAACAGCGGCCGAGAACCAAGCGGCAGCCCACGCGACACGACCTGCATGGCGATCGTGCACACGAGCCAGGAGAAGGTGATGATCAGGCTGAAAATTACGGTCGCGGGCACGGAGCGCAGGTGCAGCGCGTGGATCAGCGCTGCGATCGCGGAGCCTTCGCCATCGAGATCGACGTCGCCATCGCCCCCGTCGACGCCGTCGCCCCCGTGGGCCGCGTCCCCACCATGTCCGCTAGCGCCCACATCACCCACATCCGCGCCATGGTCTCCAAGGCCGTCGAAGTGCCCGTCGGCCGAGCCATCACCGAGGTGGATGGCCCCGAGCACCACGAACAACCAATACACGAGCACCACTCCGAGCAGCACCGTGTACACGACGCCCGGAAAGGACAGCGCGAGACGCAGGACTTCACTCATAGCGGGCGCGCGCGGAGCTCCGCCAAAATTGCGTCGAGGCTCGCCACGATGCGATCCACGGCTTGCTCACTGACACCGGGGTTTGAACCAGGCACACCGGCAGTGGGCACGCCCGGCGCATCGAGCGCACGCGTGGCGAGCGCGGGGCCATAAGTCATCAGCAGCGCACCGATGGCTTTACCGCCCGGCGTCTTGGCGAAGATGTCGGAGTAGCCGACGGACAGATTGGTCGCTGCATACACCAGCGCATCGTAGAAGGAGTTGACCTTCGGGTTGCGACCGCGCTCGGCGACGTAAAAGGCGGCCGCCGCGCCCAACGTGGTGAGCAGGATGGCGTTCGCGGGTTCTCGCGCCTGATAGTCGCGCAGCTTCTCGTGCAGGTGAGTCATCGCCTGCATTGGCCCGCCGCGGAGAGTGCAGGCCGAGAGCAGCCCCAAGGTGACCAGCGCGCGCTCGTTCATCACAGACCGCTCAGCATAGCGTGCTTCGGCATGAGGGAAAAATCACGTAATTTTCGGCCGATCCCCTTGACCTATCGGTCGATAGGTCACAGGCTATCGACCGATAGGTCGTCGGACTCGAGCATAGGAGGAGGATCGTCGTGAAAGTCACAACGTCCGAGGTGCGTGTTCGTTACCCGCTCCATGCGCTGCTGTTGATTGGCGTGGCCTGGTGCTTTTTCGCGGTCGTGCTGCTCAGTCTAGCCTTGTTCATGCTGCCCATCGTGCCGCTCACCCCCGTGATCGTGATGATCATGGTCGCTATCGGCGGGCTCTTGAGCTCGGTCCACGAATACGCGAGATCCGTGGCAAGTCCCGTGCGAGCGACTAGGCTCGGCAACCGAGTCGATGGGAAAGCCCCCCAAGCCCCGCGCCGCGTCGAGGAGGCGTGCTGACGCCGAACCCGTAGCGCGCCGCGAACAGCTGCTGGAGACCGCGCTCACGCTCGTTTCCGAACACGGCATCGCTGGCGCATCATTGCGCAAGCTCGCGGCCGAGCTCGGCATGAGCCAGCCGAGTCTCTATCACTACTTTCCGAGCAAGGAAGCGCTGGTCAGCGCGGTGGTCGAATATTGCGCCGACAAGATGCTGGCCGCCGCGCTCGATTTGCCGCCGCCTCAGCGCAAGGAAGACGTTCCGCGCTTCGCCATGCGCGCGGTGGTCGATCTTTGGTCCGGCGAGCGACATCCGCGCTTCGTGAGCTTCATGTTCGTGGTTGCATTGGAGAGCAAAGCAAACCGCGCTTTCATTCAGCGGGTGTTCGAAGAGCGGCTCTATCCGGGCTTCACCGCGCTCGCCAATGCCTTCGGTCGCGACGAAGCGGAACGCACCGAGCTACGCCACGTGCTGTGGATGGTGGTCTATTCGCTGGGCCTCGCCTTCATGGAGCAACGCGCGCTGTTCGGCAAAGCCACGGTCAGCCAAGACGTGCTCGAGCACGCCGAGTGGGTGGTGGGCGCTGCCGAGCGCTTGCTGCGCTCGGCTCCGGGCCAAGGACGGTAGCGCCGGTCAGCTAGCCGAGGTAAGCTCTCGCTGCTGCCATGAGCCAGTCGGCGCGACGCACCGCAACGCTCGATGACTTCTGGGCGATCCCGGAAGAGGAGCGCTTTCACGAGTTCATGAGCGGCGAAGTCATCGAAAAGGCAGCGCCGAGTGGCGAGCACGGCGACGCTCAAGCAGGGGTGGTCAGCGCCGTGCGTCCCCCATTCCAACGCACGTCTGGCGGCGGCGGACCAGGTGGTTGGTGGATCGCGACGGAAGTCGAAGTTCTGCTCGAGACTGGCGAAATCGTGCGGCCCGACGTCGTGGGTTGGCGACGCGAGCGCTGCCCAGCTCGACCAACGGGAACGCCGGTCAAGCTGCGCCCCGATTGGACCTGTGAAATCGTATCACCCAGCAACGCGAACAACGACACCGTGAAGAAGCTGCGGCTCTACCATCAAGTCGCAATTCCGCACTATTGGATCGTCGATCCTCGCGATGCAACGCTGACCGTGATGCGTTGGAGCCCCGACGGCTACGTGACGTTGCTGCGCGCCGAGCGCACGGAAGTGGTTCGCGCCGAGCCGTTTCAAGCCATCGAGCTCGCCGTCGGCACGCTGTTCGGCGACGATCCGGCTTAGCCCGTCTTTTTCTTTTTCTTCTTCTTCGTGCTCTCGCGCAGCCGGTGCTCTTCGGCGTTCACCGCGACCGCACCGAAGCGGTATTGGACCAGTCGTTGATAGGTGCCGGTTTCGTCGAAGCCGATCAACCAAAGGTCGCGGGCGTCGCGGTCGGTCTCGACGCTCGGTAGCCAATGGCGACTCGACGCCCAGGCCAGCAAACTGGAGCGGCCGAGCAGGTTTCGCGTGATGGCGACACCGCACGCCGGGCGGCGACCGAGGCCCGAGCAGACTCGCGTCGCGTACAGCTCCTCGTTGCCAATCGGACGCCAGAGCCATTGATGATCGACGCTGAGCCCGGCGCGCGAGCCCAATTCGGCATTGGCAGCGGCCGGTAAAGCATCGAGGATCTGAGTGAGCTGAGGTTTGTCGATACGATGCAAAAATTCGAGGCTCGGGCCGCGCTTGATGTCGAGCACGACCTCGATCTCATTTGGCGGCCCGGCGCAACAGCGAAAGCCGATCGTGCCGCTCGGCGCAGACGGCCGCTCCGCGCGAGCATTGGCGCAACGACCGACGATCTCGCCCTCGATCCCGTTGCCGCCGCGTACGCTGACCAGCCCACTGTTCGTGCCTCTTCCCCAGTTGCTCGCGGTCCATTCCCACGCGCCGCCGTGCAGATCGCGCACCCCGAAGTCGCTGCGGCAAGAAACGCGAATGCCCGTGGGACGCATCACCGGCACTGCCCCCGTCCCGCAGCGTTCGGCGCGATAGTTTTCGCCGTACTCGTAGCGGTGGTTGCTGGGTCCTTTGCAAGCGCGCTCCCATTCGAGCTCGCTGCACAGGCGCTTGCCACGTTCGTTGCACAGCGCGCCCGCCGCCGGCTGGCTGACGTTGGTCAACGGGATCGCTCCTTCCTCGTTGGGGTACGGAAAGAGGTCGATATAGTAACCCTTGAGTATTACTTGCTCGCCCGGCATTTCCTCGTCCGCTGCGCGCGGCAAGCTGCCCTCGGGCGTGCCCGCGACCAGCGGTCCACGCGGGACCCAGACCATGCCTTGACGCGGCTCCGGCGCTGCCTCCGGCGGTGCGATCGAGGAGCTCGCCGAGCTCTTGGGCGCGTTCTCACGCACGGGCGTCTCGCGCGGCGCGCGGCACGCGAAGCACACAGCCAGACAAAACGCGGTCGCAGCTTTGCGCCGCGTGCTCACGACTCCGAGCGCTCGTCCCGCTCGCGCAGACCGAGCTCCTTCATCTTGAGTTGCAGGCCTTTGCGAGAGATCTTGAGCAGGCGAGCGGCGTGCGTGACGTTGCTGGAAGTCTGATCGAGCGCTTTGACGATCAGCTCGCGCTCGAGGCGACTCATCGCCGCTTTGACCTGCTCCTTCAGACCGTCCGTCGCCGCCGCCAGCGCTGCGCTCTCGTTGGTCGGCTGCGTCGCGGGGGGCTCGGGGGTCGAGACCTCCCGCACTTCGGAAGGGAGATCCGACACTTTCAGCTCGCTGCCGTCGGAGAACAGCACGGCCCGCTCGATCACGTTCTCGAGCTCGCGAATGTTGCCCGGCCAGGGATAGGAAACCAGGTGCGCGGCGGTGTCGGCTTCGACGCCCGTCACGCTCTTCTTCAAGCGAGCATTGAACTTGTCGATGAAGTGCTTGGCGAGCAACGGAATGTCGGAGGCGCGTTCGCGCAACGACGGCAAGCGGATGGGCACGACGTTCAACCGGTAATACAAATCCTCGCGGAACGCGCCGGCCGCGATTTCGCGTTTGAGATCGCTGTTGGTAGCGGCCACCAGGCGCACGTCCACGCGAATGGTCTTCACGCCACCCACCCGCTCGAACTCGCTCTCTTGCAGCGCGCGCAGCAACTTGACCTGCATCTCGACCGGGATCGAGCCAATCTCGTCCAGAAACAGCATGCCGCCGCTGGCCAGCTCGAAACGACCGGGCTTCGAGCCCACGGCGCCGGTGAAAGCACCGCGCTCGTGCCCGAACAGCTCGCTTTCCATCAAATCCTTGGGGATCGCGGCGCAGTTGACCTTGATGAACGGCTTGTCACGACGCGACGAGTTTTCGTGCAGCGCGCGCGCGACGAGCTCTTTGCCGGTGCCGCTCTCGCCGGTGATCAGGACCGTGGTCGGCGTGTCCGCGACGCGATCGAGCACCGCGTACAGCTCCAGGATGCTCGGGCTTTGGCCGATGATGCCGTAGCGCGCCGACTCGCGCGCGTCGGACTCGGGACGCGTGGCCTCGGCGGCCGACAAGTCCCGAGTGCGCAACGCCTTGCGCACGATGGCGCGGACTTCCGCCTGATCGAAGGGTTTGGTCAGGTAATCGAAGGCGCCGGTCTTGAGCGCTTCGACCGCGTTGTCGACGGTGCCATGCGCGGTGATCATCACCACGGGTAGCTCGTCGTCGATCGCCACCGCGCGACGCAGAAGCTCCATGCCATCGAGCTTGGGCATGCGCAGATCGGTGATGATCAAATCCAGGTGGTGCTCTTTCAGCACCGACAGCGCCTCCTCTCCGTCTTCTGCGGTGTGCACGTCGTAGCCATCGCGCTCGAGCTGCGCGCTCAGCACACGCCGCAGGTTCGGCTCATCGTCGACGACCAGGATCTGTTTGCGTTCAGGGAGCATCGACGAGGGTCCGAATCTTGGAAGGGTTCTCGGCCATCACGGGCAGCGTGAGCCTGCTTTGCCAGCGGCGAGCAGCGCCGAACAGTAAAATAGCGCGGCCTTGCCGTGGCCGGGAGCGCCGGCGGCTATGATGTCACGCTTGCCGACGTGCGGCGCCACGATCGTCCGCCCCAATTGGTCTTCGCCTTCGGCGGAAGACATGAATTTGGCTTCGACCAAGCTCGAGAAAGCAGCGGCGTCGGCGTCGTAAACCAAGAGCGCGCCGGCATTTTCTTCACCGCGCACGGTCATTTTCGGGGCGCCGACGATCACCTCCCCGTCTCCGTCGCCGTCCAGGTCCCCGACTGCGAGCGCGGCGCCGAACTCGGAAGTTTCACAGCCGCTCACGTCACTGGTGGAACCACAAACGAACGAGCCCAGCGTGGCCCCGGTCAGCAACGACGACAAGCTACATTCACTGGAGGTCGTTTCGGGCAGCTTGAACAGCTCGGCGCCATCGATCACTTGCACCTGACTTTCGTCCGACACCACCAAGTCATCGCTGCCATCGGAGTTGACCTTTCCCGACGAGAGTGCGCGGCCCATGCCTTTGCGGCCGCCCAAGCAGCCCAAGTAATGAGCGTCCGTCGCGCCAACCACGGTTTTCCACAGGAACACCTGGGACTTACCCGATACCCCAAGCGCTAGCACATGACCGCCGTCAACCGCGAGCACCGCCAATGACTTGCCGAAGGTCGAGTCGTCTGCCGCGGTGCCATTGGGCAACAGCAGCTCGCTGAAAGTCAGGCTTTTCTGCGGATAGAACCAAGCCAGATGCTGCTCGGGCAAGCTGGCGAGGAGCACGGGATCCTGCCCCCGGTCCGTGGCCAAGGGGAAATCACGCGGCTTGTCTTGAGTGATGGCCTGTGCCAGCAAATCCTGGGCGGTTTGGGGCATCCGCAGCGTGTATTCGCTGTCATCCTGGCAGCGCACGACGAGCCCAAGATCGACGACTTTGCCGCTGCCCACCGCGAAGCACAGCGGGCGAACAGTGTCTGGCGCCTGGGCATTGGCGAAGCCCGCGGTGAGCGAGGAGAGCGAGCACGGTTGTTCGTCACTCGAGCAATAGTTGGTATCGATGGCCGTGAGCCCGGGCGCGTCCGGTTGCCCGATCTCGTACAGGGCCGCGGCGGAGGCCGTGACCGTGCCGCCGACCAGCAACTGAGTTTTTCCCTGGTTGCTCGCGGTCGCGAGGCTCACGCCGAAGCCGTTCGTCAACGCTGCCGGCCGGTCCAGCAGCACCACCGGCGAACTGTCGGTCAGTTCGTCGAAGCGCGACCAGGAACAAGCGGACCCGCCGAACGCGACCCCGAGCACCGCGTACCGAAGCGCGGAGGCGCGCATCAGAACGTGCCTCCCAAAACCAGACCCCCGCCGCTGCTCGATGCCTGCGGCGTGAGCTCCAACCAAGGCCCAGACCGCAGCGCGGCGAAGTTCTGCTGCGACGGTTGGTTCGGCGCGAAACGCGCGGCCGGCCGGGCCTTCAATGGATCTTCGAACTCGAGCACCTTGTCCTGGCTGACCGAAGACTCCGGGAGTGGATCTTTGATGAAGTTGTAGGTGGCCAAGCCGCCCAGCACGCCGGCGACGACGAAGCCCGCGTCGGCGCCCGCGGCGAACCACTTGCCGCGCGTGGCGCGCTCGTCCGAGGCTTCCAAGCTGCCGTTTTCACGATCGCGCTTCACTTGATCGTACAAGCGGTTCGACTCCGACCCGGCGTAAATGGCAGCGCCCAGAAATGCCGCGCCGATGATGGCCTGAGTCCAGGCGGGTCCGCGCGGATACTTGGGGATCATTTTCACGTGCAGCGGCAAGATTTGCCCGCGCGGAATGACGATTTTGCCGTCGAAGGTTTTCCGACCATCGCTCTCGACGGTCAAGCGGTGCTCGCCGGCGTCGAAGCGAATTTCGAGCGGTTCTGCGCCGCTACGCCAGCTCCCCTTCGCTTGGCCGTCGATGCGAACTTTCACCTCCGGAGCCGACGCATCGATGCGCAGCACGCCGTAACCGACCCGCACCAGCTGCGCTTCGAGCTCCTTCTGTTCACCGTGCTGGAGTTCGACACTGGACAGCGACGGTTCGAAACCCGGCGCCTCGACCAACACGTCGTGCTTACCGCCCGGCACCAGCTCACCGTGCGGCGTGTCACCCCACAGCGAGTGTTCCTTCTTCTTGTCGTCGATCCAAACGTGGGCGCCGAGCACGTTCGAGGAAACGCGTAAGAACGCCATGAACCTGCCCTGCGACAGGTTCGCTTTCAGCTGATGCACGTGACCCGCCGAGACCGCCATCTCCGCTTC
>DASSMT010000281.1:0-10134 GCA_035688655.1 Polyangiaceae bacterium | reverse complement strand
GATGATCGTCAGATCCGGCGTGGGTTCGAGGTGCTGCGGGTCGAAGCCGCGCAGGCAGCGGACTCCCCAAGTCTCGAGCGCGGGCCCCATCGGTGGGTCGAAGGCCACGTCGCTACCCGACACGTGGTGTCCGAGCTCCTTCAGCAGGCCCGCCAAAGCGCCCATGCCCGTTCCGGCGACCGCTACGATGTGGATATGCATGCGCTGGTTCATCCGCCTGAGTTGATGGATGGTAGTTCGATCGGCGTCACTATTGGCATGGCCGGGGGCGCGCTGCTAGCGTCCCGCTTCCGCGCTCGAGCGCGCCTCCCTCCCCTCCGCTCATGAAAATCATCGACAAGCTTTCGGCCAAAACGCCGGCCTTTTCCTTTGAATTCTTCCCGCCAAAGGATGAAGCGGGGGTCGATCGCTTGTTCGAGACCGTCGCTCGCTTGCAAGCCTACGACCCTGCCTACGTGTCGGTGACGTACGGCGCGGGTGGCAGCACGCGTCGCCTCACCGTCGACCTGGTGACGCGCATCAAGCGCGAGGTCGGTTTGGAGGCAATGGCGCATTTGACCTGCGTCGGTGCCTCGCGCCAAGAGATCGCCAGCGTGCTCGATCAGCTGCAAGCAAGCGGTATCGACAACGTGCTCGCCTTGCGCGGCGATCCGCAGAAGGGCGAGAGCGCGTTCCAGAAGTGCGACGGCGGCTTCGGCTACGCTTCGGAGCTGGCCGCGTTCATTCGCGAGCATTACGGTTTTTGCTTGGCCGGCGCCTGCTATCCCGAGAACCACCCGGAGTCGCCGTCGGCCGCGCTGGATCTGGAGCACGTCAGACTCAAGGTGCTGGCCGGGGTCGAGCTCTTGATCACCCAACTGTTCTTCGACAGCAGGGACTATTTTTCGTTCGTCGCGCGCGCGCGCGCAGCGGGCATAAAGGTGCCGATCATCGCCGGCATCATGCCCATCACCAATCTCTCGCAGGTCAAGCGCTTCACGGCGATGTGCGGGGCGACCATCCCCCGCCCGCTGCTCGCTCGCCTGGAGGCTGCCGGCAACGATTTGAGCTTGGTCCAGCAGATCGGCGTCGAGCACGCGACCCAGCAGTGCAGAGAGCTGATCGACGGTGGCGCGCCGGGCATCCACTTTTATACGTTGAATCGCTCGCCCGCGACGGTCGACGTGCTGGATCGTTTGCGCGGCTGAGTGGCGTCGCCCCGCGCTTCGGCGCGAGGTCGCGCTCATTTGCGGATCACGACGCGGGTCTTGTCGCTGTCCGAAAGTGGCGTTGAAAGCCCGTGCCAGCCGTCGGGAATCCGTGGGGTCACCCATTGGTAGACGCGCTCCGCGTCGAGCGGTGACAGCTCGATCGCGCCGGCGCCGTGATCGACACCGAAGCGATCGTGCCAATACGCGCCGTAGATTTGCAGCCCCGACGACAGGGTGAGGCCCCAGGGCGCGTCGAACAGCTCGAAACTCTCCGCGAACGAGCGCGGATCGCGCGTGGTGAGCGTGACCTCTTTGCCCGTCACGTCGAAGCTGCCGAGCCATTTGTCGCCCTCGGCTTGGTGCGCGTCACGATTGACGCTGCACAGCGTGACGAACAAGGGGCGCCGCCCTTCGTACAGCGTGAACGTGCCGGTGACCACGCTGACGTCGATCCAGCGCTGAGTCCCCTGAGCGAAGTCCGGGAACGTGCTTCGTTGCTGCACGACGAGCACATCGCGATGGCGCAGCCAATGACCGTCGCTGGTCGCCCAATATTTCACGTCGCCCACGCTGTGGAAGCGCCCCGTCAGGTGGACGACCTCGTGGTACTCGAGCGCGTCGACCTTCTGACTCGCGTCGCCATCGAGCGTGAAGGCATGCACGCCGCGCTTGACCACGAACGCGAACGGCAAATCCTCCTTCTTCGTCAGCTCCACGCCGTGGAACGTCGACGGCTCGGCGGCTTCCAGATCGCTCACTTTGACGAAGCGACCGCTGCTGAGCAACGCGAGGCGTTGCGCGTTGCCCTCCGGATCTCGGGCGGACCAGGAGCCGACCACGGCCATTCCCGCGCGGCGCTTCAGCTTGCTCACCTCGCGCACGCCGTCATCCTTGGCGGGATCCCGCTCGAACAGCGGGGTTTCTGCACGCGTTCGCGCGTAGGCATAGGGCAGTGGCTTGTCCAAGGTGGGCGTCAGCGCCATCGCTGCCAATGTGGGGTGCGCCATGTCGACAGTGGCGCTCTCGGTGGCACAGACGAAGCCACGCGGGCGCACCGGATACCAACCACCGCCGCAGCCGCGCCGCGAATACGGCTCGGCAGCGCGCGCGACGCGCGCACCGGCATGCAGATAGCCGAGCTGCCGCGCGCCCGCTGCCGGGCGTTCCAGAACGGGAGTGATGTTCGCGACCGCGCCCAACTGCGGGCCACCGGCTGCCGGCTCGGGCACGTTGGGAATGCCCTCGTCTTCACTTGCCGCCTTCGACAGACTCGGACCATCCTGAGGCGACCGACAACCCGCCAGCGACAGACCAGCGGCCAGCGCACCCAGTACGAATGCGAAAGGCGGCGCGACGCCAGTGCGACGCTGCGCGGAGGGCGAGTCGAGCATCGGGGCCATCCCGACGCGGTTGCCACGATCGCGCGCCGCGGGCCAAATTTCTGGCTGGTTCGACGCGCGCTTCGAATGCGCGTCGCCGCTCTCGGCCGAGCGTCACGCGTGCGAGAGCGGCCCGACCCGGCGGCCTGAGTCGACCGCTCGGTGACATTGGGCGAGGTAGACGTGACGGAATTCGCGTTCCGACAGCTCGGCCAGTCGCACAACTTCGCCCGACGATGCGATCAGTATATCATCGTGTTGAGTATCAACACCATCAGTGGTTCATGTCTGCACCCGGAGTGAGAAGAAATCGCCTTCCCTTGCCCAGCATCTTCGGAAGGGAAGTGCGCCGGCGTCGTGTCGCTCTCGGGCTCACACTCGAGCAACTCGCGGAACGCTCCGGTCTCACCCCCAACTATATCGGCACCGTAGAAAATGGTCGCCGCGATCCATCCTTGAGCACAGTCATGTCCCTCGCGGCCGGCCTCGGTGTACCCGCTGGTGAGCTGGTCGGCGGCGTCGCGGAACTGGGACCGGTTGCAATCGAGACCGCGCGCCTGGTGGAGGGGGCGCCGCCCGAGCTGCAGACGGCCATCCTCGAGCTCGCGCGCGCGATCACCAAGCGGCGTCGCTGAGGCTCGGTCCGTGTCTGCGGCCGGTTCTCGAAATTGCGTCCGGAGTGCTTTGGTCAGCGGCTGGGGTTGACCCCGAGGCGTGAGTGTCCGAGATCGGGGACGCCCATGAATCGATTGGTCCTGTCGTGCGCGCTGCTTGGCTTCAGCTCGATCACCCACCTAGCGCACGCCGAGTCTGCGGACGGCACTTGGGATGGGGATTACAAGCAGGTGGCGCGACGCCGCTCGGGCTTCGTCGCCAGCATTGGCCTCGGCTTGGCGCTCGGCGAGGCCTCCGGATATCCGAACGAGATCGCGAAGCTTGGTGACCCCGCGTACAAACGCAACACCGGCGTGGCGTTCGGCGGTGCCGATCACTTGTGGCTCGGCGGGGCGCTGACCGACTACTTGGTCGTCGGCTTGGGCTTCGTGATCACGGGCATCAAGCACGACCAAACCACGGCCGGGGGCAGCGCGTTCGTGTTTCACGTCCAGGGCTATCCGCTCTTCTACCGCGGGAGCGCGTTTCAGGATTTGTCGCTGTTCGCCGATTTCGGTGCGGGCGGCATGAAGATCACCGGCAACGATCGCCCGGATGCCGACGGCGGGCTGATGAGCGTGCTCGGCCTCGGCGCGGGCTACGAGCCCGTGCGTTTCTGGCGCTTCACGTTCGGCCCTACCGTCGAGTATTGGCACTGGTGGAGTCAGACGCTGACCATGAACAGCGTGGCCGTGGAGGCGAAGCTCACCTTGGTGGCCGGGCCGTAATCCGCCGCCCGATCAGCAAGAAATGGCTGGCCTTTGCGCCCGGGTGCCGGGGGACGCGCCGCACTTCGACGTCGAAGCCGCTGCGAGCGAAGCGCTCGGCGAAGGCGGGCTCTTCGCCCGCTGACCAATACACGGCTGTCCCGCGCTCCGTCAGCGCGCGATGCACGCTGGAAAGGCCCGACGCGCGGTACAGCCGCGCGTTGCCGTCAGTGTTCATGCGCGTGGTCTGGTTGTCCGCGTCCAGCAAGATCGCGTCGAAGCGCGCCTCGCTCGCTTCGATCACGCGCGCCACGTCTCCGATCACGACTTCTGTGCGCGGATCGGCCAGGGCTGCAGACGCGAGCGCATAAGCCGGGTTCTGATTCCAGGTCACGATTTCCGGCAAGAGCTCGGCGACCAACACCCGCGCGTCGCGAGCGAGCGTCGAAAGCGCCGCGCGCAGCGTGAAGCCCAGGCCGAGACCACCGATCAGCACGCGCGCGCCTTTCAGCGAGCAGAGCGGCTGACAGCCGACCACACCCAGCTGCTCCTCGGAGTACGAATGACGACTGGACATGAGCTCGCGGCCGGCGACGCGAATCGCATACGTGCCGTCGTGCTCGGCGAGCGAGAGCTGGCTGCCGTCCGGCGTCGTGGTTTGCTCGAGCAGCGTCCACTTCTTCACGAACTTACTCCGCGAGCGCTACGGGGCGCGGCCGCTGACCACGCGTTCGACACCCGCGAGGTCGCGGCTGCGCGCGATCTGGCAGAACCCAGCTTGGTCCAGCAGCTGCGTGACCGCTGGGGCTTGATCGAAGCCGCCTTCCAGCGCGAGCAGGCCGCCCGGAGTCAGGTAGCGCCTGGCTGCTGTCACCAGCCGGCGCGTGACGCTGAGCCCGTCGCTCCCGCCGTCGAGCGCCAAGCGCGGTTCGAAATCGCGCACGTCCGGATCCAGGGTCGCGATCTCGGCGCTCGGGATGTAGGGCGGGTTGGCGGTGATGAGCTCGAACCGTGCGCCCTCCGGCAAGGCCGCGAACAGATCGCCTTCGAGCACGGCGAGATTGTGCACGACGCCGGCGCGTTGCGCGTTTTCGCGCGCGACCGCGACGGCGTCGGGCGAGAGATCGACCGCAGTGACGCGCCAGGTCGGGCGCTCTTTGGCGAACGCGATCGCGACGCAGCCCGAGCCCGTGCACAAATCCAGCATGCGACCGTACAGGTGCTGATCGCGCGTGCCCGAGAGCGCGGTTTCCACCAAAATTTCCGTATCGGGGCGGGGGATGAGCACGCGCCGATCGACGCGCATCGGCAGCGCGAAGAACTCGCGGCGGCCCAAGATGTAGGCGATCGGTTCGAACGCGCGTCGCCGCTTGATCAGATCGCGGTAGCGACTGAGCTCGTCGTCCGCGAGCGGGCGCTCGGCCTCCACGATCAGCTTGATGCGATCCAAGCCGAGCGCCTCGCCGAGCAGCAGCTCTGCGTCGAGCCGGGCGCTCTTGTTGCCGCGGCGTTTGAAGTCATCGGTCGCCCAAGCGAGCACGCGCTTGATCGACCATGGCTCTGAGTTCGGTTCGGTCACAGGTTTCGAGCGCGCGCGGTCAGGGTGCGGGAGTTTCGGGGTTCGTGGCGCCGGTGCCGGTGCCGGTGAGCGGCACGCAGGCGATCTCGGTGCAGGTCTTCGGGGCTTCTTTCAGCGCCGGATCTGGGTACCACGCAGGTCGGTAAAACGAGAGTGAATCGGTGGACCAGACCAGTTTGGCCTCGGCGTACAGGCAACCCTTGACGGGCAGCACGGGGCGCCCGTCTTGCCATTCCCAGCGCCCTCCGGTCCAGTCCCAATAACCATCGCGCCACACGCAGCGGCCACCCGAGCCGCGAGCGACGCGGATCTCCTCGATTTTCGCCGGGGGTGGCGGGTAATCGACCAAAACCTTGGCGGCCGCCGCCGGCTGCGGCCCGGTCGGTACGGTCACGAGCTTCGGCCCGCCGCAGGCGGCGAGCAGCAGCCACAGCCCGGCACTTCCGAAACGCGCAGCGCTCATGGGAACAACGCCTGCACGATGACGTCTCCGAACAAGAGATACTCGACCGTGGCCAGCGCCAAGAACGGCCCGAACGCGAGTCGCGCCTTGCCCAAGCCGGCTTCCGGCTCGAACGCCAGCGGATCGCGCGCGATGGCGCGCTCGAGCTCGGCGCGCGCTTCGGGTTCGCTGCTCTCGAGCAGCGCTTGCAGCTCCTTGCGCTCTTGCACGACCGCATCGGGCTCGTCGATGCGACCGCGCGCCAAAAACACTGCCAGCGCTACGACGGTCGCTTGCACCGCGCCGCCGAGCAACGCGAACACCGCACCCTGCCAGCCAAACCAAGCGCCGGCCAGCATCACGAGCTTGGCGTCACCGAGCCCCATCCCGGGCATCCCGCGCAGCTTCGCGTACAAAAAATCGAACGGCAACCAAACCAGCACGAAACCAATGGCGGCGCCGAGCAGCGCGCTCTGAAAGGTGGCTCCGCGCAGCGGCACGCTGATCAACCCGAGCAGCGCTCCACCGAGCGTGATCGGGTCGGGCAAGTACATGTGATCGAGATCGATGAAGGCCGCGGCCAGCAGGCCCAGTGCCAGCGCCAAATACAGGAAAAACTGCAGCACAACGCGCCACCATGCGGTCTCATCGGGCAGCTCGAAAATGATCACGCGCACGATCGCCCAGGCAATCAACCCGCCCAGCGCTTCGATCAAGGGATAGCGCGCCGAGATGCGGGTCTTGCAACAGCGCGCACGCCCGCGCAATGACAGCCAACCCAGCACGGGAACGTTGTCGTAGAACCGGATCGCCTTACCACACCCCGGACAGCGCGATGGCGGATGGGCCAAACTTTCCCCGCGCGGCAACCGGTAAATCACGACATTCAGGAAGCTGCCGAAAAACAAGCCGAGCACGACCGCAACCACAGTGACGAAGGGACCGGGGAGATCTCCGAGCGTGAGCACGCAGCCCCGGTTCTAGCATGCAGCCCGCGCGGCCGGTGAAGCCCAGGCTTTTCGCGGATTCAGCGCCAGGAATTCGAGAGAATGGGCGCTCGTGACCCAGCCACGCACCTCGAACTGCGCGTTGTTCCCGCCGCGGAAGGCTGCACGTGGCTGCGCGATCGGGCACTCATGCAGACCCCTGGGCGGCTCTGAGGGCCCGGAGGCGTGGGGCGACACGCGGAGTGTTGCTCTCGACGTCGAGTGCTGAAGAGCGAGAGGCGGCGCGCCGAGCGGTCTCGACGTCGAGTACTGAAGAGCGAGAGGCGGCGCGCCGAGCGTGGTCTCGACGTCGAGTGCTGAAGAGCGAGACGCGGCGCGGAGTGGGAGAGCGGCGTATGGCGTGGGTGGTTCCGCGGCCGTGGATGAGGGAGGGGTTTGCGTGACTGGAAGCGAGCGGGCGGCTCCGTGTGCGTACGACTTCGTGGAGTCCGCTTCGTCTCGCTTCTACCGTAAGCAACGCGTTCCACGAACGCGAACTCCAACGAAGTCGTCACGGTTTTTTGGGGCGGGCTGAATGGAACTGATTGTGCTGATTGACAGACGGTGAGATTGACAGACGGTGAGATTGTGCTTGACGGGATTTTCGTGAGTTGGATGTGCTGGAGCGCGGGGAGCGTGAAGATTTGCGTGGCGAGGCGCTTATTGGACGCGCCAACGAGCGAGGTCGACGCGCGGCGAGTTGCAAGGCGTTTCAAACCTGGAAACGGCTTGTGCGACGCTTTACGAGCTCGAAAAAGTGCGTGGTATTGGATGTGAATGGGGCAGGACGAACATCGATTGCGGGCGCTTACGGATGAGCAACTCTTGGCGGGCTTGTCCGCTGTCGTGAAGCGGCGCAACCAAGTTACGGCTGAGTTTCTGGCCTATTTGGCGGAGTTCGATGCGCGCCGCATCTATCTCGATCTGGGGTTCCCATCGCTGTTCGAGTACTGCGTGCAGGCGCTGCGATTGTGTGAGTCGACGGCGGGGCGACACATTGCGGCAGCGCGCGTGTGTCGCGCTCATCCACAGGTGTTCGCATGGGTGGCAAAGGGTGAGCTGCACGCTTCGGCACTGAGTTTGTTGAAGAAGCATCTGACCTCAGAGAACGCTTCCGAGTTATTCGAACGATGTCTCAGGCAAAGTGCTCGGCAGGTGGAGGAGCTGCTCGCGGCGCGTTTCCCACGGCCGGATGTACGCGACTTGGTGCGTCGCCTGCCGGCGCAGAAAGCGCTCACTCCCGACGTGGGGCGTGGGCTGGAAGCCGCAGGCCGTTTGCCGGAAGAGTTTGGCGCGCCGGAATGCATGCAGGTCGCGACTGCGCAGGTCGCGATGGAGTCCAGCCAGGTCCGGCCGAGCGCGCAAACGGACACATACAAAGCCACTGAATCTACAGTTGCGACGAGGAGTCTCGAGCCCGCGAAGCCGCGTCGCATCGAACCCTTGTCAGCCGATCGCTACGGCGTGCATTTCACGGCCGACGGTGAGTTTTGTCAGCTGCTCGAACGCGTGCGCGGACTCGCCGGCCATCGCTTGCCGAGCGGGGATTTGCTGACATTGCTCAAGCGTGGGCTCGAAGCGTACGAGCGTGAGCTCCAGAAGGAACGCTTTGCGGTCGGCAGGAAGCCGCGCGGCAGTTCGAGCGCAAAGGTGGCGAGCGCGCCTTCGGTTGCAGCCCTTGCACTGAGAATGCCCATTCCGACTGAGCCCATTCCGACTGAGCCCATTCCGACTGAGCCCGTTTCGGCTGAGCCTGGTTCGACTGAGCCTGGTTCGACTGAGCCTGGTTCGGCTGAGCCCGTTTCGGCTGAGCCTGGTTCGGCTGAGCCTGGTTCGGCTGAGCCTGGTTCGACTGAGCCTGGTTCGACTGAGCCCGTTTCGGCTGAGCCTGGTTCGGCTGAGCCTGGTTCGACTGAGCCCATTCCGGCTGAGCCCATTTCGACCGAGCTCCAGGCACCGGACCGCGAACGAATCCCGCTTACGAGCCGACGTGGCAAACGGACGTGGCATTGTCCGGCGGCGGTGGCGCGCGAGGTATTTTTTCGGGACGGAGGGCAGTGCAGCTTTGTGGCGGCGGACGGGCGGCGGTGTGGCACCCCTTCGGGTATCACGAAGCGTGTCGCGCAGCGCTGGCTCGAGCTCGATCACATTGTGCCGCGGGCACTCGGCGGAGAAGACTCGGTTCGGAATCTCCGGTTGCGCTGTCGAGCGCATAACCAGGAGTACGCGCGGCAGTGTTTTGGTGCCGCCCATGTGCAAGCCGCGGTGCACGGTTCTCGCGAGCGTAACTCGCTTGAATCCGCAGTTCGAGAGTGAACGATTCGGTGCTTGGGCTGTCAGCGAACTCACACTGAAACCGGCGGCGAGCTTTCGAGTGAACGGCATTGGCGGACATCCAAGAACTCGCTCGGGGAGCGCTGGCGCTCCGCGCCTCATCACCGCACGGCTGACAGCCCCCAGGGCTTTGGTCCGCGCGTTAAGCCCGTATCAGTCACAGGAACAGAAAATGCACGGAAGACGTGATGAGTCATCGGTGGCGTCTCGGCGGTTGATCTCTCCCTCTCACTCGTCCGCGACGCCGAAGGCTGGGTGCGCTGCGACGTGTTGATTGACCATCAACAAAAAAAATCAGCACGCCGCGAGAGCGGGCGAAAGGGGCGCTGTTATTTCAGCCCGAGATCTTCGCGGATGGCGATGACCATTTGGCAGTGGAAGATCAAATCCGCTTCGCTCTTCACTTCGGACTGCTGGTTGAGGCCGTATGGCCAGAAGTGCTGGGTGTCCGCATGAAGCTCGGTATAGAGCGGTTTGGTGAGCGTGGCGTTGATGGCGTTCAGTTGCGCGGCGGCGTGCGTGCCGGTGAACAGGCCGTTCGAGATGAAGGAGCCCCAATTCGAGGCTTGTCCGATGCCGACCGTGTGCGCGATCTCGTGCATCGCGCTGCGGTAGTCCATGTACGTGGTGTTCGAGCCGAAGCGAATGGAGCCGTTGATGTTGCCATCCGCCGTTTCCACCGAAGGCACGTAGCTGACGTTCAGGGCCTTGGTGATGCTCGTGTAGCAATCGTAGTAAGTGATGGCCTTGTCCATCGCGATCGTGATCTTGTCGTACGCTGTTTTTTCGGTGGCCGTGGGCGAGGCGGATTTGGCGAGCGTGTAGGTGATGTGCCCTGCCCCTGGACAGGTCGTGCTGCCGGC
>DASSMT010000247.1:0-10687 GCA_035688655.1 Polyangiaceae bacterium | reverse complement strand
GGCGCTTCTACGGGGCCATATCCCTATCGTCAGGGTCCGCCGTCGGTGCGATGTACGCCGCGAGCTCCGCGGCGGGCAGCGGCTTGCCTTCGAGAAGGTTGCGGACGACCGCCGCGGCCCGTTCCGCTGTCGCCCGCCGTTCGTCGAGCAGGGGGGCCATGGCTCGGGATTCGGCGTCGTTCGGTTGCACCGTGAGGCTCACAGACACGCGCAGTCCGTCGATCTCGATCTTGCCGGCTTGCAGTGCGCGCGCTTCTGCCGAGCGCCGAGCCATGTCGAAGTCCACCTGTTCTTTGCGGTTCGACAACGAGGTGAAGACTTGGCGGCTGGCTTCGACATTTCTGCGCCTCAGCGCGCCCGCCAGCACTAGGGCAGAGATCTTGTTCTTGGCGACGAACACGAGCCGCCGGTTCAAGTTCACGACGTTGCCCGAGGCCAGAGTGCCGCACAAAACCGTGTTGTCGTTGACCGCGTCGAGCACGCGCTGCCGGCTCGTTTCGTCGGCGGACAGCGCCCAAGCCGTAAAATCCACGGTGAACGCGCACGAGCCCACTTGCGCGAAGGCCACCTCTTCCGCAGTCGTCGGTTCGAGGAACGCTGCCGCCAGCTCGGTCACTTTGGCCGAGGGAGCTTCGGACTTCGTCAGGGTTGCGAGCAGGCTCGGCACTTCGCGCGCGTAGCCCGCCAAGTACCCGTTGTTCACGGCCATGATCAGCCGTGATCGCTCGCCATCCCGACAGCTGGAGCGCGGGCCGCCGTCGTCTTCGTCGTCATTGCAATACGCACGGTAAACGCCGTTTGGAGTCGGAGAAAGCTGGGGGTAGAGCAGCTTGTCCCGGAATGAATCATCCGAAAACCTGAGCAGCCCCAGACCAGAGGGCGAGCCTTCGTAGTAATATTCGATCTGGTACACGCCCATTCCCGAGCGAATGTGCGGAGCCAGGGCTTTTCCGCAGGCGAGGCTGTGCTGAATCGACGCTTGGTTTCGCTCGAGGTCGTCTGGATCGACCCCCATTTGATTCATGAGCTCGAAAAAGATGTCGCGCCCCCCGCACGCCGCACTGGCGTAGGACCAGTAGGCCTCTTCCGGCACGTCTTCCGGCCGCAGGCGCAGGGATTTCATGAGTCTGCGCTGGAACGTGGTGCGTCTGAGAGCCGTCGTGGTGCTCGGCAGCTGTTCGACGGCGATCGGCAAGCCGTCGGGCTTCAGGCTCAGGCGCACGCTTTCGGGCGCCACCGGCGCGGGCGGCGCCGCCTTGGCGATCGGATTGTCGTCTGCCTGCGGCGCGACATTGGGCCTGGTTGCGCGCCACACGTAGAGTGGTCCTTCGTCGGAAACCAGGCCCCACAGATCCGGAGAGCGGCCGACCCGGCGAATGTCGACTTCGCGGCCATCGACTCGAATCACGGGTTTCACGAGCCTGAGGATCTGAGAATAATCGGTGTGCGCGGTGTCGTGACGCGTGCCCACGGTCTGGATCGGGTGGTTGCCCTTCTGGAACCAGCCGTAGTTGGCGGCGAGGTGCCGCTTTTCCGTGATGTGGTTGGTGAGCACCCAGTGCTTCCCCACGTTCACGACCAGCCCTTTTCGCCCCGCGATGCGCTTGTCGACGCATTCCGAATGCTCGATCATCCGCACGGTGCTGCCCATCTCCGTGTCGGCGGGCAACACGCAGGGCAGCAACCTGACATCGGCTTGTTCCCAAATCAGCTGCAAAATGCGCGGCGTGGGCAGGATCGCGTGGAGCTGGTCGGCGATCCGCTGCGCGCCCTCTGCCGTCACGTTGAAGCGCACGCCCAGGATGGTGAGCGCGTCTTTCGTGACCTGGATCTCGGCGCGTCGACCCTGGTAGTTCGAAACGATCGTCGTCCATTGGGGTGGGTCGATGGCACCCCCCGCGACGGCTGCGACGATCAGCTCTTCGCGTGGGATGCGTCCGGGAAACTTCTTGAGCACCTCGCGCAAGCGCGCGTGCTTCTCTTCCGGACTCAAATTGGTCTTCGAAAGCTCGATCAGCTGCGCGACCTCCGCACTGACCTGCGGTTTCGCGGGCGGCTCGGCGGCCTTCGCAGCGGCGACCGAGGCGCTCAGGGCGACCGTCGCGGAGCTCACGGCGGGCTCGCGTCGGGTCTCACGCGGTGCGCCGCGTGAGCAAGCCAAGAGCAGCGCGCACGTCCAAGCACTCGCACTCGCCACGCGACACCAGCGCTTGATTCCAACAATCATCGCCCAACCGGTATTATCCATCCGATAGCCACGTCGGGCAACACGCAGTAAGTAGGGTGTTGCAGAAATGAAGCTCGAGGTTTCTGCCGCAGGGATTTCGGGTTCTTTCACCGGCGTTGGCAAGCTCGCTCCCGCGGCGCCGCTCACCATCGACTGGGTCGAGCTCGACGAAGGCGCCCGGACTTTCACTCGCCTCGAGTTCTTGGACTTCTCCGCCCAACTCTCGACCACGACCACGACCACGACCAGCAGCTTTTGTGGCGTGAGCGAGAACGTCATTCGATAGAGAAATCTATTCGCATTTTCGAGTTGCAGCCCCTGATTTTCAAAAGTGCGAGTAGAGAAGTCTATCAATGCTTCACGATTGAAGCCAATTACACGGCTAGCAAAGATCAGCCCAAGACCGTAGACTCCGAGTCTGGGCGGGCTTCCATGTACGAAAGCGATGCGACGAACATGCAGGGTCTGGCGGAGTTCGCGATCGAGAACCTCGCCGACGCTGCCTATTTCGTCCTCTCGGATGGCAGCATCATCTACGCGAACGCCGCAGCGACGAAGATGCTCGGCTACACGCGCGAAGAGTTTCTGTCGCTGCACATCTACGACCTCAATCCGGATGTGACTCCGGAGCAGTGGCCCGGTATTTGGAGCCTGCTTCAGAAGGCGGGCAAGCGCACCTTCGAGGCAAACCACGCCACCAAGGATGGTCGTGTCTTGCCGGTCGAGGTGTGGGCGAATCTGATCCTGTTCGACGGTCGGGAAATGAGCTGCTCGTTTGCACGCGATGCCACGGAACGCAGGCAGCTCGATCTGCGACTGCGGCAGAGCGAGAAGATGAAAGCCATCGGCCAACTTGCCGGTGGGGTCGCACACGATTTCAACAACCAGCTGTCTGCGGTGACCGGCTACGCGGACCTGCTCTTGGATCTGTGTCGTGGCCAGGCCGAGGCCGAGGATTACGTCGAGCAGATCCAGTCGGCCGTCAAACGTGCTGCCGAGCTGACGCAAAAGCTGCTCGCTTTCTCGCGGCTGGAGGTCACGCGCGCCGCGGTGATCGATCTCCACACGTTGATCGTGGAGACGACCAGCATCGTCGAACGCAGTTTCGACAAGAAGATCAACGTGACCCAGCGCCTGCGGGCGACCAAACCGCTCGTGGAGGGCGATCCCTCTGGACTTCAAAATGCCATTCTGAACTTGGCACTGAACGCTCGCGACGCCATGGCCGCGGGCGGACAACTCACGATCTCGAGCGAGAACGTGGTGCTCGACGCGGACGCATGCAAGCGGCTGTCACCGCCGGTAAAGCCCGGACTCTACGTGGTGATCGCTGTGACCGACGACGGTTATGGCATCGCCCCCGAGCACCTCGAGCGGATCTTCGAGCCGTTCTTCACCACCAAACCCAAGGGCCAGGGCACCGGCCTCGGTCTTGCTACCACGTACGCCACGGTGAAGACCCATCAGGGCGCGATCAGCGTCTACTCCGAGGTGGGCAAGGGGACCGAGGTGCGCCTATATCTGCCAACCTTTGCCGGTCAAATGACGGAGGCCGAGTCGACCGCGAGCGAGCTACTGCTGCCACGGAAGATGCACGTGATGGTGGTGGAAGACGAAGAGGCGCTGCGCAACCTCGCTGCGCTCATCCTCAGAAGCCTGGGCTGTGAGGTGACGGTCTTCGCAAACGGCGCGCCCGCGGTCGAATTCTACTGCAATGCGTCGGCCAGCATCGACCTGGTCTTGCTGGATATGTGCATGCCCGTGATGGACGGGACCGCAACCTTTCATGCGCTCCGAAAACTGCGACCGGACGTCAAGGTGCTGATTGCCTCGGGCTACAGCCTGGCGCGCGACACGCAGGCACTGCTCGAGACCGGCGCAGCGGGGTTCGTGCAAAAGCCGTATCGAAAAGCCGTGCTCGCTGCCGAGTTGACCAAGCTGATTGGCGACGCCTGACCGATCCGAAAAAGGATGGCAATTGCCGACTACATTCGATGACTAGTAGTCGTTTTCAGCAGGTTGACCGGCCGCGGGGAATTCTTGAGTGCGCGCAATAGGCACTAGTCCCGGCGCGGCCCCTGGTGCGATGCTCAGAACGAGAGGGGCAGCATCGAAAAGTGGGAGATGGGCGACACGAAGACGCAAACACTGAGTAAAACGGTGATGGCTTTCGGCTCCTACGAAGCGCTGGCCGTCTCGGGCAACACCGTGTTCTGGAGGTACGGCTACAACTGCGGCTACGTGTACAGCGTTCAGACCGACGGCAGCGGCGAAGCGCTGCTCAGCCAAGGCATCTACAGCCCGGAGTGGATCGGCGTGACCGACACTGTCGTCTTCGTCTTGGGCGGCGATGGCCTGTACCGCCTCGACCGCTGAGGAAGGTCGCTGACCCTCCGCTCAGCGGATCTTCGCCGACTCGTCGCCGGCGGATGTTGGCAGCAATAAGAGCTCGATGCGGCGGTTTTTGCGGCGGCCGTCTTCGGTCGCATTGCTGGCGGCCGGTCGGAACTCACCGAACCCGGCGGCAACCAGGCGAGAGCCCGGGATTTTGCCGCGCTCCTGCAGGAAGCGCACGACGTTGGTGGCGCGCGCGGAAGACAGCTCCCAGTTGGTCGCGAAGCGCTCTTGAGTCTTGGCGCTGACGACGCGCGTGCTGTCGGTGTGTCCCGCAACCTGAATGCCGTAGCTCCCGAGCTCGACCAGGCTGCGCGCGATCTGCTGCAGGACCGCTTGACCTCCCTCGCTGACTTCGGCCTGGCCTTTGTCGAACAGGATGTCTTCCGTCATGTCGAGGACGAGCTCCTGCCCGCGCCGGCGGATGCGGATGTTGCCGCTCGTGATCTCGGGCGCCAGCTTCTGCGCGAGCTCGCCCTGCACGCGCTTCAGCTCGGACTCGATTTGCTCTTTTTCGGCGACCGTCTGTTTGAGCTCGCTCGCGACTTTGTCGCATTCGCCGGAAAGCTTGCCGAATTTCTCTTCCTGTTGCTCGATGCGCTGCCCCAGCGTTCGCTCGCGCTCTCCCGCGCGGAGCAGATCGGCGTAGAGGCTCGCCCGCGCGTAGCGCAAGGGGAGGTAGAGGTAATAGACGAATGCGCCGGCGCCACCCAACACCAGAATGAAGAGCAGCCAACCGAGCCAGCCCCCGGAACGGCGCGACGCTGGTGGCCGCTGACTGCGGTCGAAAGAGTCCCGATCATCGTGAGTCATGCGGCCTTCCAGCATGCCGTGTTCGATGGGGCGACGTCCAGGTGGGACGTTGAGGTCCGCTGCCGTACTGGAACCCACACCATTCGCAGCGGGCGGAATTCGCATCACTCCGTGTCGCGGCGTCGATCCGTCGGATCGCGCAACTCGGACAGCGCTTGTTCCAACGCTTGAATGGTGACGAGGACCTCGCCGAGTTGTGTGGCGACAGCGGATCCTTCGGCCTGCGAGCCCGAGCGGTGGGCTTGCTCCAGAGCCAGGATGCGGCTCAGGCTGTTCTCGAGCACGGCCTGCAGTTCCGCGAGCTCTGCAGCGATGCGCTCGGAGGTGGCGTGCAAGTCTGCCAGCGCCTCGAGCTCCATGTGCTTGTTCGTGATCGCGCTCAGGAACTTGTCCCGTGCGTCGTCCGGTTGAAATTCACGGCCACGCTCTTCCTCCACCAACCCTTGAACCTGAGTCCGTTCATCGTTACGGCGCGAAGCGCGGCCGGCCGCGCTTTCGAGCACGAGCGACGTAACGGCGCTCTCGGGTCGTTGCTGGCTTTGGCATGAACCAACCCGCCGTCATTTCCTCGAGGCGCCCGTGCCCGCTCTATTTGCGTGTTCTTTTGGGCAGCTTGCTCGGCATCGCCTTGGGCGCGTGGCTCGGCCCCGGCGCAAGTCTATTGGGATTCGGCGTCAGCTCGCTGTCGGACGCGGGCATGGCGGTCGTGCGGATCTTGAAGTTGCTCGGCACGCCCCTGCTCTTCTTCTGCGTTCTGGATGCCATCCTCGGAAGCGAAATTCCTCGCAAGAAGACGCTCGGTTTGCTGCTCCTGAGCGCTGCGAACGCCGCGGTGGCGATCCTGATCGCGCTCGGCTGCGCGCACTGGCTGCGGACCGGAGCTGGCCAATTCCCCGCTCTGCGGGCGATCGCCACTTCGACCCTCCCGAGCACCAGCGCGCTCAACGGCGCGGGCTCCGCTGGCTGGCTGCCCGAGAACCTGGTCGACCCGTTCCGTCAGAACAGCGTGATTGTCGTCGTGCTGCTCGGGGTGGCGTTCGGTTTGGGGCTGCGAGCGGTTCGCAAGCACGGCACGCCGGATGAGATCGCTTGTGTGACGGTCGTCTCTTCGCTCACGCGGGCCGGACTCCAAACCTGCTTGGTCGTGCTCAGCTGGGTGCTTCGACTCGTGCCGTTCGCCGTTGCAGGAGTGCTCGCGGGTGCCGTGGCGAAAACTGGCCTAGGCGCGCTGCGCAGCTTGGGTCCCTTCGTGGCCACGGTTCTGTTGGGGCTGCTGCTGCACGTCTGCGTATACTACGGGTTTCTGATCAGCGCGCTGGCTCGCCGCTCCCCGCTGGCATTCTTTCGTGGGATCGCGGATGCACTGCTCACCGCGCTCTCTTCCGGCTCGAGCATTGCCACGCTCCCGGTCACGCTCTCGTGCCTCGAACGCCTGGGGATTTCCAAGAGCTCGGCTCGGCTGGCCGCGTGCGTCGGCACGAACCTCAATCACGACGGCATCATTCTCTATGAGGCCGCTGCCACTCTGTTCGTGGTCCAAGCACTCGGTTTGCAACTTTCCATCGGCGCGCAACTCGGAGTTGCGGCGGCTGCTGCAACGGCCGGCGTTGGCATCGCTGGCGTTCCCGAAGCGGGCCTCATCACGTTGCCGTTGGTGCTCGGCGCGGCGGGCGTCCCGTCGCATGTCGCGGCGGCGGTCTTGCCCCTGATCTTGCCAGTCGACTGGATTTTGGGCCGTTTTCGCGCCGCGACCAACGTGGCGAGCGACGCGACGGTGGCGGCCATTTTGGAGCGGCTGGCCCCGGGCGCGCTGGAGGATGCGCAGGAGGTCTCTACCGCCGATGGGGTAGCAGCACCCGTTCGAGCGGTAGTGCGCCTCCAGCAAGACCAAGTGGGGTAACCTGCAAGTGGGCTGAGCGGCGGCCCAGAAATCGTCAGGCGATTTCCAATTTTTCCCGTAACGGGGGCACGGTCTGCTGCTCAGTCGACAGGGAGCTCGTTCCTCACCAAACCTGGAAGCCAAATGGACTCGCACCTCGTGTACCCCGCTGCAGTGCCCAAGTCCGGAAAGCCCGCTGCAAAGCGTCGCCTCGGGCCAACCACCGAGTGGCTGACCATCCGCTCTGCCGCGGCGGAAAACTCGTCGGAGCGGCGGCGAGCGTTCGATGCGCTGTACCGCAGCTATCACCCGCACATCGTTCGCTTCATCGTCTGCCAGGGCGTTCCGCCCGATCTTGCCGCGGACATCGCGCAAAAGTTCTTCGTGAGGCTGTTCGTCGGTAAGGATCTCGAAAAGCTCGACCCAGAGCGAGGCTCCTTCCGCTCTTGGTTGCGCACGGCCGCGCGCCACTTCTTCCTCAATTTCATCAAGAGTAACAAGGCCCTTTGCAACGGCGGAGGAGCGCCACATCTGGAGCTCGAGCGGGCGGCGTGCGTCGCGGACGAATCCTCCCATCAGCGGCAGCTCGACGCACTGTTCGACGAGTGTCGCCGTGAGCTCGTCGTGCTGCACGCCTATCGTCGCCTGCGCCGAGACCATCCGCTGCCCTGGGATAGCGCCATCGTCACGGACCTGTATCGCGAGCTCACCGGGGAAGCTCGCAAGGGCTCCCAAGAGGGGCGCTTGGCCACGGACGCTCAGCTGGCGGAGCAGCTCGGTTGTTCGGAGTTGGCGGTTCGGCAGCGGCGCTTTCGCCTTCGAACCAAGTTTCGGCAGCACCTCGAGCGAGAGAGGGTGATCTGGGCGGCCGACGACAAAGTCTTGCCCCACGTGCTCGAATGGCTGGGGCGCGAGCCGACGACCGACTGATGCTGCCTTTTGCCGGCTACGAGCTCGACGAAGAGCCGTTGGCGCAGGGCAGCAGCGCGCTCGTGTACCGCGCGTGGGACCAATCGCGCGGCGCGTATGTCGCGATCAAGCTGATGCGCGGGGAGCCTCAGAATCCCACCGAGGTCGCCGCGTTCAAGCGCGAAGCAGCCACCGCGCGCTCACTGGGCAATCTGCCGCACGTGGCCGAGTTCCTCGCCGAAGGAGAGGTGGAGGGACGACCGTTCTTGGTCATGACGCTGTACGCCGGAACCTTGGCGGACTGCGTGGAACGTTACCAGGAACGCCCTGCAGCTGCCGCCAAGCTCATGGCGGAGGTGGCCCGCGCCGTGGCTGCGGCGCATGCAAAGGGGATCTGGCACCGCGATCTCAAGCCCGCCAACATACTGATGAGCTCGCTCGACGGCGAAGGCGCGCCGTTCGTTGCCGACTTCGGCATCGCCAAGCCGCTAGCGACTTCAAGCAGGTCGACGCTGTCACACGTGGCCGGCTCGCTATTGAACATCGCGCCGGAACGCGTGCTGCCGGCGCGTCATGGCGCAGCGTCCGCCGAAAGCATCGGCGTGGCCGATGACGTCTACGGTCTCGGCACCCTCTTGTACGAGCTGCTCGTTGGGCGGCCGCCCTACGAGGGCGCCGAGAACGACGTCTTGCGTCAGCTGCTCAGCCTCGAACCGGTGCCGTCTCCTGCGTCACGCGGCGTGCGAGTGGCCCGCGACCTCGAGAAGATTTGCCTGTGCTGCCTGGAAAAACGCGCCGCGCTCCGCTATCGATCGGCGCTCGAGGTGGCTCGCGAGCTCGATGCCTTCTTGGCGCACAAGCCGCCGCTCATCTCGCAACTGAGCTGGGGTGTGCGCGTGTATCGCTATTGTTTGCGCCGTCCGCTCCAGGCGCTCGCCGCGGGCGTGGTGACCGTGCTCACGCTCACGGCGGCCACCGTGGGGCTCTGGGCGTCACGCGAATTCGAACAAGCGCTGAGGAGGCAGGTGCTCGAAGCCAACATGTACGCCGCGCAGGCCACTGCTGGCCAGGTGCTGCATCTCCTGCGCGGCTTTGGCGACAGCCTGCAAGCGTGCGCCGAGAACTCCGCGGTCGTCGCACACCTCTCGGCAACGCGGCGCAGTCCGGAGCTCACGCGCGCGCTAGCGACCTGCGCGCCGGAACAGACCTTCGACAGCGTGTTGCTGCTCGACATGGCGGGCAACGCCGTCGACCGGGTACCTTCCGTGGGGGAAGACTATCTGAAGCAAAACTTCTCGTTTCGCGACTATTTCGTCGGTGCCCAGCGGCTCGCCCAGCAGCGCGCTCGCGCACGGCCCGACGCCATTGCCGACCCAGCTCCGCGAGAGGTCGCCTACGTGGCGCGGGCCCACGTTTCGGAAGGCGACGGCCAATTCAAATTCTCGATCAGTATTCCCATTTTCGATGCCAAGGCGTCGGAGAAGCCGCGCTGCGTAGGGTACGTCATGGCCACCTCGGGCACGAATTCGACCCTGGCCTCGCTTTCGTTCTCCGATCCGCACGATCCACAGCGAGTCGGCATGTTGGTCTCGCTGCGCGACCGCGAGCGTTACGAGCCGAACGTGCCGACACCCGGACAACTCAGGGTCCTCGTGCACCAGGGCCTACCCCACGGAAAGAGCGTGACCATCGACGGGCCAGAGCTGGCCCGCTGGGTGCGCGAGATCGAGCAAGAGGAGCCCGCGCAACGCCGCCAATTCCGCTTGCCGAGCCCGGACCAAACCCGCTCCAGCGACGACCACCGCGATCCCGTCCGCGGCTTTAGCGGCCGTTGGCTGGCAGGCTACGCGCGCGTCGGCGAGACCAACCAGCTCGTCATTGTCCAGACCAGCTACTCGATTTTGGCGGGTCCCCAGCAGCTCCTCCGGCGGACCCTCGAGTGCTCCGGTGCCCTGCTGGCTCTCGGATTCTGCGGCGTCTTCGCCGGCGTGCGGGCGTTGCGCAAGCGCGCCTGGGTGTGACGGGGCGGAACAGGCCGCGGCACGGCTGCGCCGCGAGACACGCGCTATTCAGCCACCCAGCACGCGGCGCGCTTGCTGTTCCGTCGCGGGATCGGCGGGGAAGAAGCATTCGATGCGCAGCTCCTCGAGCGTGACGTCTTGCGGCGTGCCGAGCGTCGTGACGGTCGAGAAGAAATCATAAACGGTGTCCTGGTGCCGGAAACAGACCGGAACCACGGGCACGAGCGGGATCTCGAGGTTCGGCCGCCGGAGCCGCACCGGCATGTCGGGGTAGGAGAGGACCTCCGCGAGCAGCGCGAGCGTTACCGCGTCTTTCACGCCGCCGGTTGCCTCGCGGTGCAGGCGCTCGATCAGCGAGTCAGCGACCGTCTCCCAGTTCGTCACGAGCGGGCGAAGCCCCTGCGGATCGAACATCAAGCGCAGCACGTTGACCGGCGGGGGGCT
>DASSMT010000198.1:0-15437 GCA_035688655.1 Polyangiaceae bacterium | reverse complement strand
CTAGGCCCGGAAAACCTCACCGGGAAGCCGGAAGCCGCGAAATAAGAGTTTCCCACCTAGCTAAGCTAGGGGTTCGGAGTACTCATCACGCCTCGCGACTCACGCGGTCAGGAACCTATGAATGGGCCGGTCCAAAACGCCGGCCCATTCGCCTTTTGTGGGGCCGAACGTAAGGCGGACGCCGGTTGCCGCTCGAAGTGTGGGCGAAGCGGACACGAAACCCGCGCCAGCAGCGACTCGCCCCTTCCGTTGTCCCGCGCCCTAGATTACCGTGACGCGGCAATGAACGCCTGCCACAACTTTTCCGGGTCCTCACACAGCGTCGGCGCGCGTCGCCGCTGGCCGTTGCTCCTCATCGCGGGGCTCGTCGCCTTGCCGAGCAGCGCCGGCGCTGCTCGCGTCAAAGGACGATTCGAGGGCTTTCGCGCGCTGCAGAACCCGGTTTGGGCGGAAGCCAAGGACCCCAAGAACCACGGCTACTCTTTTCGCGAACCGGTGCCCACCGTTCGCTCGGAGTTCCGCCGACCGTTCCCGCACATCCCGAAGGAACTGTGCGTCGCTGCCATCGCCGCCGGCGCACAAAAAGCGCAGCCTCCGGTGCTGATCCGCGTGGGCGGTGGGCGCACGACCCCGGTCACGCTCGTCGTCACCCCGGGGACGCGCCTCACGTTTCAGAACACCGATCCGTTCAAGCACAAGCTGTTCGGGGTCGGCATGAAGACCTTCGCGCCCAGCGACACCGGGCCCGGCGCGACTCGCGATTGGTCCGTGCCCGGAGCGGGCGTGTTCGAGATCCGAGACGAAGCGGCGCCCAGCCTGCGCATGTGGATCGTGTCCGAGCCGAACGTCGCGCAGGTCGCCTATCCGTCGATGAAAGGGGAGTTCTCGCTCAACATTCAGGAGCCGGGCGACTACGTGCTGCAGGCATACTTTTCCGGCAAGAAAGTCGGGCCAGCGACGCCCGTGACGGTCGCCGCAGCCGACGTCGAACTCAAGGTTCCGATCAAGGTCAACGACGGCAGCGCGGCTGCCGATGACAAGGCCAAGGCGAGCGATTCCGCCGAGCCCAAAGAAGGCGCTAAATAGCGATGGTACTCTCACGATTTTGGTACGTCCTGCTCGGCCTATTTCTGGGGCTCTCCGTCTTCCTGCTCTCGATCGCGACCAGCATGTACAACCGTGCCGGCGCGCGGGCGATGGGCGAGGCGCTCTCGTCCGATTCGCAGGTGGTTGCTTGGTATTTGCGCGATGATGCGCGCCAACGTTCAGGTCGCCTGATTCAATTCGGCGTCGACCCCGACATTGCCAAGTACCTGCAGAAGTCGAGCGATTCCGAAGCCAAGGTGCCCGAAGAAGCGCGCGAGAAGCTGCTTGCCGCGCTCAAGAAGGTGAACGGTTCAATCCCGAAAGACGAGCAGTTCGACGCGGTATTTGCCGTGGACCAAGCTGGGCGCGTCGTGGCTCACCTGGGCTACGAGCAAGCGAGCGGGCTCGCGGACTTCGAGCTCGGCGGTTATCCGGTGGTTGCAGATGCATTGCGCGGCTACGTCCGTGACGACACGCTGATCCTGGATCGCATTTATCGCGTCGTGACACGCCCGGTCGAGTTCGACATGGGCGCACTGCCGGCCGGAGCGATCGTCGGCGCGCGGATCGTCGACGATCGCTTCGCACGCGAGTTGTCTTCGCGCACGGGCGCCGCGATCGCGTTCTACGCCAATGGCGACCGCGCGTCTTCGGGCGCCCCCGAGGGCTTTGCCGTCGGCAACCTCGATCAAATCGTGGGCGACATGGCGTCGCTCGAGCAGGATCCCGAATACAAGGAGAAGGGGCGCAGCAAGGTGCGCACGATCGGCGGCATGCTCGGCGTGCAATACTCGCGCTTGCCCGGCGAGGCCTGGCAGCTCGGCGGCGGCTTCGCGGTCGCGCGCTTGCCGGTCTCGGTCGACGGCCTGTTCGGGTTCTTCAAGACCGCGGACGACAAGGACAAGCAACAAGCCAAATTGCCGATCGCGATTTTGGTAGCGATCGCCGCGGCCGCGATCGGGATCGTGTTCTCGGTGCTCGAGCACACGCGGCCGATCGCCATCTTCAAGAGCGAGGCTCAACGCTTGGCCAAGGGCGAAATCGACCAGCTCCAGCCGAGCCGCTTCCGCGGCGTGTTCCGCAAGATCGCCTCCGATCTGAACGACGGCATGGATCAAGTGATGGCCAAGGGCGGCGGCCCGCGCCGCGGACCCGCGGACATGAAGCAGGTCCTGGGCAACCTCCCGGATCAGCCGCAGATGAGCGCCTTCAGCTTCCCGGGAGATCCGGCGAGCATGCCCAACCCGAGCTCCGGACAAATGCCGCCCCGATCGGTGCCGCAGGCCCCGGGGAACCCGAAATTGCCGCGCCCACCGGTGCGACCCGGCACTCCGCAGGGCAATCTCGAGACTACCCTCTCGAGTGAGGATTCATCGGTCTCACGCCGCTTACCGAATCCTTCTTCCCGTGACGGCGCCGCGGCCGAGCTCGCCGAGTGGCACGCCGTGTTTCAGGACTTCGTGAGCCTGAAACAACAATGCGGCGAAACCATCGACGGCTTCAGCTACGAAAAGTTCGAACAGACGCTCAAGAAAAAGAACGAAGAGCTGCTCACGCGCCACGGCGCCAAGAAAGTGAAATTCAGCGTCTACGTCAAAGAAGGCAAAGCCGCCCTCAAAGCCTCGCCGATCATGGACTGAAGAGAGTGGGGGGCGCCCGCACTCCAGCAGCGCACCCCTCGGCGCGCACTATTCCCGTCGCGTCACGGCTACGGAGGAACGCGGCGCGGCGTTCGGCGGCGTTGTCGCGGTCTTGGCTGAATGGCGATTCGTATCGAAGCCGTTGCGAGGGTGAGCGCTCGAGCGCAAAGAAATCAGGTTCGTACACGAACCATCGTTTTCGCGACTGAGACGGCACCCGAGCACGCTGTGCCGCTATGCACGGTGAGTGCCTCGCTCGGGACATCCCCAGCGGCGTGATTTGCGTCCTGAGCGAGCCCCCAATCTTCTCTCATTCTTCTGGCGTTTTGGCGTCTTGGCGGTTCAATCTCCCGGAGCTGCAGTGCCGCCGAGCGCCAGTCGACGCGGGCGTGATCGCCGTCATGTGTGTGTGGCCGCGGACGGCCGCGTTTCTCCGTCTTGAAAGCTTGATTGGGCGTCCCCGAAGCCTGCACGCGCGGCCAGACGCGTGCTAGACCGCAGGACCATGAGTGAACCTCGGCTGCACAAAGTACTCATCATCGGCTCTGGGCCCGCGGGTCTCACCGCGGCAATTTATGCGGCGCGCGCGAATTTGAAGCCGCTGTGTGTCGAGGGCTTCAACGCGGGTGGGCTGATCCCGGGCGGGCAGCTGATGTTCACGACCGAGGTGGAGAACTTCCCCGGCTTCCCCAAGGGCGTCTCTGGCCAAGATCTGATGGCGAACTTTCGCGCTCAGGCCGAGCACCAAGGGGTCGAGCTGATCACGGCCGATGTGCAGAAGGTCGACCTGTCTTCGCGTCCCTTCAAAGTGTGGGTCGGTGAAGACGAGAATGTCTTGCACCTCGCGCAGACGCTGATCATCGCCACCGGCGCGCGCGCCAATTACATTGGTCTGGAATCGGAGGAAAAGCTCAAGAACAAGGGCGTGAGCGCGTGCGCGGTGTGTGACGGCGCGCTGTTCCGCGGTCAAGACGTGGTCGTCGTCGGCGGCGGCGATACGGCGATGGAAGAGGCGAGCTACCTCGCTGGCTTGTGCGGAAACGTCACTCTGATTCATCGCCGGGACGAGTTCCGCGCTTCGCAAGCCATGCAAGAGCGCGTGTTCGCGAACCCGAAGATCAAGGTCTTGCGCAGCCACGTCGTGAGCGACGTGCTGGGCGTGAGCGAAGACCGCGTGACCGGGGTTCGGGTGAAGGACCTGAAATCCGGCGACACGCGCAAGATCGACGCGGGCGCATTGTTCGTTGCGATCGGGCACACGCCGCTGACCGACCTGTTCAAGGGCCAACTCGAGGTGCACGACAACGGCTACCTGAAGGTCGAACCCGGCAGCACGCGCACCAGCGTGCCGGGCGTGTTCGCCGCCGGTGACGTCGCGGATTGGGTCTATCGCCAGGCCGTCACCGCGGCAGGCACGGGCTGCATGGCTGCGCTCGATGCCGAGCGCTTCCTAGCGCTTCACCATCACTGAGCCAGGAGAGCGCCCGATGACGTGCAGCCAACGGGATTTCGGCACATGACGGACGAAGCGGCGCTCGACGAGCTCCGCTTCTTGACGCGTGCCCTGCGCGCTCACCTCGAATGGCAGGCGGCATGCGGGACCACGGGCCTCGAGCGCTCGCAAGAGGCCGTGCCTGGATCGCTCGCGCCGGTGCAGGTCGCACCCGCGCAGGTCGCGCCGGTGCAGGTCGCGCCCGCGCCGGTTGCGCCTGCGCCGGCCGCGCTTGCGGCACCGCCGGCGATTGCGCCGGCATTCGGCGAATCGCCGAGCGTCGCGCGCACCGAGCGGCGGGAGCTCAGCGTGCTGGCCGAGGTCGTGCGGACCTGCACGCGTTGCGGTTTGTGCAGGCAGCGCAAACAAGCGGTGTTCGCCCGTGGCACCGGCAGCTCCGGCGTGTGCTTCGTCGGTGAAGGTCCGGGCGCGGACGAAGACGCGCAAGGATTTCCCTTCGTCGGCAAGGCCGGGCAACTGCTCGATCGCATGATCGAGGCCATGGGGCTCGGCCGCGACGAAGTTTACGTGTGTAACGTGGTCAAGTGTCGACCGCCCGACAATCGCAAGCCGGAACCCGACGAAATGGCCGCGTGTCTGCCGTACCTGAACGAGCAGCTCGAGCTGGTCGCCCCGCGCGTGATCGTCGCGCTCGGCGCGACCGCGGTGCAGGGCTTGCTCGGCACGAGCGAAGGCATCATGCGCCTGCGCGGCAAGTGGAAATCGTATCGCGGGCAGATCGACGTCATGCCCACGTTTCACCCGGCGTATCTGCTCCGCACCCCAGCCGCCAAGCGTGAGGTGTGGGAAGACTTGCAAGAGGTGTTGCGGCGCATCGGCCGCAGCGTCCCTGCGCGCCGCTGATCGCCTGCGCGCCGCTGATTGCCTGTGCGCCGCTGATCGCCTGCGCGCCGCTGATCGCCTGCGGCGCGCGCGTGTGCGAAGCCGGAGCTCAGAAGCCGTATTGCACGCCGAGTGACGGCTGAATCACGAAACCCGAGCTCGGAAACATGACCATCAGGTTCACATTCAGCATCGCGCCGATCTCCGGGGTGAACGCGTACACCACGCCACCGCCACCGGTGACGAAGGCTTGCCCCATCTTGCGCCAAACATCGACGTGGTAAGTCTGGGTCACGTTCTTGGTCTCGTTGGCGACTGATTTGTCACCCTCGGTGCATTTATTGTAGTCGTCCACGGTGTAGTCGGGTGGGTGCACGTCGTACGGGCAATCCGCCAAGGTCACTTTGACCTTGCTGTCTACCTGCGCGATGCCGCCGCCGAGATGCAAGTACGGGCGAAAGCCCTTCTTGCCGAGTGGGCCCTTGCCGAACCAGTAGCTCAGTCTCAGCTCGCCGTGGAAGGGCAGGAAGGGCGTGCCGGCCGTGGGCGGTAAGGGGTCGGTCGGGTTGCCGTTCATGTCGTGCGGGGCGTTCGGATCGGTGTCGCGCGGGCGGTTTTGATCGTCGGGACCTTTTCCGGCGGGCGGACCGCCGCCGAAGGCGAAGCCGACCCGCGCGCCGAGCGTGATGTTCGGCGTGAAAGCGCGGTCGAAGCTGAGCATCAGCCGATGCGTCGCCATCACGGTGCCCGTGGAAATGCCGGCACCCGGGAATGGATCGCCGCGGTACGGCATGTCCGTGCCCTCGACGTAGCAGGCGTAGCCGGAGTTGGCTTGGGCCGACGCCGTGCACACATCCGTGCCGCCGACGATCGCGATGTCTTGTCCGAAATGCAGGCCGATCCAGTTCTTCTTGTATCCGCCGGCGCCGCCACCTCCTTCACGCGGGACGCACTTGTTGTCGCTGCACTCGCCGGAGTCGCAATCCGCGTTCGTCTCGCAAGAAGGAGGCGACTCACAGGTGCCTTCGTTGCCGCACTGCAGGCCAAGCTTGCACTCGTTGGTGTTCGCGCAGGCGACGCCCCAACCTTTGTTGCCGCGCGCCGACCCTGACTGGCAGCCCGGGAAATCCGGCGGGCACTCTTCTTTTGCGAGGCAGCGCGCGGGGGGCTGTTCACCGGGGTAGCTGACTGGGGCGGCGCTTTCGCTGGCCGAGAACTCGATTGGTTTCGATTTCGAGCCGAAAGAATCGACGGTCTCACCGGAGGCATCTTTGGCACGCACGTACAGCTTCAACGTGCCGGCAGTGCTGGTGGCTTCGCAGGGCACTTCACCGCGGAAGGCATCACCGGTCTTCTTCATCTTGACCGAGTGCCACTCTTCCGAGCCGAAGGACTTGTAGCGGATCTCCATGCTGGCGACTTCTTCGTCGCTGGTGCACTCGAGCGGGACGGGGCGCAGCGTCTGCAGCTCACGCACGTCTGGGCTGCACTTCAGGCCGCCCTTGTCGCCGGCACCGGTATCTTCATTGGCTGCTGCGCTCGGCGTGACCCCGACCGCAGCCGCGGCGCCTGCGCCTGCGCCCGAGCCGTTCAAATCGTTGAACGTCTTTTGGGTCTCGGGGGTCGCGAGCTGTGCGTCCAGTTTCGTGCTGGGATCGGTGGCGAGCGCCTTTTGAAATGCGTCTTTCGCGCCCGCCTGATCATTTTTGCCGCTGCCGCGCACGATGCCGACGTACATCCAGGCTCGAGCGATCACCGCCGGGCTGCACTTGTCGCCGCAGGCGTTGATGGTGCCCGTGAGAACGTTCTCGGCCTTGTCGAAGTCGGTCGCCAGATAGTGCTCGTTGATGGCCTCGTCGATCTTCTTCGTGGCCGCGTTGTCGCGCGTGTATTGCGCGAACGCCGGCAGCGAAAAGAAAGTGAACAGGGCCAAGCAAAGCAGTCGGATCGACAATCGGCGATACACGTAGTCCTCCAAACGAGGGGCCCTCACAGGAGGGCCGGAGTTGCGGGCTGAATCATGGCCGGTCGCTCGGGCGCCGGCAAAAAACCAATGGCTTGTAGCCTTCGTAGATCAGTTATGCCCGGGATTCGCGGCAATTCGTCTGTATTCGGTGCCCAAGTCGAGTCGGGGAGCGCGGCCGTTTACCGAGCGTGGACTTTTCTGCCGGACTGCGCTCGCCTGGGTTGCCATCCTCGACGGCCGCCATCCCGCGAAGGGCCGCCAGCGCCGGCTCCGTTGACCGCCATCACGGAGTGCCGGTCTTGGGGCATCCCTCTTTACTGCTCTCGGAGCGCACGAACTGGACCCGGCGATTGAGCGTGCGATTCGCGGCGCTGTTGTTGTCCACGAGCGGGCGTTCCATGCCGTAACCCTGGGCAGTGAGGCGGGAGTTAGTGATGCCGTGCTCCAGCAAGTACTTCATGACCGACTTGGCGCGGCGGTTCGATAGGTCCTTATTGTAGGCCGCGGCGCCCTTGTTGTCGGTGTGGCCCTGGACCTCGAGCGTGATCTTCGGATTCTTGTTCAGCACGTCGACCACCGCGTCGAGCACCGGGTAGCTCTCCGGGCGGATCTTGTCCTTGTTGGTCTCGAAATGAATTTGTTGCGTGATCTTCACTTCGCAGTCCGTGACGACCGCCAAGCGATTGCCCGGGCAGCCGAGCGGCTCTTGCGTTGCCGAACCGATCTCGTTCGGGCACTGGTCCTTCACGTCCGGGACCGTGTCCTGGTCGTTGTCCAGATCGGGACAACCGTCCTCATCGGCATAGCCGTCTAGGTCTTCCGGTTCGTTCGGGCACTTGTCCGCGGCGTCCAAGAGCCCGTCCAAATCGTTGTCGGGTTCGGGACAACCATCGCCGTCGAGGTAGCCGTCCTTGTCCTCGGGGTTCAGCTCGCACTGATCCAGGGAATCGGGGATGCCATCGCCGTCTGTGTCCGGGTCGTCGGGGCAGCCGTCTTCGTCCTGATAGCCGTTGTAGTTTTCGGGCTGGGCCGGGCACTTGTCGAGCGGATCGGCGTAACCGTCGCCATCGGCGTCGGGCCAGTTCGCGCAATGCTCGGGGGGCGATTGAAGCTCGGCGGAGCGCGCGTTCGGCTCGGCTTTGGCGAGGTGCGCTCGAGCCTTGGAGGCGAAACCCTGGTCGAGCTCGATGGTCGCAAACTCCAGCTGGCTGCGCGCGATCGCCAGCTCGCGCGGCGCGCAGCGTTTGGCGCCGTTGCGCTCGGCTTGCTCCACGATCTTTTCGAGCCCCGCGATCTGTCCACGCAGCTCGGCCGACTCGGCGCAATGGGTCAGCGAAAGTGGCACTCCGAGCAGCAGCGCCAACGCGCGCCGGGCTTTCATTTGCCCGCCCCGTTGCGCGCTTCACGCGCGATATCGATCGCCTTTTCCGCGTACTTTTCGCTGGCCTCGGCCAAATCGATCGCGTCGCTGTAGTCTGCCTCCGCCGCCTCGGTCTGGGCTTTTTGCAGATGCTCTTTGGCGTAGAAATACTCGTACGGTGCCGATTGCTCGGCGCCCAGCTCACGCGCCTGCTCGAGCTTTCCAGCGGCGGAGCTGGCGCGCAGCGAATACATCCCGTTGCCGCAGCCCACCAGCGCGGGCACGCTCATCACCGCGACGAAGCCGAGCAGGAGCCGCTCTCGCCTGTGACTGTGATTGACGCTTCGCACCGGGTCCGTTCCTCGAGAACTGAGACCTGCAGTCGCGAGGTCTAATTCTGCGCGAACGCTAGCAATTCGGCTCGTCGCGCGTCAACCGAGCAGTGTCGGCGCGGGCGCCGACGGCGCACGCAGATGGCGATTTTTCGGAAACCCTGCGCCGCCGCAGCGGGTGGGTACGCCGCTCACCTCCGCCGACAGCGCAGGGGGCTATGCGGCGCGAGGCGATGGCGGCGCGCGCTCGCCGAAGGGCTCAGAGCCGCCGATAGACGCCGACCACCTTGCCCAGCAACATGGTCGACTTGAAGTCCGAGGCACGAACCAAGATCGGCGCCATTTGCGAGTTGGCCGGCTGGAAGCGAACGTAATCGCGCTCCGGGAAGAAGTACTTCACCGTGGCTTCGTCCCCGATCAGGGCGACCACGATCTCTCCGCGCTCGGCGGTCGATTGCTTCTTCACGAAGATGTAGTCGCCGCTCATGATGCCGGCTTCGATCATCGAATCACCGGTCACGCGCAGGCCGAACACCTCACGCCCGCCGCGGACCAACATGCGGTCGACGCGGACGGTATCGATCACGTTTTCTTCAGCCAGCAGCGGCAAGCCGGCGGCGACGCGCCCGAGCACGCGCACCTCCACCAGGTCGTCGTCCGGGACTTTGACCGGGATCGAGCTCTCGCTGCCGCTCACCAGCTTCAACGCGCGGCTCTTCATGTCCTCGCGGCGCAGGTATCCTTTGCGTTCGAGCGCACGCAGGTGATCGTTGACCCCGTTGGTCGAACGAATGCCCATGTACTCGCCGATCTCGCGGAGCGTTGGCGGGTAGCCGCGCTCTTCAATCGACTTGCGGATGAAGTCCAACGTCTGTTCCTGGCGAGCGGTCAAACCTTGCATGGCGGGCGTAGGATACTGAACAGGTGTAAAGACGTCAAATTCTGTGCGGCGTGTACAGAAGATTAGTTGAAATTGTGTGTATAAACAATAACTTGCAGATTGGTCCGGATCCTTTCCGGAGGATCTCCACAGGCTGTGGATGGCCATGGAGCGGACTCATTCATCTCGTGCCGAGACGACCGGCGAAGCGCTGCGGGGCGCGGACGTTCCGGGCTAGAGTCTCTGCCTTCCTCAGTATCGCTCAGTACCGCTGTGTATTGCGCTGTATCGCCAGAGTTTGCCGTCTCATGAACGATCGCATCGAGCAGCTCGCCAAAGTAGAACTCTTCGCTGGCCTCAAACCTCAAGCGCTCGAGCTGATCGCCAAAGTTTCGACCGAAGAGAGCCACGCGCTCGGCACGAAGATCTTCCAGCACGGCGATGCCGGCGACAAGCTGTACCTGATCCTCGAGGGCAAGGTGCGCATCAGCCGCGACGTGCCCGGCATGGGTGAGGAAGCGCTGGCAGTGCTCGGCCCCGGACAGATCTTCGGTGAGATGGCGTTGCTCGACGAAGCCCCGCGTTCCGCCGACGCGCGCGTGCACGAGCGCTGCGTGCTGCTCGCCATTCCCAAAGACGGCTTCGACGACCTGCTCTTTTTGCACAAGGACCTCGCCTACGAAGTGCTGTGGAGCATCGTGCGCATGCTCCTCGGCCGCCTGCGCGAGACCAACAACAAACTGACGTTCCTATCGATCAGCGGCAAATTCTGACGTCACAGGTTGAGCGAAGCCGCGTCATGTCGGGAACCACGCGCGCTGTGAGGTGCGCTGCTGGATCGCGGGCGCCCACTCTCGAACTTTCGGCTAGCGCGTGAAGCGGACGGTGAACGGGGCCGTCGACATGGTGATGGCGGTGCCGGTGCGATCGAAGGCGGCGTTGAATTGTTTGCGGAAGGCGCAGGTGCGCGCGGATTGTCCGAAGCCGAAGCCGGGATCTTTCAGGACCGTGACGGACTTGGCGCGACCGTTGGGCCCGACCGTGACGGTGAGCTGCACGACCGCGGTGTCGATGCCTTCGATGTCGGCTTCGGCGGGGAATTCGCAGTCGTTCCAGCTGCCGGCGACGGGCGCCGCGGGGCGCGAGAGATCGGGGCCGGGTGGCGGCGCAGGCGGTGCGGGTGGCGGCGCTTTGCCCACGCCGTCCGCTTCGGCGCGCAGGTCGCGCACGGGGTCTTTGCCGGTGCCTTTGTTGGCGCTGATGCCGCCGGCATAGTGGTCGGCTTCGCCGGTCACGATGCTGTTCGTCATGTCGACGGGATCGTTGGGATCCGGATCTGCCGTCAGTGCTGGGGCCGCTTGGGCGGCGGCGGGGGGCGGGGCAGCGGGGGCGTTCGGCGGTGGCGCGGCGGTGTGTTGCGGAGGCGGGGGCTCCGGAGGCGGCTCGGGCTCCGGAACGGGTGGGGGCGGCGGGGGCGGCGGGCTCAGATCCACATCCACTTGCGAAAGCAGGAGATCGCGAACCTCGGCCTGGACCAGGACCGCGAACGCATGCACATCGCCGAGCGTGCTCGCGGCTTGCACGCCGATCACCGTGTGCAGCAACAGCGCGCCGAGCATGCCCAAGATCAACCCGACGCGCACCTCACGATTGCCGAGCGAAAAGATCGGCTCCAGCGGATCCGCGCTGTGCCGCGCTGCCTCGGCCGGGGCCTGGCTGGGGGTGATGGAGTCGGCGGTGCTCGTCATCTGGGTGCGCGGCGCTCGCTTATTTGCCTGCTGGAGCCTCGACGGGGGTGCCTGCTTTGTCCGACGGCGAAACCGCGAACGCGATTTTGGAAACGCCCGCGCGCTTGAGCAAGTCGAGCACGTGAATCACACGCCCGTGCTCGACTTTGCGGTCGGCGCGGATCACCGCGCGCAGATCGGCATTTTTGGCCTTGGCGGCCTTGGCCAAGGGCGTGATGGCTTCGTCGTTCGGCAGGTTCTCGGAGTCGACGCGCGTCTTGTTGTCCGCCGACAGCTCGACGGAGAAGATCTGTTGCAAGGCTTCACCACTGGCGGCCTTCGGCAGATCCATGGGCATGCCCTGTGAGACGATGATGCGTGCGGTGACCATGAAGATGATCAAGAGCACCAACGTCACGTCGACGAGCGGCGTGACGTTGATGCCAGAAATCATGCCGTCATCGTCGTTGCTGGCGCCGCCGGCCATGGCTCACTCTTCCTCGGCAGGGCGCGCCGAGGGCTTGGCTTTGCTCTTTTCGGCCTTGCTCACCCCGGAAAGCGACGCGGGCGGAGGCGGCGCAGTGCCGGCTTCGACACCGGCCAAGTACGACAAGAGCACGTGGCTCAAGGCGTCCGTATTGGCCAAAATCGAACGCGAGATGCGCTGATACAGGTTGAACATGGCGACCGCGGGGATGGCGACCACCAGACCCACGGCGGTCGCGACCAGCGCTTCGGCAATTGCGCTCATGACCTGCGTCGGCGCGGCCGAGGTCGCGCTCTGCGCGGTGGTCATGCCTTGCTTGCCGAGCTGCTCGAAGGCTTGCACGACGCCGATCACGGTGCCGAACAGGCCGATGAAGGGCGCGTTGTTGCCGAGCGTGCCCAGATACGCCAGCCGGCGCTCGAGCTTCATGCGCTGCAGTGCGGCTGCGCCTTGCATGGCTTCGTCCGCGGCCTTCATGCCGCGATCGGCCTCGCGCAGACCGGCGACCACCACCGCAGCCTCCGCGCTCGGCGACGCCTCGAGCTGACGGAGCGCGCCTTCTGCGTCGTCTTCGCGCAGCAAGCGGCGCAGATCGCTCGCGAGCTTCGGAATGTCGTCGCGCAGTGTGAAGTAGAAGTAACCGCGCTCCAGCATGATGGCCACCGAGATCACGCTCAGGAAGATCATCAGCCACATGACCCACGATGCCCCGAAGCTCGTCATCAAGCCTTGAAGCCACTCAACCAGATTCATCCAACAAGTCCTTTGGTCAGTTTCAGCTCGATCGCAACGGCGCTTCCCGTAGCACAATTCGGCCGGCGCGGCCTTTTTCGTCCGGCGCGGATCCGCAGTTTTCGCCCACGCTTTGCCGCTAACATTGGGCAACCTGTGCGCGCGCGCCAGTCGCTGGAAGGGGCCCGCGCTCGGTGGCGTCGCCGCAAAGCGCGCCCGGTCACGGACCGGCTCATTGGCCTGGCGAGTGCGGGGCTACAGCTCGTGCGGCATCAGATCATATGGAGAATGGAAGTACTGCTGGGGGGAATAGGCGCGCAGGCACGACACCCTGCGGGTGTAGATGTCCGCGTACAAATCCACCTGTAGGCCGAAGCTGCTCATTTCGTTCTGTTCTTTGAGCAGGGGCCCCCAATACGGATGGAAGCGCTGAGAGATACGCTCGGCGAGCATGTCGTATTCCGCGGTCAGGTTGCGCAGCTCACCGCGCACACGCTCGAGCGCGCGCTTGCTGCGCGTCCGTTCGCTCTCTTCCTCGCCCGTTTGCCCCGTTTGCGCCGTTTGCCCCGTTTGCGCGGGGTTGGTGCGCGTGAGCTCTTTGATTCGCCCCTGGTGATAGCGGAGCTCGTCTTCCAACTTGTTGCGCGCTTCGTCCAGCGCGCGCTGCCGGGCGAGGTCGTCCGCGCAGGCTTCGTAAGCCGCGATTTCCTCGTCCATTTCTTGGATGACCATCAGCGTGTGCCAAGACGATTCTTTCTTGGAGCGCAGGATGTCGCCGTAGATGTGATCGCCGACGTACAGCACGCTCGAGCTGCGCATGCCGATCAGCCGCTCGAACTCCTCCAAATTGCCGCCTTCGTAGACTTTGCCGCGCTCGAGCTTTTCACGCACTGGACGCAGCACTTCACCGTCGCGCTCCATCAGCGGTCGCCCGTCCTGGAAGAAGCGCGGCTTGCCCGCCGCGCAAATCACGAACTCGAAGTAGTGACGCCAGGTCGGGTACTCCGGCATGACATCCGCGAGCAGGTGCGTCATCACCTGGTCGGTGTAGCTCCAGGGAGAATTGGTCAGCAGAAATAGCCTTTTGCCGCCAGAGCGTAGCTTGTGCAGCGTGCGCGCGAGCTCGAGCTCGCGCTCGATGTAAGCGCCGATCTCGCGGGTGACCGTCGCGTACACTGCGCCTTCGGCGTGTGCTTCGTCGATCGAGGCGCGCACGTCCGCGAACAATTTGTCGTAGTCGAGCTTCTCGCCCTTCTTCTCCATCGCGTCGAGGATCGCGGAGTAGCTCGTCACTTCACTCAACGCGAACAGCGTGTCGATCCAATGGTAGCGCGGCGTGTGCGGCCGGATGCGCTTGTCGTGATAGAGCGCAGTGATCTCCTCGTGCGGCAAACGGCGCATGCCGTGGTATCCGCGTTGCACGACTTTGTAGCGGTCCATCTTCAGCACGTGCCCGTAGCGCTTGTCGACGAGCAGGCCGCGGATCGGAAAGCGAATGTCGTAGCTGAGGTTCTTCAGGTACGCGGGGTAGCCGCGGCGAATCATGCGCTCGATCGTGAGCTCCACGCTGAGCGTGTCCATGCGCTCTTGGCGATAGATCGCCAAGGTGTAGTCCATGTCGAAGCCGATCCAATCGATGGTCGAGAAGCGCAAGTCGCGATTCACGAACACGCGATCGGAGCGCGCGATGGAGCGGGGGCTCGCCATGCCAGGCCCCGGGGCCACGAGCGGCAGCGTGAGCTGCCGAGGATCGGGGGGCACTGACGGCGGAAGGACGGGCGCGGAAGATTTGGGAAGGACGGTTGGCACAGGGAGAACGGTGAGCCTCGAGGCTGACCGCGGATTGACAAATTGTGCGGGTCCGAGCCGCGCGTGTCAACTTTGACCGGGGCGGACCGAGGCGAAGAGGGGGGCGATCGGGATCCAGCATCGCAGCTCGTGGCCTGCTCGGTAGCCGGAACTCGACGCCGAAGGCTGGGACGGTCGCGGGGCGAATCGTGACCATCAACCCAAATCGAGATCGGACGAATGTGCCCGGCACAGACTCTAGTCACGCAAGCGGCACGTGACGCCGTGACCGGATCGGATTTCGTCCAGGCGGAGCGTTGGGCCTTGCTCCAGCCAACCGCCTTCGAGCGGCGCGTCTTTCATGAACCAGGGTGTGTCGAGATCGACGAACGAGAAGCCACCGCTGCCCGCGGCGAGGCAGGCCGAGACGGTCATCGATAGCTTCGATTCGACCATGCCACCGATCATCAGCTCTAGCCCCGCGCCGCGCGCGACGGCAATCATGTTCATGGCCTCGACGAGGCCGCACTTCATGGTCTTGACGTTGATCGCATCGACCGCGCGGGCTGCGATCAACCTCGACACGTCCGCGGCCGAGCAGGCACTTTCATCGGCAGCCACCGGCACGCCTCCTTGCTCACGGACCTGACGCAGCCCGTCGAGATCGAGCTTGCCGGTCGGCTGCTCGAAGAGCACGACTTGTTTCTTGTGCTGACCGAGCCCTTCCAGCAAAGCGAGCGCTTCGGCGGCGCGCAGACTGGCGTTGGCATCCAGCACCAGCTTCGCATTCGGCGCCGCTGCCAGAATCGCCGAAAGACGCTGGTGATCGTGCAGCGCAGCACTGCTGCCGCCGACTTTGACTTTGAGCGTGGTGAAGCCGGCGCGCACGGCGCGCTCCGCCGAGTCGCGGGCGTGCTCGGGGCTCCCGGTCGGGATGGTGATGTCGCTCACCAGCTCTGGGTCTGCGCCGCCGAAGAAGTCCCAGAGCGAGAGCCGCGAGCGACGGCACAGGGCATCGAGCAGCGCGCCCTCGAAGGCGGCGAGCGCGCTCGGGGTTTGGCGCAGCGCCTCGGTCGCGACGGCGCTCGCCCGACGCCAGCGCAG
>DASSMT010000148.1:0-12283 GCA_035688655.1 Polyangiaceae bacterium | reverse complement strand
GAAACCTTCAGTGTAGAGCTCGGTCAGGCGATGCCACTTGGGCAGCTCGAAAAAGCCGGTCAGACCGAACCAACCGGCAGAGCTTCGATAGTGCAGAACGTTGTCCGTGACCTGCTCGGGACCGAGCGCATAGATCACGCTCATTCCGAGCGTAACCGGACCCAGGAGCAACACCGAGCCGAGCAACCGCGAACGCCAGCTGACCTGCCGAAGCCCGAACCCGAGCAGCGGTACCAAAACGATAGGAACGGTCTTGGCTAGGATGGCGATTCCCAGGCAACAGCAGGCGTAAAGCCACTCTCGTTCATCGTTGGTGTCGCTGTATCGGACCACGCAGAAGGTCGCGAGCAGCACGAACAAGCCGGCAATCACGTCGAAGTTGCAATGTTGGCACACCAGCAAGATCGCAATCGGGTTCAGCGCAACACCGAAGAGGGCGAGACGAAACGCGCGCTCGGGCGTGGTCAGCTGGCGCAACACCCCATGACAGGCGACGAGCAGGAGCGACTCGACGCTGCCGAGGAACAAGCGAATCACTGTTGCCAAGTCGAGCTGCCAGGCCGCCGCAAGCTTGTTCATCACGAAGATGACCTGCATCCAGAGCGGTGGCCAGTTCAGGAAGGTGGTGACGTTGTAGGGATTTTGTCCGGCCTGGAGCGCACTCGCAACGTTCCTCCAGTTCTGAACGTCGGCGGAATAGGTGTGCGGCGGAAGGCACGCCAGGAAGAGCAGCCTTGCCGTGGCTGAAGCGGCGAGCAGCAATGACACCTGAACTGCCGAGCGATGGCGAGAAAAGAAAGGGCTCGAGGTCAAGAGGCGAACTATCCCCACGCCGCGACGACTAAGCGACAGAGGCGATTTTGTCAACCAACGGAGCCCCCTGCCGTTTACCCTTTACATCTCGGGATGCTGGCAGCGTGACGCCGCACGGAAATGTCAGCGCAACACACTTTGGGATTGGAATCCCTGGGCTACCCATCGCGCCTGATTCGACGTTTCGAAGGGGCTCGCGCATGCGAAAGAGAGCTGCCTCTAGAAACGAGCGGCGAGCAGTGCGCTGATGACGCTGCGCCACAGTGTCGCTAATCTCCGGCATGGGCAGCAGCTACGACCAAGCCGTCTCCGCGTTGTATCGAGCGCCACGCGGCTCTTTCGTGGTCGAGCGGCGGCGGCTGGCCGCGGAGCTCAAAGCTGCGGGCGATAAGGTGGCTGCCGCGAAGCTCGCCAAGTTGGAGCGTCCGTCCATCTCGGCCTGGGCCGTCAATCAATTGTGGTGGCAGGCGCGGGAAGCGTTCGAGGAGCTGTTCGAGACGGCGCAGCAGCTCCGCGCGGGTCAGCTCGCGGCGAGCCCGGCGCATCGCAAAGCGCTGGCGAGGCTGGAGGCGCGAGCTCAGCAGTTATTGAGCGACGGCGGGCACAGCGCGAACGAAGCTACGTTGCGCCGAATCAAAATGACATTGTCGAGCTTGGCCGCCGCGGGAGACTTCGAGCCTGACATTCCCGGCGCGCTCACCAAAGATCGCGAGCCGCCGGGATTCGAGGCATTGGGCAGCGCGAGCCTGAGCGACCGGCAAATCGACGACGAGCCGCGCGATGCCGACGAGGCCCCGCCGTTCAACGAAGGCACCGCCGCCCGCAAACGCGAGGCCGAGGCCGCTGCTGCAGAACGCGAACGCGAGCGCGAGCGCGAGCGCGAAGCGGCGGCGGCGGAACGCAAACGCGAGGCGGAAGCACAGGCCGAGCGCCAAGCTCGGCGCAGGCAGCTGGAGCGCGAACTGCACGAGGCAAAGGTGACGCTCGCCGCCCGGGAGCACGAGCGCGCTCGCATCGCCGATCAGCTTGCGACAGCAGAAAGGGAAGTGGAGCGCGCTCGCGCAAAGCTCGACGGCGTGCAGGCAGAGCTCGACGCCAATCGAGCGCATTGACCGCTGAGCGTCGCCTGCGAGCATCGCTCGCTTAACGCGAATTTCTCGTGGCTTTGATGTGGAGCGCGAGAGTGCTCCTCGGAGTGTGCCACGAGGTTCTTCTGTTAAGCTTGGTCATGGCCCGTCGACCGTCGACCTGCGAGCTCCTCGCCGTGTTTGGTTCTGCGCTGACTCTCTCGCTCGTGGGTTGCAGTGGAGGCGACAAGCTGGGCAGTAACGGCGGTGGAACGACGGCTTCCGGCGGTCAGCCCGCAGCCGGCGCCGCCAATATCATCGGCGGCCAGCCCGCGAGCGGCGGGCAGGGAACCAGCACGGGAGGTGCTGGTGGCAACGCGGCGGGCACGTCCTCGGCGGGCAGCAGTGCGGGCGCTACAGCGAGCGGTGGCGCGCCCGCTTTCGGCGGAGGCAGCGGCGGCGCGGGTGCGTCTGTGGCGGGAACAGGAGCGTCTGCGGGGGGCGCGTCCGGCGTGGGCGGCGCGTCGAGCACTGAATGCACGCGAGCTCTCCTGGACGGGATCGCGGACGTCTACTTTGCCGCGCTGAGCGCTGGCGATCCTTCGAGCCTGCCGCTCGCGAGCAACGTCAAGTTCACCGAAAATGCCCAAGCGAGTCAGATCGGTACGACCGACTTTTGGAAAAATGCCGGGGAGACCAAGTATTCCCTGCGCGCGCTGGATACGACAGCGTGCAGCGTCGCAGCCGAGGCTGTAATCCCGGAAAGTGGAACGGATCGCCCCGTTGCCCTACGCATCAAAGTGGCTGCCGGCAAGATCACGGAGCTCGAAACCATCGTCGTGCGCCCCGGTGATTACTCGGCCTCCTTTGCCGTCGCTTCGAATCCGGCGGCCATCATCAGCAGCGCGGAGAGCGTCGGTTGGCATACCGAAGTGCCGCCGGCGCAGCGCGCCACCCGACAGCAGCTGACGAGCTGGGTAGACAAGTACTTCCGGGCGTTCCCGTCGGGAGTGTGCAACGTCACGTCGGCTTGCCGGCGTCTGGAAAATGGCGGCGGCAATTTCTCGTGCGGCACTGGCGCCAGTTGTAGTGCAAACACCCCGACGACCGGTGGCGAGTTCGTTCCGCGCGTGATCGTGGTCGACGAAGTCCGCGGGATCGCCGCCGGTTTCACCATCTTCGACTACCAGACCACCGGCCACCTCGATATGCACATGATCAAGATGTCCGGCGGACAGGTGCACGCCGTGCATGCGATCCTGCGCAACACCGATGGCCAGTCGGGCTGGGAGTGACGCGAGCGGTCGAGGGCAAGCCCCTCGGAGTTCAGTATTCCCCTTTGATTACGAAGAACGAGCCGCGAATCGTGCCGGCCAGTTTCGATTTCTGGGTGGCGAATTTGAAGCGCGAGGCCAGCTCCGCGGGGACGTCCATGCCTTCGGAGAGCTTGAAGCCGACGGCGCGCTTCTTGGGGTCGTCGATGGTGTACATCACGTTGATCGAGAGCCCGCTCTCGTAGAAGACGTAGGCCATTCGGATGTTCTCGACCTGGAACTGGGTCGCTTCGAGCGCCGGTGACTCGATCACGATGTCACGTTCCTTCTTCAGAATGCGGTGCACCCAGTCCACCGCCTGCTTGGCCTGGCGCGCGGGCTCGACGCTGAAGGTGTGGTCGTACTTGTTCTTGAAGTAGCGGGCCTCGTTGGCGCGCAGCCCCGCCAGGGCTTCGGCCACCGGGGATGACTCTAGCCCGGTGGTAGACACGGTTTTGAAATCGACGACGTAGCTCATGTCGCTCTCGCTCCTTCGCGAGCCAATGCCCGAAGCTTGGCACGAATTGCGGCGCTCCCAAATCGCGATCGCGCTTCCGCCGGCCGCTTGCGGTCGAGCTGCACCGGCACCGGCATGCGCGGCCTCAATGTCGATCGTCGGGGCTGGCTCATCGCTCGCGGCTTGCTCGCAACCCACCCGTCTTGTGTTCGCGCAAGGCTCGCAAGCCGAGTGTCTCGACGCGACTGGAGAGCGTGGTTCGGGCGATGCCGAGCTCCCGCGCTGCGTGGGCGATGACTCCCGAGGAGCGCATGAGAGCATCGCGAATCAACTGTTGCTCTCGCAGCTCGAGTCGGTCTCGTTCGTCTTGCAGGGATTGCCAGGTGTCCGTCGACGGCGGAAGCGGCGGCACCGGCGTGCGTCGCAGCGACGACCCTTCCAAATCGCGCGGGTCGACGTGCTCGGTACACAACACGGATGTCGAAGCATCGCGCGACAGGGCTCTCTCGCGAGCCCTGAGCACCAGGCGCTCGAGCTGTCGCATGTTGCCCGACCACTCGAGCGACGGCGACACCAATAAGCGTCGGAGAGAGGTGGACAGCGCCCATTGACGGCTGCGATCGGCGGACAACGCGCGCTCTGCCAGAAAAGCGATGTCTTCTCGCCGTTCACGCAGCGGAGGAAGCTCGATCACGACCCCGGCCAGGCGCTGATACAAGTCGCTTCGAAATCGGCCATCGCGCATGGCGAGCTCGACATCGCCGTTGGTCGAGGCGATCAGGCGAATGTTGGCGCGTTTGGGCTCGGGGCGATCGTATCCGAGCGGCCGATAGGTGCCGAATTGAGTCAGATCCAGGAGCAATTTTTGGGCATGTGTCGGAAAATTCATGACCTCGTCGAGCAGTAACGTTCCGCCTTCGGCGAACGCGACGAGGCCCATGCGGCGTGCGATGGCGCCGGAGAAGGCGCCGCGCTCGTGACCGAACAGCTCCGAGCTGATCGTGTTCAAGTCGTCGCTGGAGCCGAGGATGGCACGCACGATGGGGCGCCTGTCACTCGCCTCGGCGATGGCGTGTGCCAACAGCGTCTTGCCGGTGCCCGACTCACCCAGGATGAGCACCGGTGAGTTACCGTGGACCGCGGCGAGCACGTCATTGCGAATCAGCGCCAAGGACGATGGCGCCAAGAGCTCTTCGAGTGAGGGCGACCAGCGCGACTCGAGAGGCCGTATATCGGTCTCCTTCAGCGCCGCCCGGGACATCTTCGAGCGAGACACCTGATCCAGGATGGCGCCGAGGAGCGTCGTTGCCGCCAGGAAAAACTCGATGTGACGATCGCTGATGTGCTTGCGCGGATCGCGAAAATCCACGTACAGAACGCCGCGCGCCGGTTGGCCGGGCGTGAGCCCAGGCAGAGGTGCAGCGAGCGCACCCACGATCCCGAACGTCGCCATGCTCGGAGATGGGTCGCTCCTCTCGATCGGCAAGCATCGGACGAAACTCCATGAATCGAGCGCCTCGCGCACGAGCGTGCGACTGATCTCTTCGCGCTGTTCGGGGCTGAGCGGCATGCACGACTTTCGCGCGGTGATGGTTTGCGACGAGCCGCCCTCGAAGGTCACGACAATCAGCCCACGGTCGGCACCGAGTAACTCGACGACGAGATCGAGACAGTCATCCATTGCCGTCTCGCTGTCGAAAGTACCGTTCAGCCGTTCGAGCAGCAGCCGCATCGCCCTCCACATCGTTTCATGATCCAGATCCTCGCCGCTCGGTAGCCCGTGCATCGAGGCAATTTTCGGCTCTGCGAATGGCGCCGTGAATAGGTATTGCTCCAACGATTCTCGAGCGCCGTGAGAATGACGACTCGTCGGCGCAACGACGACGGATCGTCGCTGTTGACGATGCGGCGAGCGCGTGAGGCACGCACGAGCGCAACGACGGAAATCGTCAGCGTGCGCGCGTGCGTCACTCGGCGAGCGCTGCACGCAGCAAGAGCCCTCGCAAATCCATCGCGCAAGCGAGCTCCGTGACGATCGTGCATCGCGGCTGTCGTAGTGGGAGTGGTGTGTCAACGAGCATGAGCGGCGGCGAGGTACGCGGTTTGCTTGGAGGAGCGAGCCGCGCAGTCATGTCGATTGCGGGCACGAGGAAGGGAACTCGCACATGTTTACGACGATTCGTAAGGTCAGTGTCGTTGGCTTCGTTGCGCTCGCAGCCATTTCTGCGTTCGCGATCTCTGCGTTCGAGCCGAAAGCGAGCGCACAAACCGCGCCCGGCGTATGCGGCGAGAAGGAAAAGGAAGAAATCGCGAAGTTGCTCACGAACCCGGTGATCCAGCAGGACCCGGGCTCGGAAAAGGCCCTCGCGCTCGAAGCACAGATTTACGCCAAGTACTCGGCGTGCGCAGCGGACGGTGTGGACGGGGCCACGGTGCCGCCGGCCAAGTCCGCCGAGTATTGCGGTCGCCTCAGGTATCTGGGCTACACCAACTACGAGCACATGCAGTGCTGCGGCTACGATCCGCAAAAGAAGCTCTTCGGGTGCCCAGTCGAAGTCGTCAACAAAGTGGGATTCGGTCCATTCGGGCCGGCCCCCAAAGGCAGCTATGAGCACGTACTGACCTGCGTCGACTACGGCTTCGGCGCCGGGTTCCAACCGGCGGCTCTCGACCGTGTGCATTTGTCGGACGCTCAGCCCATCGGCGGCAGTCCACCTTGGGAGTTCGCGGTGATAGCGGCGGCGAGGGGCCTGCTACGAGAGCTCCCGCTGGATGGGCGGGTACTGCCGGCGCGGTCAATCCTGTCCTGGGGCTTCACTCCCAACTCCTGCAACTACAAACCGTATTGGGGTGACGTCATCGACTACCAGATCCGACTCGACCCTTGAGTGGCCAAGAATCGCCGCTTGGCCAGCGTTCGCTCAACCCGCTCGCTCGCGAAAGCCGACCACTTCTTCGACCACGCGCCGAGCCGCGGCCAATGCGCCGTGCATGAAGCCCGGACGATGCGAGGCGTGATCGCCGGCGAAGTGCAAGCGACCTTCGGCTCGTGCCAAGGCTGGGCCGAAGGTCGCGGCCTGTCCGACTTTGAAGTAGGCGTACGCCCCGCGTTGGAAGGGATCGCTGCTCCAGCACTTGCTCGCGGTGGCGACCAGATTGCTCTTCACGCCTGGTTGGGCGAGCTCGAGAAACTCGAGAGCGGTCTGCCGTCGAGCTTCGTCGCTCAGCTCTGCCAGGCGGCGTGCCTCGGCACGCTTCACGTACAAGCCGAGCAAGCCGGAGCTGCCAGCCATTCCTTCGCTTTCGTCGCGCACGGGCCCGAGCAGTGAGTCGCTGTCGACGCGCCCCGACTCGCCTCGTTCGAGCCAGAAGCGCCGCGAAGTTTGCGCCCATACGCGCGTCACGTTTTCCAGTCCGATTTCTGCGATCGCGCGCGCCTTGTCACTGGGGAGCGCCGGGCTGAACTCGAGCTTTTTCAGCAACGGCGGGGGGATGGCGAGGACCGCGTGATCGACCGTGAGGCTTTGGTCGCTTCCCACGCGCCGAAAGGCGACCTGTACGCCGTGCTCCAAACGTTGAACGCCACGCGCTTCGGCTCCGTAGTAGATGCGATCGCCGAGCTTCCGGGCGAGCGCCGCCGGCAATTGCTCGCAACCACCCACCACCCGGCCATTTCCCCCGAGTCTGATCTCGCGCAAGATTGATGCCCTCTCGTGCAGCATGGACAGCGCACTCATGCCCTCGAGGCCCGTATCACCCACGCCCAGCATGCTGTCCATCGAGTCGACGAAGCCCACTGAGGCACCGCGTTGCCGTAATAGCGCAGCCCCGCTCAATTCATCCAGGTGCCACAAGTGCTTCGGGAACGAGGCCGTGGGGTCGATTGTCTCCGCCTCGGTGAGGTACTTCTGCATGCGACCACGATCACCGAGTTGCTCCTCTTCGGCGCTGAGCAGCTGGCGGTTTGGTCCTGGGGAATTGGCCGGGCGTGTGCTGCGCTCCGTTCCGGACAGCGTGACGCGCGAAAGCCCTCGCTGAGGCGCCCACTGTTCCAGCTGAATTTCCATGGCCCGACACAGCTCGAGCAGGATGGGGTCGTTCACGACGTGGGCGGCGCCCGCCTCGACGTACTGACCATCGACGAACGGGGAACGAATGGTCGAGATGCGTCCACCGGCGCGCTGGGTCGCCTCCAGCACACGCACGTCGTAACCAAGCTCGGTCAGCCAATGCGCGACCGACAAACCCGATAGTCCGGCGCCCACCACCACCACGCTCGGCTTGTGGGGCTGGCCAGCAGAGTGCGCGCTCGATGGAGACACAGCCGGCGCCGGTTGTGTCGCACAACTCGCAGTCCACGTGCTGGCGCACGCGAGTAGAAATCCGCGTCGCGTTCCCCCGCGTTGCCCATCAGCCATGGCTGCATCTTAGTCTTAGTCATTGCAGTTCGGCGCCAGCGCATTCACCGCTTTGGATCCGATGGGCCCGTCCTGGGCTCCGAGCAAGGGGCATCCGTCCCTTCGAATAGGGAACCATCTGTTAACTGAATAATCGTAGAATATTACTGCCGGAATAGGAAAAAATGTTTGACACGTGAGTGATTGGTTACGTATTGTCTGCCTCGAATAAACATGACCGCTGCCCAACGCCATGACATTTTCCGCGCCATCGCCGATCCCACGCGCCGCGCAATCCTCGACCGGTTGCGGGCCGGGCCTGCGCCCGTGAACGCGCTTGCCGACACCTTCGAGCAGACACGCCCGGCGATTTCCAAACACCTTCGGGTCTTGCGTGACGCGGCCCTCGTCTCGGAGCAGCGCGTCGGGCGTGAGCGCGTCTACCGACTACATCCACTGCCTTTGCAACAAGTCGCGGGTTGGGTGGAGGGCTACCGCGCGTTCTGGATCGATAGCCTGAACAACTTGAAGCGATACCTGGAGAGTGAATGATGACCGCGCTAGTGAACAGTAAGGCTCGTGCCATCGCCGACGTGGCGCAAGGCATGTTGCTGGCAACGATCGACATTGCCGTGCCCCCGGAGCGCGTGTTTCGCGCGATCACGTCGGAAGAGGTGGCACTCTGGTGGGGCTCACCCGACCTCTACCGCGTGACGAAGTGGACGGGCGATCTGCGCGTGGGTGGCGCGTGGCGGAGCGACGGTGTCTCGAAGGACGGCAAACCCTTCTCGGTACACGGAGAGTTCCGAGAGGTCGATCCCCCGAACACGCTAGTTCAGACCTGGGAATACGACTGGGACACGACGAACAGCATTACCACGATCACGTGGCGTTTGACTGCGATCGAAGGCGGCACTCGTCTCGTCGTCCGTCATGAAGGCTTCGGCGCGGCGCAGGACGCATGTGCTGGCCACGCGAACGGTTGGGAACGCGTACTCACCTGGCTCTCTCTACATTGGGGACGATCATCATGAAAAGCATCACGGCATTCCGCAGTGCGAGCGTCCTGTTGTTCATCTTCTGCTTGATGCACACCGGCGGCGGCATGCTGGCGCAAAAGAGCCTCGGTCCCGCAGCCGATATCGTGTTTGACGGAATGAAGAGCGTGCACTTCGATTTCAATGGCGCCGACTGCACCTGGTACGGTTTCTGGTTCGGCTTTGGGCTCACCGCATCCATCTTCCTCTTGCTCTCCTCGATCGTCGCCTGGCAGTTCGAGCGCGTGCCGAGCGAACTCTGGCCGCACCTCCAAATCATTGCCTGGGCATTCGTGCTGAGCCACGTCGCCAACACCGTGCTCGCCTGGAAGTACTTCTTCGCGGGTCCGGGTGTATTCGGTATCGTCATTTCGCTCTTGCTTGCCTTCGGCACGTGGCGCAAATCGCGCGTTGTGAGCGAACATCGCCTGGCGAGTCCTTGACCGAAACGCCCGGTACGCACCCGGGGGTGGTCCGCGAATAGCTCTGGCCCGGTGCGTACTCGGGTGAGCTCGGCAACGCGGCCCGGAGCCGACGGTGTTCGACAGCCTCCGTTATTGCCCCACTCGAGCCGGTCGACCCTCGCGCCGTCGGTCTCGGCATCGACGCGAAGTAGGGCGGGGCCAGCTGAATATTCCGATGCGCGTGCTCGCCAGCGCCGTGCTTTCAGGGCAAATCGCCGTTTTCTGGTAGCGTTGGATAACCGTCAGGCAACCCGGGCCAGACACGGATGACTGCCGCGCTCGGCGGGGAGAGCTCGGCTTCGCTTAAAGCCGAGGCCAGGCCAGGCCGGACTAGAAACGGGTGAGTGCGCCCGAGGGCGCAGGCGCAACGCGGATTTCCCGACTGGCAATCTGGTGCCGTTAGGGTAATACCAATGGGCCGGGAAACGCGCGCATTCAGAGCCAACTCTGAACAGGCACCGTGAGCTCGCAGCTGGCGGTTGCCGCTAAAGAAAGGATCCCAATGTCCGTCGTGAGGGTCGAACTTTCAGCCGTCCTGCTGCTGCTCTTTTCGGTCGTGACATGCGCCGAACAGCCCATGACCAAGACGAGCAGTGACATCACGCCGGCGCACGAGCACGACTCGGTCGGCGCTGCGCCTGCAAAAGCTTCCGATAGCGATTCCCAAGCCGCCGGTGAGACCTGCGGAGACGTCGCATGCACGTCGAACAGCGACTGCTGCAAAGGCTATGCGTGTGGTTTCGATCCGGAACGCAGCCACGTTCAGCGCTATTGCCTCGGCCCGTGAAGAAGGCGCGGCGCAGTCTCAGCGTGTCTACGGGGTCCGAACGCAGCGCACGCCAATGTCGGCGCTGAGCTTGTCCGGAGGATCGCTGATGCGGTTCCAGCTGAACAGATACGAGCCATCCTCTGCGTAGCTGCCACCGCGGATCACGCCGTCGAGCCCAGCCGTCAGATTCGCGCAGTTGGTACAGGGCATGACATAGGGGGCGACACTATCTTGGACCCATTCCCAAATATTGCCCGCCATATCGGCCTGACCCCATAGGCCGTCCCCTTTGGGCGAGTGGGCGCCCACGGCTGCGGTCAGGGTCGTCGCGTACACGGCGTAGGTCGGGTCCATGGTGTCGTTGCTCGGCGGGTTTGACCACGGACGACGGCGCTGTTCATCGCCACCGGCAGCGGCGTAGTTCCACTCGGCCTCCGTTGGCAAACGACCACCATCCCAAATGCAGAACGCGCCCGCCACATATCGAGTCAGGCAGTTCATGGGACGGCTCTCGTTGGCTCCAGGGCTGTTGGTCCAGGTATCGTTGCGCCCGGGCTCGCAGCTCACCGCGCTCTTCAGGGCATCCTGGCTGCTCGGCAGCGGCCAATTGGCATTCCAGCCCGGGTCAGCGGAGTTATTCGGATTCTTACCGCTGCCAGCTATCGGCTTGTTGCCCGGGTAGCCGGCGACGAACTTCCGGAATCGACCCACAGTCACTTCGTACACATCCAGGCGGAAGCTGCTGACTTTGGCAACCGCAGCCGGATCGTTGCTGCGCTGAAAGGTGCCCTCGGGCAAGACAGTCGACGCGCAACAGTTGCCAGTAGCCGGCGACCCGCACGTGTGGCTCAGCCCAACGCAGCTCGGCGGCTCGCCGCCCGTTCCGGCACTGCCCGCACTGCCGCCCGAGATTCCGGCAGTGCCAACGTTGCCGCCGAGACCGGTGCCGCCAGTGCCACCGCTGTCGAAGCGACCACCTGTGCCGCCGTGACCGCCCGTGCCGCCAACTTCAGGACTGCCAGCGTTGCCCCCTTCGCCTGCGTCTTCGCTGCCCGCGCTGCCCCCTTCGCCCGCATTGCCCCCTTCGCCCGCATCTCCGCCGCCGGCGACGCCCGCTTCCCCTGCGTCGCCGGCGCCGCCGACTCCGCCAGCGCCACCTTCTCCGCTGTGAAAGGGTTCACCGCTACAAGCAACGCCGCCAGTGACACCTACAACGACCATCCACGCGGCAACCCTCGTCCAATGCATGTCAGAGACCTAATCGAAGTCCAGACCCTTCGCAATCGGCCGCATGTACTCACGGGCTCATCATGCAAGACTCGAGAACCGCGGCTTCTCTGCCGAAGCCAACCAGTAGCCGCCGAATCGGCGTTGCTCGATGGCAGTGAATCCGACGCGGCGAAGCATCTCGCATAGCGCGTCCGCCGTGAGCCCGTGCGCACCGGACTCGCTGAACAAAGGCGCGAGCAGGTGCGTGCGCGACCAGCGCAACCAACGCTCTGGCCACACGAAGCAGGAACCAACCCACACGCCGCCCGCTGCAAGCACGCGCAGACACTCCTGGAGCGCGTGCTCTGGCTCGGCGTAGAGATCGAGTGCCGCCAGATTCACCACCGCGCCGAACGCGCCGTCTGCGAAGGGCAAATGCAGCGCGTCAGCGCGCACGCGGAAAGCCCGCGAGCGCTTGGCGGCCTGTCGCAACATGGCTGCTGAAAGATCGCAGGCCACCACCAAGCGTTCAGGCGCGCGCGCCAGCAGGCGCTCGGCGAGCGCACCGGGGCCGCACGCCAAGTCGAGCCACGGGCCTGGACAGCGACCGATTCGCGCCAAGACGAGCTCTGACTCTCGCTCGAAGCTTGGTTTACGAAACCCCGACGACAAGCCGAATGTGAGCGGTCGCCACACGCTTTGGTAGATGCGGGCCGCCACGCGCGAACCCATGAATGCCGCGCCCAGCGTTTGCTCG
>DASSMT010000018.1:0-2548 GCA_035688655.1 Polyangiaceae bacterium | reverse complement strand
GTCGCAGCCTTGCCGCCCTTACCGGTCGCAGCCTTGCCTCCCGTTCCGGTCGCGGCCTTGCCGCCCGTACCGGTCGCAGCCTTGCCTCCCGTACCGGTCGCAGCCTTGCCGCCCGTACCGGTCGCGGCCTTGCCGCCAGTGCCGGTCGCGGCTTTGCCAGCGGTGCCGGCCATCGACGAGGAAGAACCGCCTGAGCCAGCAGAACCACCGGGGGCGGTGTCGGTGCTACCGCAAGCAGCGGCACCGAGGAAGCCAAGTACGAGCGCGGAAACGGGGAGGAACGACTTATCCATTAGTTTTGCCTGTCTTTGAGCGCTTCTCAAGCTAGCGCCGGCTGTGAGCGCTTCAGGAGCGCAATGCTAGTGGAGACCGACCCTGCTTGCCCCGCTGCGCGCGGCTAACTGGGGCCTGGGCCCATGTTGAAGCGTGAGTATATGAAAGGCCCTCGGTTTTGCAATGTCCGGGGCGACGATTGTTCCGCGCTGGTTACTACGCGCCGTCCCCCTCGCCCGGCTGCTCTCCCAACTCTTCTCCCAACTCTTCTAGCGCGCCGGCCAAATTCTCACGAATTCTCTCTACTTCGTGGTCGGGAATGGCCAGGCCGGCATCGACTCGCTCGAGTAGGGTCTCGCAGGCCCGTCTGGTCGTCCGGAAATCTTGCGCCCAATGTGCGGCGACCGCGAGCTCGTCGAGCAGTCGCCAAGTATAGATGCTTTCCAAAACGAACAAGTGATCGTCCGGCCGAGGTGTGCCGACCCCAGCTTTCGCGAACAGGGTTGCCATGGCGTAGCCACCCTTCTCTCTGTAGTAGCGGGCGAGCTCATACAGGGGTTCGGCGCGGGTGGGCCGCAGGGCGTACGCCGCAAGCAGCTCACTCAGCACGACGGCTTCTGGCTTTTCGAGTCGCAAGCAGATCCGCCCCGCCTCGAGCTGCGCCATGAAGCGCTCCTCGTCCCAGCCGTGTTCCATTGAAGCGCGTATTTTGTACTCCTCGAGTGCTCGCTCGAGTTGCTCCGCGTCACGGTACGATTGTGCGAGATAGAACTGACTGCGCGGGTGCTGTGGATTGCGAGCGAGCTCTTCCTCGAAGAGCTTCGCATCCCTGAGAAATTTCTCCTCTTGGGTGACCCCATGGGATTTGGCACCTTCCGCCTGGTGGTAGATGATCCACACATCTTTTCTGACCTCGCGTCGCGGCGCTGGTTCGAGCTCGACCAGATAGTTGTGCGCGGGGCCCTCCCAGCGGTAACGCCCTGCGCGCACGTTGACCAAGTGGTGCACGGCGTAGCGCAGCTCCCCTTGATGCTTTTCGATGTCGTAGCTGACCCCGGGCTCGAGCTTCTCGTAGAACTTCGGATCGGATACGGCGAGCTCCTCGTCCGCGTCGATGAACAGCAGCCATTCGGCCTTGTTCGCGGCGATCGCGAGCTCCAACGCTTGCTGGCGATTGACGCCGAAGTTCACCCACGGTCGCTCATGCACTTCACCCTCGATGCCGTAAGCCGACATCTCGCGCCTGATCATGGCAATCGTGTCATCGCTCGAGCCTGTGTCGACGATGACGTAATAGTCGATGTAATCCTTGACCGATCGGATGAGGCGCGGAAGCACCTTCACCTCGTTCTTCACGATCATGTTGAGACAGATGTTCGTTTTCCGGTCGGGCATGATGGGCCACTATGCCATCGTCGCTTCGCTCGCAATCCGAGTTGATCCGATGCCGACCAAAGCTATAGTGCTTTTGACTTCAGTGCCTTGGTTTGAACCATGAAACTCCTATTTCCATACTTTGTCGCACCGGTCGCTCTCGTCGTGTCCATCGCTGCGGGCTGTAGCTCGACCGATACCCCCGCTGCTCCGGGCGGTGCAGGGTCCAGCTCGGGCGGCGCAGCAGCTGGCGGCACCGCTGCGGGCGGCACCGCCGCGGGTGGCGCGCCCGCGGGTGGCAGTGCGGGCAGCGTGAGTGTCGCTGGCAGTGCGGGCAGCGTGAGCGCCGGCGGCAGTGCGGGCGGCTCGAGTGTGGGTGGTAGTGCGGGCAGCGTGAGTGCCGCGGGCAGCGCGGGCACGGGTGGCGGCACCGCGGTCGAAGCGTCGTTTGCCACCGTGAAGAACATGATCAAGATGAAGTGTTCCGCCGGTTCCGGCTGTCACACTGAGCCACAAAATCCCCTGCAAATGCCGGACAACGACCAGCTCTACACGAAAGTGACCACGTACACGACGCAGCACTGCGGGCCGCTCGTGAACAAGACGATGCCGGCTCAAAGCGCGATCGTGAAGGTCTTGCAAGGGGAGTGCGGAAGCGGGAACGTGACCACGCCGCGCATGCCCTTCCAAAGCTGCGTCGTCGGCGATACCGACGTAGGCCCCGACGCCCCGTGCATCCCGCCCGATACGATCGCCGCGATTCAGGCGTGGATCGCCAAAGGCGCGCCGCAGCAGTAGCTGGCTCGCTCTGGCGTGGTCGCGGCGCGCTGTCGAAGCGCGCCGCCCGCCCGAGCCCCTCGGTTGCTTGCGCCTCGCGCCGGCAGACGCGAGTTTCGAGTTT
>DASSMT010000051.1:0-16156 GCA_035688655.1 Polyangiaceae bacterium | reverse complement strand
GAAGATGGCCGCCCGAAGCGCACGATCGTCGAGATCGCCGGCACGGATGGCGAGCGCACGGAGATCAAGAGCGGCCTCAACGCAGGTGCCCAGGTGATCACCGAAATCGATCTGAGGAAGGCCGAGTGACGAGCGCCGTCAGCGATAGCCCCGCCGCTGAAGTACTGATTCGGCTGCGTGGGGTGCAAAAGCGCTACGGCGAGGGAGAATCCGAGGTGCGCGCGCTGGACGGCATCGACTTCGACATCGCCCGCGGTGATTTCGTGGCCATCATGGGCACGAGCGGCTCCGGCAAGTCGACCTGCATGAACATCCTCGGTTGCTTGGACGTGCCGACCGCAGGCACCTACCACCTCGCCGGAGTGGCCACGACCGATCTGCACGGTGACGGGCTGACGCTGCTCCGCCGGCACTACATCGGTTTCGTATTCCAGGGCTTCAACCTGCTGGCGCGCACCAGCGCGCTGGAGAACGTGGAGCTTCCGCTGGTCTACCGGCGCGTCGGAGCCAAAGCCCGGCGCGATGCCGCGCTGCGCTCACTGACGCTGGTCGGCCTCGCGGATCGCGCGGACCACACGCCACAGGAGCTCTCCGGCGGACAGCAACAGCGCGTCGCGATCGCTCGCGCCCTGGTCACCGATCCGGAGCTGCTCTTGGCCGATGAACCCACGGGAAATCTGGATTCGGCACGCACCGAAGAAATCATGAAGCTGCTCGTCGATTTGAACCGTTCGCGCGGCATCACCATCGTGATGGTCACGCACGAGCCGGACGTCGCCGCGTTTGCCAACCGCGTGGTCGTATTCAAAGACGGTCACATCGTCGAAGATACGCGGCCCGAGCGAGTGCACTGATGTTCTTGCAAACGGTGCTGATGGCGCTGCGCGAGATCCGTCGCAACACGCTGCGCTCCGTGCTCACCATGCTGGGCGTGGTGATCGGCGTCGGCGCTGTGATTGCGCTGGTCTCGGTCGGGCGCGGCGCGACGCAAAAGGTCAGCGAAGACATCGGTAAGCTGGGCAAGAACTTGCTCATGGTGAGCGCCGGCGCGCGCGTGCGCGGCGGCGCCTCGTCCGCGGCTCAGGCCCTGAAGATGGCCGACATGCGCGCCATCGAGCAGGAGATCTCCGGCGTGCACGCGGTCGCACCCGGTGCTTCCAGCCAGCAGCAGATCGTGTACGGCAACAAGAACGCCGCGACTTCGGTGACCGGCACCGACAACAACTTCTTGGAGGTCCGCGGTTACACCATCGATCAGGGCCGGAGCTTCACGCAACAAGAGGCGAGCGCAGGCATCCCGGTGTGCGTCCTGGGCGCGACCGTGAAAAGTACGCTATTCGGCAATCGCGATCCCGTCGGTCAGCAGATACGCGTGGGCAAGGTCTCCTGCCAGGTGATCGGCACGCTGGTGTCCAAAGGCACGGCTGGCATGGGCCAAGACCAAGACGATCTGCTGCTCATCCCGCTGGCCGCGTTTCAACGGCGGATCACCGGCAACAACGACATCTCGCTGATCTTGGTGTCGGCCGAGGAGGGCCTGGACACGGCGACCATTGCCGAGAGCATTCGCGCGCTCTTGCGCCAAAGGCGACATCGGCCGCTCGGCTCGGAAGACGACTTCAACGTGCGAGACATGGCCGAGATCGCCGACACCGTGACCAGCACCACCAACGCGATGACCGCGCTGCTCGGCGCGATCGCCGCGGTCAGTCTGGTCGTCGGCGGCATCGGCATCATGAACATCATGCTGGTGTCGGTCACCGAGCGCACGCGCGAGATCGGCATTCGCCTGGCGATCGGCGCTTTCGCCAGCGAGGTCATGATGCAATTTTTGCTCGAGGCCATCGTGCTCTCCACCTTCGGCGGCATCATCGGCGTCATTTTGGGGCTGGTCGGCTCGTTCTTCGCTGCACGCTCGTTGTCCTTGCCGTTCGTGATCCCGCCGGAGATCGTGCTGTTGGCGTTCGCCTTCTCGGCACTCGTCGGTGTACTTTTTGGCTATCTGCCCGCACGCAAGGCGGCGCAGCTGAATCCCATCGAGGCGCTCCGCCATGAGTAACCAGTTTCGGACCATCGCCGTGCTCGCGGCCTCTGCTGCGCTCGCTCGGCCAGCACACGCGCAAGACTCGACCGGCGGTCTGACCACGCAAGCCGCAGTCGAGATCGCCGTCAAGAACAACCCCAGCCTACACATCGCGCTGCTGCAGCAGCAGCAAGCCATGTACGCCGTGAAGGACCAAGAAGCGCTGTACGACGCGATCTTCAGCGCCAACGCCAGCTACGCGCACAATGGCAGCCCCACCCTGCGCGGCACCGACGGCACGATCGTGAGCGTCAGCGACATCGCGGTGCTCGGCGCAGGGTTGAACAAGACCTTCTCCACCGGCACCAGCGTCGGCGTCAGCGTCACTGGCCAGCGCCGCGTCAGCCGCTCACCCCCGGTCAACAACGTCGGCGGCCAGACCGCAACCGGTCCCGCTTATTCCCTGATCGGCACGCTGACGCTCTCGCAACCGTTCTTGCGCGGCGCGTGGAACACCGTGGGCTTGGCCGGCGTGCGCGTGGCCCGGCTCAATCGCACGGCCGCGCAGCTGTCCGCGATGCAGGCCGGCAGCCAGGTCTTGCACGACGTGCTGATCGACTACTGGGAGCTCTGGTACTCGGCCGAAGCCAGCCAGATCATCGAAGCCTCGCGTGATTTGGCCAAGACGCTCGAGGAGCAAGCGCGTGAACAGGTCAAGAGCGGCACCTTGGCCAACGTGGACGCTTTGCCCTTCGCCACGCAGCTGGCCGAACAGGAAGAATCCTTGGTGCAACAGACCACCGATCGCCAACAGCGCGCGCTCACTTTGGCCCAAGCCCTAGGTCAAGCAGGACGCACGGGGCCTGACTTGAGGTCGGCCGATACGCCACCGGAGGTCGAGCTCGAAGACACGAGCACACAAGCCGTCGAGGACGCGTTGGCCGCCTCTTACGAGCTCAAGCGCTTGCAAGCGGAGCTGGAGATTGCGCAATACCAGGCCAAGATAGCGGGTGACTCGCTGCGCCCGAGCCTCAACCTCGATGCTTCGCTGTCCGCCCAGGGGCTGGGCAATCGCGCGGTGTTCCCGGCCTTCGAGCAGTTCGGCCAAATGGACGCGGTGAGCGCTCAAGTCGCTCTCACCTTCGAGACGCCGATCAGCAGCGCGCGCAAAAATGCCCAGATTCAAAGCGCGCTACTCAGCGCGCACATCACCGAAAAGCAGATCGAGAGCGAACGCCAGCAACTGCGCACGGACGTGCAGGCGGCGATCGCGCGTCGCAACGCCGCCAAGAGCCGCTTCGAGCTGGCGCAGGTGACCGCGCGGGTGTCAAAGCAGCTCGCCGAAGGACAGCGCGGCAAATTTCTGGCCGGCACCGCACTCGCGATTGAAGTGCAACAAGCGGACAATTCGCTCCGCCAAGCCCAGCTGCGCGTGCAGCGCGCGCGCGTGGATCTAGTCGAGGGCGAGCTCGACTTGCTGCACCTGCGCGGCAAACTGCTCGAGCGCTATGCGGATGTATTGAAGCGGCTCACGCCCAACGCGCTCACCCTCGATGACGCGCGCGAGCCCATGTAAAGCTGCTGGCGAACGTGAACGCATTCGCATGAACGCGAGTTCAATGAACACGGGCTCATGTGAGTGTGGACCAATTCGAGACACACGCGGCGAGCGGCGCAACTGTCGGATTCCGCCCAATTCGCGAACAACGACATACGACTACATGGTGTGAGTCGCGCTGCGTCGAAAGAAATGGCCGCGCTCCCGAGCGATCGCGAACTCGCCGAAAAAGGTCAGAAATTTCGCCTATTCCAGCGCTCGAACCGAATGCGATGAATAGCGAATCATTGGGCGGTAGCCGTCAGTGCGAGTTACAATGCGCGGCAATGACTCGATTGCCGGAGCAGGGAAAGCGCACTCTCAGCGCATCCGTACCTCCTGCGTTCGGGGAGCAGGAGCACACGACCAGCATTCGCACGCTGAGTGAGCCGGTCGGCCAGCGCTCGGCGAGCGGGCCGGACCTCGCGCTCGACGAGCCGAGCGTCGAAGCCAGCGGGCCGCCCTCGGGCCGACGCGTGACGCAATACGTTCCCGGCGTGATCGTCGCGGACAAGTATCAATTGCGGCGCCCGCTCGGCTCGGGCGGGATGGGCGAGATCTGGGTGGCGCATCACCTGGGCCTCGACATCGACGTCGCGGTGAAGTTCATCGGCAGTGCCTCTGCCACGGAACCAGGCCTGGCCGAGCGCCTGCTGGAAGAAGCGCGGAACACCGCTCGCCTGGGTCACCCGGCCATCGTGCGCGCGTTGGATTTCGGCCATACCGTTCAGCGCGACCCGTTCATCGTGCTCGAGTTGCTCGCCGGAGAAGACCTGGCCACGCGCATCGAGCTGCAAGGGCCACTCGATCCCGAGCAAGCCGTCGCCACGTTGCTGCCGATCGCGCACGCGCTGAGCGTCGTGCACGAGAGCGGCATCGTGCACCGCGACATCAAACCAGAGAACGTATTTCTCGCGCAGAGCGAGCTCGGCCTCCAAGCCAAATTGCTCGATTTCGGGATCTCGCACAAAACCGATCGCGTGCGCCGACTGACCTTGCGCGACACCGCTCTCGGCACGCCGGACTACATGTCCCCCGAGCAGGCCCGCGGCGAGCGCAGTGACGCGCGCACCGATCAGTGGAGCTTCTGCATCGTCCTGTTCGAGGCCATCACTCAAAACCGCCCGTTCACGGCCGACAACTACAACGCCCTGTTACGAACCATCATCGACGATGCGCCCCGCTCGCTGGCGTCGTTCGGGCTCGATCAGCCCGAGCTGTGGAGCATCCTGACTCGCGGTCTCGCCAAAGCCGCAAACGACCGCTACCCGAGCATGCGCGAGCTGGGAGAAGCCCTGGCGTGCTGGCTCCTGGAACGCGGCGTGACCGAAGACTCGGTCGGCACCTCGCTGCGCCGCGCCTGGCTGAACGAGGTCAGCTCGGTCGTCTCCGTCAAAGATCTGCTCAGCCCGGGCGAGCTCGTACCCGAAGTGCGCGCGCTCGAACGCGCGTCGACACAGGCGCTGCCCGCGAGCGCTGCCGCAGAACCGCCGCTCTCGGTGCGCGTCCGCACGCCACGAGCCGACGTTCATGCTCCGGTAATGGTTGCCTTGGAAGAGGCGCTGAAGCCGTCCGGCGGCCACCACTCCGTTCCGGATTTGGAAGCCTTGGCCGAGCTGCACCGCGGCGGCGATCCCGAACTTCGCCTGCGCCGCGACGCACAACGGCGCGTGATCGTCACGCTCGCCGTGATCGTGCTGATCACCTTCGGCGGCGCGCTCTCGATCTTGGTCGGCACCGGTATGATCGCGCTGTAGAGCTCCTCCGAGAGTGGGGGATCGACGCGCTTCGTGACACCCGAACGGGTGCGATCCAGCGGCGCACCTCGCAGCCGCGCGGTGTTTCCGCCCTGCGACGCCACGGGCTAGGCCGCATCGCTCGACACTTACACCTTCGTACAATATCGCGGCTCAGGCACTTGGCGCATGCTCCGCTCTGCGAGGGCAACTGCCGGGCACGGGAATGAGCTTGCGCGTTTCTGCGCAGGCCAGCCCAACGGTGATCCCTCGCCTCCAAGATCAACCCATGGAACGGCACCCGATGAACGACAACGAGCTCCTGGTTTGCATCGTCGACGACGACGTTTCCGCGCGCGAGGCCATGGCCGGACTAGTGCACTGCGCGGGGATGCAGGTGGAAACGTTCTCGTCGGCCAAGGAATATTTGGCCAAGTTGCGAGCCAAGCCGCCAGCATGCTTGCTGCTCGACGTGGATCTGCCCGGCCAGAACGGTCTCGATCTTCAAGAAGAGCTGTGTCGAAGAGAGGCGAGTATCCCCATCGTGTTCGTGACCGGCCATGCCGACGTCCCGATGTCCGTGCGTGCGCTCAAAGCCGGTGCCTCGGATTTCCTGACCAAGCCGTTCGATCCGGACTCGCTGTTGGCCGCGATTCGCACAGCGGCGGCCAAGAGCAGGCCGGCGCCCGCGTCCGCACGGCACGGCACGCGCCGCAGCAGCGAAGACGCTTCGCCTGATTCGAAGTCGGAGAGCTTTGCCGAGCTCGTCGGCGGTAGTCACGCCCTGGCCAAAGTGCTGCGGCAAGTCAGCACCGTGGCGAGCACCGACTCGACGGTGCTGATCCATGGCGAAACTGGCACCGGGAAGGAGCTGATCGCCCGTGCGCTCCACAACTCGAGCGAGCGCAGGCATGGCCCATTCGTGAAAGTCAATTGTGGCGCCATCCCAGCGGGCTTGCTCGAGAGCGAGCTGATGGGGCACGAGAAGGGCGCTTTCACCGGCGCCATCGCGCAGCGGATTGGGCGCTTCGAGCTCGCCCAAGACGGCACACTGTTTCTGGACGAAATCGGCGAAATCGCCACCGAGCTCCAGCCCAAGCTGCTGCGGCTCCTACAGGAACGCGAATTCGAGCGCATCGGCGGGACGCGCACGGTCCGCACCAATGCTCGCCTGATCGCGGCGACAAACCGTGATCTGGGCGCGATGGTCACAGCGCGCACCTTCCGAGAAGATCTCTACTATCGCCTCAACGTTTTTCCGATCGTCCTGCCACCGCTGAGAGACCGACGGCAAGACATCCCCGCGCTCGCAGAGCATTTCATGAACCAGGTCGCAACCCGGCTGAAGAAGGACGTGCGCATCATTTCCGCGGCGGCCATCACGCACCTCACGCAGTATGATTGGCCCGGCAACATTCGCGAGCTCGAAAACGTGATCGAGCGTGCGGTGATCCTGGCCAACGGCACGACGCTGGAAATCCCACCTCTACGCAGCTCGGTGCGCCCGAGCGCAGATGGCACGCCGCACGTGGACGATCTCGCGGCCGTCAACAAGGCGCATATCCTGGGCGTACTCGAAGCCACACGCGGAGTCGTGGCGGGGCCCGACGGCGCCGCGGCTCGACTGGGCATCAAGCGCTCGACGCTCAACTATCGGATGAAGAAGCTGGGAATCGTCCGCGATTCTGCGCGAGCGCATGGCCATTGTCTCACCGACACAGCCGCAACGAGCGAACCTCAGGCACCATCGAGTGTACTGTCGGCCGAGTTCGAGCTCGACTGAATGCGAGCAATACGATCGTCCAATCGACGCGAAAATGACGTGTTCCCAGGTTTTCTCCGGCTGGTTCTGCATGCGGCCATTCACGACCCGACATCGCAAGGAGGACGACCATGGGACTCAAATGCACATCTTTCAGCGCTGCACCATCGATTGCAATATGCGCAGCCGCGTTCGGCTTGGCGGCTGCGCCTGGCCACGCCCAAACCGCGAGAAAAGCTCAAAGCAACGGCAGCCCGACCCCGAGCGCGGCGACGGCGGCCAAGAGCAGCACCGACGGCTCCATTCGCCCGTTCCGCGTCAGCTTTCCGGACGAAGCCGTGGTCGACCTTCGACGCCGGATCGCAGCGACTCGGTTGCCCGAGGCCGAGCTCGTTGCGGATGCTTCACAGGGCGTGAAGCTTGCCACGATTCAAGCGCTCACTCGCTACTGGGCGACCGACTACGGTTGGCGCAAGTGCGAGGCAAAGCTGAATGCCGTGCCACAGTTCATGACGAACATCGATGGCGTGGAGATTCACTTCATTCACGTTCGCTCGAAACATGCCAACGCGCTCCCCGTAATCATCACGCATGGCTGGCCCGGCTCGGTCATCGAACAGCTGAAAATCATCGATCCGCTCACGAACCCGACCGCAAACGGGGGAAACGCCGCGGACGCTTTCGATATCGTCATTCCTTCATTACCGGGCTACGGGTTTTCCGGCAAGCCGGCGGTGACAGGCTGGGATCCTCAGCGCATTGCGCGCACTTGGGTCGCGCTGATGAAGCGGCTCGGATACAAGCGCTACGTGGCGCAAGGCGGCGATTGGGGAAATGCGGTCACCGAGCAAATGGCGCTGCTCACGCCCCCCGAATTAGTCGGCATACACACCAACATGCCGGCGACGATCCCGGATGACATTGCCAAGGCCTTGGCCGCCGGTGGCGCGCCACCGGCGAACCTGTCCGCCGAGGAACGCATCGCGTGGGACCAGCTCGATTTCTTTTACAAGAACGGCCTGGGCTACGCGCAAGAGATGAAGCACCGCCCGCAGACGCTTTACGGGCTGGCTGATTCACCGGTTGGCTTGGCCAGCTGGATGCTCGACCACGACGCCAGGAGCGAAGCGTTGATCGCGCGAGTGTTCGCAGGTCAGTCGGAGGGTCTCACGCGCGACGACATCCTCGACAATGTCACGCTCTATTGGTTGACGAACACCGCCGTGTCGTCGGCGCGGCTGTATTGGGAGAGCAAGCTCGCCTTCTTCGCCCCGAAGCACGTGGCGATTCCGGTTGCGGTGAGCGTTTTCCCCGACGAGATCTATGCCGCACCGCGGAGCTGGACGGAAAAGGCGTACCCGAAACTGATCCACTACAATCGGCTCGCGAAAGGCGGCCATTTCGCGGCCTGGGAGCAGCCCAAGCTGTTCACGGAGGAACTCCGCACCGCGTTTCGATCGCTTCGCACGGCGCCGGATCGCCGCCAAGCAGCAACTCAATAACGTAGTCGGGGGCCGGCTCGGACGGGTGGACTGCTCGAGCTGTCCACCCGTTTTCGATTTTCGGGTCGCGAGTTTCGCGTCGTGGCTGCGCTTCCTCGCGCGCGTGGTCGACGCGACGCGCACCGCAGTCGGTCTATTCGGCAGGACTCTGCGTGGGGGCGACGGCATTCGCGCCCTCGGCAGGCTCGCGCCAGGCCCTCAGCCTTTCGACCGCGACGAACAACGCTGGGATGAAGAAGATGCCGAGCAGCGTGGCCGCGAGCATGCCGGAAATCACGACCGTGCCCATCACTCGACGCGCTGCCGCGCCGGCACCCGTTGCGATCCAGAGTGGAACGCAACCGAGCACGAAGGCGAAAGAAGTCATCAGGATCGGGCGCAAGCGCAGGCGCGCGCCTTGCAATGCGGCATCGCAAATGGGTCGGCCTTTTTCTCGCTCCGCCTTGGCGAACTCGACGATCAAAATCGCGTTCTTGGCCGTCAATCCCACCAACATCACGAGCCCGATCTGCGCGTACACACTGTTGTCCAAACTACGCGACAAGAGACCAAGGAACGCGCCCAACATGGCAACCGGCGTGCTGAGTAGGACGCTGAATGGGAGCGACCAACTTTCGTACAAGGCCGCCAAGATCAGAAATACGAACGAAAGCGACAACCCGAGCACGCGCGCCGAGCCCCCTTCGGATGCCTTCTCCTGGTAGGAAAGCGCATTCCAGGCATAGCCCATCTGCGGGGGCAGGACCTGGGCTGCAACTTCTTCGAGCGCTCGGAGCGCCTGCCCCGAACTGTAGCCGGGCGCGGGAGTCCCCTGGATCTCGACCGCGCGATAAAGGTTGAAGCGGACGGTGAACTCAGGCCCGGTCACTTGCCTGACGTTGACGAAGGACGAGAGTGGCACCATTTCGCCGCGGTTGTTGCGCACGTAGAACCTTCGAATGTCGTCGGGTGACGCGCGCACTCCGCCTTCGGCCTGCACGAACACCTTCCATTGTCGGCCAAACCGGCTGAAATCGTTCACGTATGACCCGCCGAGGAAGGTTTGCAACGCGGCATACACCTCGCTCAATGCCACTCCTTGCTTGAGTACTTTGTCCTTGTCGACGTCGGCGAAGAGCTGCGGCACGGCCAGCGAAGAGAGTGGGCGGAGGTTTTGAAGCTCGGGTCGCTTCTTGGCTGCGGCCAGGAATTTGCCCACATTTTCAGCCAGAAAGGCGACTGACTCACCGCTGCGGTCCTGAAGCATCATGCTGAAGCCACCCGCCGCGCTGATCCCGGGAATCGCAGGCGGAGCGACCGCGAACACGCGCGCCTCGGCGATGCGCGAAAATTGAGCGTTGAGCCGGCCGAGGATCGCCGTCGCGCTCATGTTTCTCGCCTTGCGCTCGTCCCAGGATTTGAAGGCCACGAACCCGGTGCCGTTGTAGCTCGACGCAGTGCGCGTCAGAAAGTTGAAACCAGCGATGCCCGTGTAGTAGTCGAGTCCCTGTTCTTTGGACAGGATCGCATCGAGCTTGGAATACACGGCCTTGGTGCGCTGCATGGACGCTCCGTCTGGAAGCTGCACCACGAGTAGCGCCCAACCCTGGTCCTCATCGGGTACGAACCCGGTCGGCACGCGCCCGGCTAGCGCGACCGAGATGCCGGCGACCCCCGCCATCAGCACGAGCGGGATCGCGAGCTTCCGTACCAACCTGCGATTGACGGAGATATAGCCGTTGGTGGTCGCGGAAAAAGCGCGATTGAACGAGCGCCCGAGGCGCGCCAGGAGCCCCTTCGACTCCGAGCGAGGTTTGAGCAGCAACGCGGACAGCGCGGGACTCAACGTGAGCGCGTTGAAGGCCGAGATCAGCACCGAGACCGCGATCGTGAGCGCGAATTGCCGATACAATTGGCCGGTGATCCCGCTCAGAAACGCGACCGGGACGAATACAGCCGCGAGAATCAGCGCGATGGCCACGACGGGCCCTTGCACCTCCTTCATCGCTTGCACGGTCGCCTCACGCGGGCTCTTGCCCAGCTCGATGTGCTGCTCGACTGCCTCGACCACGACGATCGCATCATCGACGACCAGGCCAATGGCGAGGACCAAGCCAAACAGCGACAGAGTGTTGACTGAAAAATCGAGCAGCGGAAATAGAGCAAACGCGCCGATCAACGACACGGGTACGGTCAACAGCGGGATCAGCGTCGCTCGCCAGTTCTGCAGGAACACGAACACCACGAGCATCACCAGCACTAGCGCTTCCAACAAAGTTTCGATGATTTCGCGAATGCCAGCGGTGACGGGCTTGGTCGTGTCCAGCGAGATGGTGTAACCAACGCCAGGCGGAAAGCGCTTGGCCAGGTCTGCCATGGTCTTTCGGATCGAGCGAGCGACGTCCAAGGCGTTCGAGCCCGGCGTTTGGAATGCCGCGATCACGGCGGCCGGCTTTCCACCGAAAGTTCCGTACTGCTGGTAGTTGAGCGCGCCGAGCTCGATCTTCGCCACGTCTCGCAAGCGCACGCTGGTGCCGTCGGGGTTCTCGCGCACCACCACGCTGCCGAACTCGTCCGGCTCCGCGAGTCGCCCCTGGGCGCGGACCGTGAAGGTGAGTTGTTGACCCGGCGGCGCAGGCTCCGCCCCCACCTGTCCTGCCGGGTTGACGATGTTCTGATTGCGGATCGCGTTTTGAATGTCGCTCACGGTGAGCGACAACCGCGCCAGCACGTCCGGATCCACCCAGATACGCATGGAATACTCGGATGACCCGAGGTTTCGGATGTCGCCGACGCCTTTCACGCGCAAGAGCGCGTCGTTGATGTTGATCAACGCGTAGTTGGAGAGGAAGGTCGGGTCGTAACGACCGTCGGGCGAGTACAGCGCAATCACGATCAGCGGAAACGCGAGCGACTTCTTGATCGTGACGCCGAAGTTTTTCACGTCCTGCGGCAGAAACGGTTGTGCTTGTGAAAAACGATTGTTGACCAGCACGTTGGCGACGTCGCCGTCGGTGCCGACGTCGAAAGTGACCACCTGATTCATCGAGCCGTCATTGGCATTCGTCGACTGTACGTACAGCATTCGGTCGACGCCGTTGATCTGCTGCTCGATTGGAGTCGCGACCGATTGCTCGATGGTCAGCGCATCTGCTCCGGTGTAGGTCGTGGTCAAGTTGACCTGCGGCGGAAGAATCTGCGGGAACTGCGCAATCGGCAGGCCGAGCAAGGAGGCAATTCCGATCAACACCGTGAGAATCGCAATCACGATTGCAACGATCGGTCGGCGAATGAAAAAGTTCGACATTGCTAGGAAGCAGAGCGCGCCGGTAGCAACGCGACCAACGACCCTTCGCTGATCTTCTGCAGCCCCTCGACCACGACCTGGTCGCCTTCGCTGACCCCCTTGGTCACGATGCGCATGCCCCGCGTCGCGGGCCCGACCTCGACCTGTCGCAGGTGGACGCGACGATCCCGACCGACGACTCCCAACGAGAAGCTGCCTTGCGTCGCAATCAGCGCTTTCTCCGGCACGACCAGAGCCGCCTGACCTTGATCCTCCCGCGGAATGCGCACGCGGCCATACTGACCCGGCTTGAGTGCTCCTTCGGGATTGGCAAACAAGGCCTGCAATTGAATGGTACCAGTGCTGGCGTCGACTTGCCGATTGGCGGCGACCAGCACTCCGCGGTGCGTATAGACGCTACCATCCGCGAGCACCAGTTCGAGGCCGGGGTCGCCGCTGCCCGCTCCGTGCTGGGCGTCGAGCCTAGCGAATTGCTGGCGCGCCCAGGCAACGTCGCGTTGCTCGAGATGTTTCAAGCGCTCCGGGAAGCGCACGTAGTCGATTTCGCTCATGGGAAAGTTGACGCGAATCGGATCGACCTGCGACACGGTGGTAAGTAGGGTTGGGCCGTCCTGTCCGACTAGATTGCCAGCGCGCACGAGCGCAAGCCCTGCCACGCCAGCCACTGGAGCGTGTATCTGGGTGTAGGACAGGTTGAGCTCGGCTTGCTGCAAGGCAGCCCGCGCTGCCAGTACCTGGCCCTCGGCATCGCCCGCGGTGGCCACTGCCTTGTCGAACACCTGCGTCGCCACTAGGCCCTGCTGCGAGAGCAGCTGATTGCGATTGAGCTCGATGGTCCCGTTCTTCTTGGCCGCCTCAGCGCGCACCAGTGCAGCACGCGCAGCCGCGACCGCGTTGGCGTACTCGTCCGGCTCGATGCTGAACAGCAGCTGCCCTTGCTTGACCGTCGCGCCATCTTTGTAATGTTGCCCGCGCACGTAACCTTTCACGCGCGCCCGGATATCGGCGTTGACGAAGCCATCGATGGTGGCCACGGCCTCGATGAACAGCGCCAAATTCTCGCGCGCCACGGGTACCGCGACCACGGACGCCGGCGGCGGCGCAGGTTTCACGGGCTCTGCGCAGCTTACGAGCAAACCCAAGAGCAACGCAGTGAGCCAGCGCGGCCTCGAGCGAGCCCGTGTTGCCGGGGTCCTCGTCGCGTGCGCTCCCGCATCCGAGTTCGAGTGGGTCATCACGTCGCATCCGATATGCAAGAATCGGTGCCATTCCCCGCTGTCGGCGCATGCCCGAGTGTCAGCCGGAATTCGCCGAGCACGGCGCGCGCAACGCTGTCGTCAATTGGGCACGCTGTCCAAACGCTGCCAGCAGCGCGGGCGACGCGCTCAGCTGCCTCCCTGGCGCTCTGGCTGGGCTGCGAACACCGGTTCGGATGCGGAAGAGGCCTCGCGCGGGAGGCGAAAGCGGAACGAGGTGCCCCCGGTCTCGGAAGACTCCGCGTCGACACGCCCGCCGTGCGCAAGTGCGATTTGCTGCACGATGAAAAGCCCGAGCCCGAGCCCATCCGAGCGCGGCCCGCTGCGTCTGCCTCTGAACGGGTTGAACAGATCGGACATGGCAGAGCTCGGAATCGCACCGCCGTTGCGCACCTCGATGTGCACGACCTGGGCATCGCCCCGCAGGTCCATGATGACCGGGACGTTTTCGAGGCCGTGCTGAACTGCGTTGCCGAGCAAATTGGAGATCACCTGCTCGATCCGCGTGCCGTCCCAATTGCCTTGCAGGTTGCCGTGAATCGCCAGCGACATGGGGCGGGCGGGCGCCGCCAGTTGGTGCTCTTCGAAGACGCGCTCGGCGAGCGGCTGCAAATCCAGCGGTCCGCGCGTGATGGGGATCCCGCCGTCGAGCCGCGCGCGGGTCAGGTCGAAGAGGGCGTTGGTCATGCGCTGCATTCGCGTCGCGCCGTTCTGAATGGTCTTGGACAGACGCACGATATCCGGGTCCGTCGTCCGGCGAGCGATCAGCTTCGCGCCCGTGATCACCGCGCTGATCGGGTTCCTGAGATCGTGACCGAGCGCGGCGACGAACATCTCGTTGAACCGCAAGATCCGCGCTTGAAGCTCGTGCGCTTCACGCAGTTGTTCGATCTGGCGAGCCAGCTGCTGCTTCTGCCTGAACAGTTCGAAAAACGTCTCGGCCTTGTTCAGCAGCACCACCGGCTCGATCGGCTTGTACAGGTAGTCGACGGCCCCCGCTTCGTAGCCGCGAAATAGGCGGGCGCGTTCGCGCGAACCTGCCGTAACGAGCACGATGGGGACACGCTGCGTCCGCTCCGAACTGCGCATCAGCTCGGCCAGCTCCAAGCCATCTATCTCCGGCATCTGAACATCGATGATGGCCAGAGCGAAATCGTGGATGAGCAGCTGTTCCAGCGCCTCGCTGCCGGAGCGCGCGGTCACCAACTCGAGCCCATCACGCCGCAAAATCTCGGAGAACGCGAGCAGATTCTCGTCGCGATCGTCGACGATCAGAAACTTCACGGGCGGCAATGGTTGGATCAGCATCTTTGGTACCAGCGTTGCGCGACCTCCGTGAAATCACGCTCGAACTCGGTGAAGCGCAGCGTTTCGGGGGCCCCGAGGCCCAGATAGCCGCGCCTACACAACGAGTCCTTGAACAGGCGGAGCGCGCGGTTCTGCAGCGCACGCTCGAAATAGATGAGCACGTTGCGACACGAGACGACCTGCATCTCGGCAAACACGCCATCCGTGACGAGGCTGTGGTCGGAAAACAAGATCCGTTCCCGAATCGAGCGGGCAAAGACCACCGAACCGTAAGCCGAGGTACAGTGATTCGAAAGCGGAACCGACGCGCCCGACCGACGGTGGTTGTCCGCAAAAGTCTGTAGTCGTTCGCTCGGATAGATGCCCGCCTGTGCGATATTCAAACTTTCGCGATTGATGTCGGTAGCGTAAATCGTGCTCTTTTCCAGTAACCCCTCTTCAGCGAGCACGATCGCGTGCGAATACGCTTCCTCGCCCGTGCTGCAACCAGCGACCCAGATGCGCAACGAGGGGTAAGTGTGCAACACCGGGACGATGTTGGTCCGTAGCGAACGAAAGTACTCGGCGTCGCGAAATAGGTCACTGACTTGAATGGTCAAATAGCGCATCAATTGCGGGAATGCGGATTCGTCGTGGAGCACCCGGTCCTGCAGTAGGGAAAAGCTGCGGCAGTTGAAGGCGGACAGCGCGCTGTCCAGCCGTCGCCTGAGCGACGACCGCGCGTAGTTTCGAAAATCGTAGTGAAACTTCAGGTAGATCGCCCGCAGCAACAGCTCGATCTCGATGTCTTCCTCGGCGACGGCTTCGCTAGGCCACAGTTCGGTCACTTCGGGATCCAGATGCGCAAGAGGGAGAGCAACATGTCGATATCGAGCGGTTTGGGTATGTATTCGTTCGCACCCGCCTGAATACAGCGCTCTTGGTCGTCTTTCATTGCCTTGGCGGTCAAGGCGATGATCGGAAGCTTGGCCCACTTCGGTTGTTTGCGAATCGCGCGCGTGGCCGTGAGACCGTCCATTTCCGGCATCATGACGTCCATCAGCACCAACTCGATCGCCGGCTCCCGCTCCAGAGCGGCGAGCGCCTCGCGCCCGTTACGAGCGATCGTAACCTTCATGCCTTTGGGTTCCAGCGCGCTGGTCAGCGCGAACACGTTTCGCACGTCGTCCTCGACCACCAGCACGCGCCGCCCTTCGAAGATCGCCTCCCGGCTGCGCGCCTTCTTCAGCATGCGCTGGCGTTCGGGCGGCAATTTCGACTCGACTTGGTGCAAAAAGAGCGTGACCTCATCGAGCAATCGCTCAGGAGAGCGCGCGCCTTTGACGATGATGGAGTTGGAGTACATCCTGAGCCGCTGCTCCTCCTCTGCGCTCAACGACCGGCCGGTGTAGACGACCACGGAAGGGAACGAGTATGCCTCGTCTGCAGCCATTTCCCGAAGCAGGTCGTGACCACTGCCATCCGGAAGGGCCAGATCGGTCACCACGCAGTCGAGCGTGCCCGAGCGCAGCTGTTCGAGCGCCTCGCGCACCGTACCCACCGCGATGATTTCCACTCCTTCCCCGCCGAGCAACTGACAAATCGCGTCTCGCTGCGGCGTATCGTCCTCGACCACCAGCAGGCGTCGAGCAGACGAGCTGAATTTCGCCTCCAGCTTGCGCAAGGCGGCCTTGATCTGCTCCCGCT
>DASSMT010000029.1:0-16802 GCA_035688655.1 Polyangiaceae bacterium | reverse complement strand
GTGATAAGCGAGCGGGCTGAGACCGGTAACCGCCTTGAAGTGGCGGTGAAACGACGAGACGCTCATCGAGGCAACGCCTGCCAGCGTCTCGACCGGAATGGGCTCTGCCAAGTGTTCACGGAGCCACTTCACCGCGCGATGGATCTGCGACAAGCGGCTGTCGGCGCGCGCAAACTGACGCAGCACCCGACCATGGTCACTCTTCAGCACGCGGTAAAGTAATTCTCGCTCAATCATGGGACGGAGCAGAGGCACGTCGTCTGGTGCCTCCACGAGACGGACCAAGCGGAGGAGCGCATCCTCCATCGCCCGCGTCGAAGGGCTGATGGTCATTGGTTCGAGCTCTTCCTGGGCGGCATCGGGCACGGGTTCGGGTCGTGCGGGCAAGTCCAGCAGGAGCGCGGCGACCATGGCCCGCTCGAGCCTGAGCGCGAGCCCGAGGTAAGGGCGCTCCGGACTGCAGTCGATGACCGTGCACACCACCGGGACGTCGATCGATGCGAGCAGGAAAGTGCCCGGACAATGATCCAGCTGCCGTTCCCCCACGGTCATCCGCTTGATCCCCTGCACGGTGAAATACAGCATTGGCTCGTAGATCACGGGTATCGGCGGCTTGGGCCCGTAGCTCGACCACAGGGTGAGGTTGGAAAGCAGCTCACGGCACGAGGGCGCTGCGTAGCGCTGCACCAGCGCGCGGAGCTCGGCCGTAGGATCGTGCATGGCAGTCATCATCTCAGGAGGTGGCGGACCACGCAACCGAGCAGCGCGCGGTTTGAGAGGATCAGGCAAGACTCTGGCAGCATCCGGCGCGCGCTCGCCTCGGCACTGCAACTATCAGGAATGCATGAAGGAGACGGAGCGATGAGCATTCGGAAAACTGCGCTGATCACTGGCGCTAACAAGGGGATCGGCCGCGAAATCGCGCGCCAGCTCGGTCAGCGGGGATACTCGGTCTGGCTCGGATGTCGCGATGCCGAGCGCGGCGAACAGGCGGCCGCGGCCTTGCGTAAAGAGGGACTTGACGCAAAGCTATTGGCGCTCGACGTGACCAACGACGCTAGCGTGAGAGCAGCGGCAGCGACTTACGGCAAAACCAGCGACACGCTCGACGTGCTGGTCAACAACGCCGGCATTGCGGTCGGCGGCTACACCCCGCCGACCGCCGCCAGCCTCGACGACATGCGCGCCGTGTACGAAGTGAATGTGTTCGGCCCGGTCCGCGTAACCCAGGCGTTCACGCCGTTTCTGCGCAAAGCCGGCCAGGGCCGCATCGTGATGATGAGCAGCAGCCTCGGCTCGATCGCCGAGCAGCTGGACGTGACGAGTGGAACCTACAGCGTCAACCTGCTCGGCTACAACTCCTCGAAGAGCGCGCTGAACATGATCACCGTGTCCTTCGCCAAAGAGCTGGCCGCGCACGGCATCAAAGTGAATGCCGCAAACCCCGGCTACGTCGCGACGGACCTCAACGACAATCAGGGCTATCGCAGCGTCGAACAAGGCGCAGCCGTCGCCGTGCAGCTCGCCACCCTCGGCCCAATGGGCCCGACTGCCGGCTTTTTCAACGACGGCGCAGAACCCAAGCTCGGCCGACACGCCTGGTGAGAGCGACTCGTGACTGTGAGACAGCTCACAGTCACGCACCCGACGAAGGGCCAGGACCAGGGACGCGAAGCCTCTGTCTGGCTCCGTCGAATCTGCCCGCCCCGACAGACAGAGACACACAGATGAATCCCCGGCGCCCGAACGCCGGGGGTTTTCTACTTTGTTGGTGGTGATGCTGGGTGGGTCAGCGCGGGTCGTTTCCCGCTAGTTACCCAGACTCTTCGCGTTGCCCGGGAACCTCGCGATGGCCTCGCGACGCCGTCCTCGCTGTCGTCGCTGTCCTCGACCGGGTCGAAGTCCTCGGCGGCCGCCTGCGATCGGAGCGATAAACCCACACTCGCGGCGTGCTTCTCGAGCGTGCGTGTGAAGGCCTCAACGCTCGACAGCAGGCGCTTTTGCAGGTTGATGAACACGAACCGTCCGCGGCCCTTCGCCGGGCACGCGAGTGCCGTGTAACGGGCGAGGAGCGTGCTCAACTCGAGCTCTACCGGCGCCCCCTTGCCGAGCCGGATCACCTCGCCGGATCCATCTTCCCGCACGGGGCGCGCAAGCCACTCGGACTTCTCGTGGACGAGGTCGAGCTGGACCAAGCGCCGCGTGGGGAAGCCGCCGATCCCGAGCGCAATCAGGTCCGACTTCAGGCGTCGAACCATCACGGGTGCGAGCTGCTCGGGGCCCGACACCACCGACCCGCGCAGAAAGCGCTGCGGATCCAGCATCTCGAGCAACGCGCTGAACGAATTGCTATGTCCGTTGTGGGGCGTTGCGCTGAGGAACAGGCGATTCTCGAAGCGACCCGAGAGATCCTGGATGGCTCGCGTCGTCTTCGTGTCGCGCGCGTACTTCGTGGCCGTGGCGGGCGCGGCCGTGTGCGCCTCGTCCAGCACGAGCAAGCTCTTGTGCCGTCGCGCGTCCAGGGAGTGCAGCAGCGGGTCTCGGTACTCCGGCCGGCGGAACGTCTGGTACGAGACGATGAATCGATTGTGCGTCGTCCACGGGTTCACCTGAAACCCGCGTTCTTGCCGACGCCGCGTGACGAAGTCCCGATTGTAGATCTCGAAAGACAGCCCGAAGCGCCGCTCGAGCTCGCCCTTCCACTGTTGCGTGACGGCAGCCGGGCAGACGATTAGCACCCAATCGATTCGTTGCCGAAGAAGCAGCTCCTGAACGACGAGCCCCGCTTCGATCGTCTTGCCTAGGCCCACGTCATCGGCGATGAACAGGTTCGCGCGGGGGAGCTCCAGCGCCTTGCGGAGTGGTGTGAGCTGGTACGCCTTGAGCGCGATGCCGGCGCGGAAGGGCGCTTGGAACAGCCGCCCGTCCGTTGCCGTCACTCGGTTCCACTTCACGGCATGGAAATAGGCCGCGAACTCCCGGGGCTCATCCAGCAGCTCGATCGCACCGAGATGCGAGTCGGCCTGCAAAATGCGCGCGCCGAGCTCGAGCTCCCACAGCACTTCGAGCGTGCGCCCTTGCGCGTCGTCGTCGAGGCAGACCAAGCGCACAACGGTCATGACGCCTTGCGAAGCCGGCGCGATCACCTCCGTCACCAAGTACTGTCGCTGACGAACCAACACGATATCGCCCTTTTCCGGCGACAGGCGGAATTGCGGCACGCTGCTCGGAACAGCCGACTCCGGAGCAACGCCGGCAGCGCCCATAATGCGCTGCGCGAGCTGGCTCCGCGAGCGCCCACTATCGCCCAGTCCATGCTCGCGGCACGCATGCTTGAGCTCATCGCGTTCGAACGCGCGCAGCAGCTGCGCGAGCGAGGCCTTCGACTTTCGCGCGAGAGCGACCACCTGCTCGTCTTTCGTACTACTCGCCTTGATCATGACACCGGCTTCACGCGCGAGCGCTCCTAGGCGCGCTTTCGAGAGCACCTGGAGGACCGTGTGTGCAGAGGGTCGCCTCACATCGAAACGAATGGACACGAGCCAGGGAACGGGGCCGCGTTGCGCGCGTAAGACTTGGCGGGAAATCAAGTAGGCACGTTCGCTAGAGGTTCCGACGTGCGTCCACGAAACACCCACGCGCTCACACGTTATGTAATTCTCGTGCTGACCGTTGTGATCTGGCACTCACGTAGAAGCGCGACGACGGAGTCATACTGCAACGTCGCCCTCGGCGCGGACGATCTACGGCAGCAGCGCCCCGCTGCACGCGCCGGCGCGCGTGGCTTCACGTGGATATTGCGCACGGTCGTGGCTCCCGTTTGCGAGCGATGTCACTACCCGCGCGTTCATCGACTTCGCTGTGCCTTGGAACGCAGCGCTTGCTCTTGCAATCCGCTTTGGTGGCGCATGGCTCGCCCGCTTACGGCGGGATGCGCATCGCGACGCTGGTGCTCACCCGCGCGCGTTATTGAGTGGTGCGGCGGCGCTCGGAACTTGTGTCGCAGGGGACGACCTGTTCGTGACCGGAAGCATCAAGGACGCGGCGAAGCAATCTTCGACGACTGCGTTCTTCACCCGCAACAAGACGGCTATGTGAATGCGCAAGTCACCGTGACGCTCGACGAGGATGGCACCCCAGACTTTGGCTGGTTCACGCTCTCGCTGAACCGCGCGTCGCTCGTGGTGAAGATTGACTACCGCTCATCGGGCAACTCGACGACCATTCTCCAGTCTTGGACGATGCAGCCGAGCGCTTGTGTCCACAACTTCTATTGACCTCACGCGGCATCGGTCGCCTGCGACCCCGTCGCGCACGCGCAAAGAGTTCAGAGCCAGTCTTCGACCAACAGGCCGTCGATCGCACCGTCCTTCAGACCACCGTCGTTCGTGACCAGCGTCGCACCATGCTCGAGAGCCGTGCACGCCACTACCAAATCGAAGTCTGTCTTTGGCCGTCCCTTTCGTTCGAGGTCGGCGCGCACAGTCGCGTAGCGAGTCGCAAGCGCCAAATCGAACGGAAGCACGCGCACACCCGCGGCGAACAGCTCGAGGCGCGCCCGGTTCGCCTCCCGACGCGCGGACTTCTCGACGCCAAACAACAATTCCGCGAGCACGACGAGCGGGATCCCGAGGCTGCTCACCCCAAGACCAGCGACGCGCGGCACCACCCGCGGATCGCCTTCGAGCAGTCGGGCCACGATGTTGGTGTCGAGGACGTACTTCACGGCAGGTCAGGGACCTGGCGGTTGCCTCGCTGCCGCGCAAAGAGCGCGTCCAGCTCCGGACCGCTCTCCCCCTCCCAGGTGCCGATCTCCCGCAAGAGCTCGCCCAGGGTCTTCTCGGCGGATGCCGGAGCCTCAACAGCCCGCACCTCGACGGTCAGCTCGTCGTCGACCTTCACGCGCACCGGGTGCGTCGGATCGCGCCGAAGGGCCTGAATCGCTTCGTCGAGGGGTAGCCGCTGGTTCACCCTCAGAAGCATAGCAGGCCCCCCACCCCGTTTCCCACCAGTTACCCAACACCACGCAACAACGCGTCACCTGGCGTCTCCATCCGTCAGGGCAGATTCATCGAAAGTCGCGGTTTCATTACCGATCACGCATGAGCAAGCGCCCTTCGCAATGGCGACCGTCGAATCTGCCCGCCCCGACAGACAGAGACACACAGAATGAATCCCTGGCGCCCGAACGCCGGGGATTTTCTACTTTGTGGGTGGTGGCGCGGGGTGGATTTCAGTCACGTGCCATCGTTCTTATCTGTTTCGGCCGGGGGCCGTTCTGGCACTGCGAAAGCCTAAAGCTCAAGCGGTTCTTCCGGTCCCATGGGCCGCGGTCATGCGAAGCACTCCGACATCATCTCCCTCGACTACGCGACGCCCGAGCGATGCGTTCGTGCTCGGCCGATACTCGAGGGCAGGCGAACTGCTCGTATTTCTTGTGGCAGCAGCGTTGCTCCTGCCGGGTTGTCCTCTGAAAGACGGCTACTATCTGGAGACTGACGATCCAGGCAGCGCCGCTTCGAGCGGGGGAACGAACGCGAGTGGTGGGGGCACCGTGTCGAGCTCGGGCCGCGGGGGCGTGCTGGATTCGGGGGGCGAGTCGAGCGTGGGCGGCGCGCCGAGCGCAGGCGGTTTACCGGGCGCGGGCAGTCAGGCGGGGACGGGTGGAGATCCTGAGTCCGGGACCGCTGGTTGCGTGTCGGCGACGAGTCGCGGACACGAGTACGCCTTCTGCTTCGGTGCATCGACTCAAAGCAGCGCTCGGGCCGACTGTGGAACCCGTGGCATGACGCTCGCCGTAATCGATGATGAAGCCGAAAACGATTGGATCGCACAAACTCTTGTGAGTCTGTATCGGGGCGACGCCGTGCGAGCCTTCATCGGCGCAAACGACTCCACGACCGAAGGCGAGTGGCGCTGGGCGGATGGCGTTTCGTTCTGGAGCGGAGATGCGAATGGAGAGCCTCTCAACGGGCGCTACACGAACTGGAGCGACGGCGAACCGAACAACGAAAGCCCAATCGCAGGCGCCGCGGACTGTCTGACCATGTATCTCTCGGACGGAAGGTGGGGCGATCTGAGCTGCGATGCCGAGCTGCCGTACGTCTGCGAGTCACGCTGAAGCGAACACCTCTCGGCAAACCGATACAATCGTTGTCCGGCGCGCTGACATCATCGAGGTGTGCGGGAGCACCGTCGTCGCGCTGATGACAACTCCCGGTGTCGGGACCAGGTAGAACGACGGCTTATTCAGCACCGGGCAGTTGCGAACAGCGGGCACTGAGCAGCTGTGTCCTCCTGCGGCCGCTTCAGCCGCCGTGTCATTCGGACGCGGCGTGGCAGGACGACCCGCTTGCCTACGGGGCTTATTTGTCGCCGGGCTGCGCGTTGGGTGAGGCTCGATCTCCTGCTCCGGGGATACGCCCCGGGCCGGAGCGCAGGTTGTAAATCATGAATGAAAGGACTGCGATCACGACGATCATCGGCAGATAAAGCAGTCCCCACATCGTGCCTGAGCGCAGCAGGACGGCAGCTTGCTGCGCGCGGGGCGGCGCCATGGAGCTCGAGTCGCTTGCGTGCCGGTCGGCGATCTTCTCTCGTTCCGAGTCGAGGCGCTCGCGAACGTCGCGCGGGATCACCGCGCGGAACACGGATGAGCCCATTTCGGTATTGGCCATGGCCGCTTCGCTGCATCGGCCGTGCCGTTGCGACGTGACTCAGTCCGAGCAGGCCGCCCGAAACCGAGAAATCAATGCTGCCTCAGATCGCTGCGCGAATTTTCTCACCCTCACAGCCTTCGCCAGCGCGTACGCTGTGCCGACCATGATGATCCAGGAAGCCGTGGTCGAAAGCGAAATTTTGGCGCTCGAAGAGCAGCTGCGCCAAGCGGAGCTCGCTCCCGACCCGGCGTTCTTCGAGCGTCGATTGGCCGATGACGCCGTGCTCGACGGCCAGTTGCAGAAATCCAAAGTGATCGCCGCTCATCAGCCCACGGGAACCGCAAAGTTCACGAAAGTGGAGATGAGCAACTTTCGGCTGCACGAGCACGGCCCGGCCGTGGTGGTGACTTGCACCGGCTGTATGAAGGCGCCATGGGAGCACACACGCTCAAGTTCATGCGCGTTTGGCTGAAGCAAGGCACAGAGTGGCAGATCATTGCCGCTTCCATCTGGCAGCAACAGTGAGCGTCGATCGGCCAGCACGCCTGGGTGAGCGTGAAGCGTGACTGCGCACACTGCCCGAGCAACCGGACGTGCTCGGCTGGGTAAGCCTACCTGCGAGCTACGCGACGAATTGCGAGCGCCACGCCCGCTTGCCCCCAAAACCTGGGGTTGGATTGGGCTAGCGGGCGCGCCCGCTCGTCAGAGGGACTGCACCGCGTAGCTCTGTAGTCCGTATTTGCCGGACTCGCCGTTGAAAAAACCCATTCCGGGCTGACCACTGTGCCAAACCGAGCCGCTCGCCGCAGTGATGTCCGCGGTTTGGAGCACGACGCCATCGAGCGAAGTGGTGATGATGTTGCCTTGGATGCGAGCCTTGAACACGCTGCCATTGCTCGGCTTGTGCCCGCCGCCAGCGCCCTGACCGCCGCCGATGTAAGTATAGTCTCCGAGCGGGCCGTTCCAGCGCACGATCTCCGCATAGCCACCGGCATAGTTGAGATTGCATTCGTAGCCATGTGCATCGTGCGCTGAATCCGACCAGCGCAGAAGGATCTCGACCTCGTGGTAGCTCGAGCCAATCGAGCCATCGAGATAGATCACCACGCTCACTTCGACATCGGGCGGGAAGCCGTCGAGGTGCGCGTACGAGTCATTGTAGGCACTCCCGCTGTGTGTACCGAACGCCCTTCCGGACGCGGTGTCGACCTGAGTCCAGTCCAGGCCCGAGTGCGTCCAGGCGCCATGCTCGGAGATCGGCGCCTCAGTGAGGTCGAATTCGGTGCTGTAGGAGAGAGCGCCACCACTCCCGGCTGTCGCGCCGTCGCCGCCCGCAGCTCCAGCGTGTCCTCCGTTCGCGCTTGTTACGCCGGCCGTTCCTGTTCCACCGCCACCGCCCGCGGGCGCGCCGCCAGCCAGCTGGCCGCCTGCGCCCGCGCTCGCGACGCCGCCTGCGCCGGTTCCTGCACCTCCGTCCGTTCGCGCACCCGCGATCCCTTGGCCACCCGTCGCGCTGTTCTCGCTACTCGAGTTCGAGCCGGTGCACCCGAACACGAGCAACATGAACCAGTACGGCGTCCAAGCGGCGTGTTGGGTCACGGCCACCAAGCTAGCACGCTGTGCGCGGCCTGCGTGACCCCGATTGGACATCGCTCGCGGAGCAGGCCACGCTGGCTTTCATCAACGCGGCCCGCTCGCTTCGATTCGCGCCCTCAGCGCCGAGAGCGCCACCATCGAGCTTTCATCTACACGCCGGCGCGCGCCATCAATGCTTCATGCGCTTGGCTGAGTTGGCGCAGCAGCCGCTCGACGTCGACGCCCACCAGCGAGCCCTTCCACTTGAGTGGGCGTCCGGCGACGAACACCGAATCGACGTTGCTGGTATCCATGCCGAGTACGACTGCTCCGGTTGGATTGTTGAGCGGCGCGACGTTCAGCGCTTGCGTCTGCAGGAGGATGAAGTCTGCCTGCTTTCCCGGCGTGAGCGAGCCCGTTTTGTGGGCCAGGTGGTTCGTGCGCGCGCCCTCGAGGGTTGCGAACTCCAGCACGTTTTTCGCGGTCAATAGCTTTGCTACGTGCGAGGTATCCGGAAACAGATGATCCTTGTTCAAGAGCCCGCGCTGAAGCGCAAAGCAAGCGCGCATCTGGGTGAACATGTCCGTCGGCTGGTTGGTCTCCACGTCGACGCTCAGGCTCGGTCGAATGCCGAGGTCGAGCGCCTTCTGGATGGGGGGCAGGCCGTGGCCCATTTGCATCTCGATCGGGATGGCCAAAGACACGCTGCCACCCGTGTCGGCGATCATCTGCCACTCGCTGTCGCTGAGTGTACAGGTGTGGATGTACGTCGTGTCATCGGCGAGCGGCACACGGCTCGCGAGCTGCGCGAGCAGCCCTTGATTGCCGAGGCCGCCGACACCGACGTGCACGCTGATCGGCGCCCCCACTTCGCGGGCCTGGTTCCATTCGATCACGGCCGCATCCACGTTCGAGAATTCGGGCCCGGCGGCGGCGAGCGCCAGCGTGAGCAGTTGATCGTCCGAAGAAAAATACTGGCTCCTCAATCGAACGATGTCTCCGGGGTAGGGATTGTCGAGGTTCTGATACCAAGGGACGGGCAGGCCGAAATTCGGCCCATAACCGTAAACCGCGCGCACGCCGATGCGGCGTAAGGCATCGATCGCCGCGTCGGTATGAGCCGGGCTGGTGGCGATGTGCGACCAGTCCAAGACGGTCGTTACGCCCGCATTCACCGCCGAAAGAGCGCTGATCGTGTCCCCCCAAAACACCTCTTCAGGAGTGATGATGGGCGCAAAGCCGTACAGAATTTTGGTCAGATAGTCGCCGAGCAGATCGTCGGGACCGATGTTCCGCAGCAAGCCCTGCCACATGTGGCGGTGGGTATCGATGAAGCCGGGCATCACGATCATGCCACGCGCGTCGACCACTTGCGCATTGCTCGCCTGGATCTGCGGAGCAATGGCTTTGATTTTGCCGTTCTCGACCAGCACGTCCCCGCAGGAAAGATCGCCAATCTCAGGATCCATGCTGAGCACCGTGCCGCCGCGAATCAGCAGGCGATTCGGCCCACCCCCGTGACCACTCCCGCCGTGATTGTCACCGCTCGCCAGTGCCGAGGGCGCGCTGAGGCCCACTGCCGCTCCAATGCCCAGCAGCAAGCGCCGTGAGAGTTCGAAGTCCTGCAACCCCTGCTCGAAACCGCGTTCGTCCTTCATGATGCGACTACTCCTCGTCTGATTGTGTGTTCCCGGACCCAACCCACGCCGTGAACGACCCTCCCGATTCGACCCGCACGGGCGCAATCCCCTGCCCCGTACACGCCTCGAGTCGCTCCGAGTGTGCTCGCGAGGGCGCTATCCTCGACGACGAGCGTGTGATTCGTCAATCGCTAAGGCGCACAGAATCGATGTTCCGCGGTTCGGCGAATTTCGCCAGTGGCGCGCTCGCCTCGCCCTCGCCTCATTCCACACGAGCTGTGTCAAAGCGCGGGAGTCTTTGGCAGACTCTTTGTCATCGAGACGTCGCGTCGCCGATCGACGATTTTCCCCGGTTTACCAGCGCTAAGCTCGAAGCACTCGCACTCCCGGGAAGTGCCGGCGCAGCCGATCCAGGTCCTCGATATCGCTCGAATACACGATATCGCCGCGCGAGGCCGCCGAGGCCATCACAATCGCGTCGACGAGAGTTGCCCCTTTGACCGCGGCCAGCGCTTCTCCCGCACGTTTTGCGAGCGACTCCGTGAGCGGCTCGACGTCCATGCTCTCGAGAATTCGGTCTCTCAGATCCGTCCGGCCGCGCCACCATTCACCCACGACATCCGCCGGAACCGTGATTGGCTGATCTTTGGCGAGCGCTCGTTCGACGACTTCTTTCATGCGCTGGCGACGGCGCTCGAGCGCGATCAATGCGCCCGTGTCGAACGTGATGCCGATCACGCTGCGCTCGTTCGTCGGGGCTTCTTCGGTTCATAGCGGGGGCCGCCGGCCTGTTCTGCGTCGATCGCGGCGGCTCCTTCAGGGCTCAAGGATGGGCCGCCCAGCTCGTCGATCAGCCGCCGGCGCGCCTCGCGCTGACGAAGCCATTTGGCGGCCTCGCTGAACGCGGCCGACAGATTGCCGCCGTAGGATTCCCTCGCCCGCCGCTTCAAAACGGCAACGTCTTCGCGATTCAAGGAAACGCTGACTTTGACGGTCTTCCCGGCTCGCTTCTGCGCCATTGTCCCACCAGGGTAGTCCACTTTTGTGGGAGCTGCCAGCCGCCGTCAGCTCTAATACTCGAATGTGCACCTTCCAGCGTTGCAATTGGCGCCCGGCGTGTTCGGACAGGCAAACTCAATCGCGCAGCCTCGCTCGCTGTACGCGCCGCACAGCTCTCGTCCCGCCCGGGAGAACGCCTCCACGTTCGAGCGCCGCAAGGGCACGACGCAATACGTGTAACACGTGCCGAATCCGACGGCGCTCGTACAATCTGCATCGACCTCGCAGGCGTTGTTGGCTGCGAGCAATGCTTGCAGGGCCTGGTCTGCGGCGCTTTGCAGCTCGTCGCAGCGGCTGGCAGCGACTCCGGCGCTGCCGCCAGCCGTGGCAGCGCGCTCTCCGGTCTCGTCCTGCGCTCGGCCTCCGCAGCTGATGGCAACGCAGGCGGCCGCGAAAATGAGTTGTTCCAGCAGGCAGCGCATCCGCGGAGCCTACTGCCGGGCGTGCGCCAAACAAGCCGCCGGCGTGCGCGCCCGCCCGATAAATCGGCCGCCTCCACCATTTTGGACCACTTGGCCGAGCCTGCGGCACATACTCGAACGAGGCGCCCCGCACGCGGCGCGCGCCGCCCAGCGATGACCCGCACCCGCAATGCCGATGAAAGAGCTGCTGTCCCACCCTCCGCAGCCCCCGCCCACGAAGTCGGGGGCCGGCCCGAGCGATGCCGCGCTCGTGCTGGCCGCGCGAGCCGGCGAGGAGTGGGCGCGGGAGGCGCTGTTTCGTCGCTATGTGCGGATGGTGCTCGGTCTCGCGTATCGCATCCTGCCGCGCGACGCGGATCTGGACGACTTGGTCCAAGACAGCTTCTTCGTGGCTTTCCAGCGCTTGGATCGCTTGAGCAATCCGCAGGCGTTCCAAGCCTGGCTGTCTTCGATCGTCGTCCGCACCGCGGGCAAACGCTTGCGCCGACGGAGGCTGCAGGTTCGCCTGGGACTGCTTCGCAGCGAACCGATCGACGTCGATCAAGTGGTCTCGCGCAGCGCTCCGCCGGACATCGCGGCGGAGCTGCGCGCGGTCTACGGCGTGCTCGAGCAATTGAGCGTGGAAGAGCGCATTGCGCTCGTGCTCAGGCGTGTCGAACGGCTCGAGATCCCGGAAATTGCCCAACACATGAGGCTCAGCACCTCCACCGTGAAGCGGCGCTTGAACGCCGCAGAAGCCCGTTTGGAAAGGGCGGTTGAGCGATGAACCCACCGCCCCATCGCTACGTGCAACCCGAGGTCAATGAGGCGCGGGTGGAGCGTCTTTGGCAGAACGTCTCGCGACGTCTCGACGTGCGGCCGAGCCACGCGCTGCGCTGGGTTTTGTTGACTGCCGCGGTTTCGGGCGCTGCAGCCGGCAGCCTCTTCTGGCAGAAATCCCGGCCGTCGTCCGTGCCGGTCGCAGGCGCCGGGGAGCATGCCCTGCTGGCCGACGCCAAGCTCGAAACCAAGAGCGACGAGCTGTCGGTCACTTTGAATGACGGCTCGTCGCTGAAGTTGCGCGCGCAGAGTGAAGTGCAGGTGCATAGTAGTCAGTCGTCGTCGATCGCTCTTCAGCTGACGCGCGGCGAACTGTGGTGTGACGTGACTCACCGCGATGAGCGCAAGTTCAAGGTGGTGGCCGGCGATGTGGAAGTGCGCGTGGTTGGCACCCAGTTCAGCGTCAAAACGCTGGCCGGTGCGAGTCCGCGCGTCGAGGTGAGCGTCACGCGCGGCGTGGTCGAAGTCTCGAGCGCGCGGCGTCCGGGGGTTGTCGCGCGCGTGGGTGCGGGTCAAAGCTGGATCCAAGACGCGGCGAGCGCACCGCACGCGTCCGAATCCGCTCCGACCGCCGAGCCCGGAAGCGGCGATGCGACGCAACCCGACGCGACGCAACCCGATGCGACGCAACCCGACGCGAAGGCGGCAAGCGCCAGCGCGGCGCCGTCCGCGATGACTGCCGGAATTCCGAGCGCGCGCGATTTGTTCGAACGAGCTGCTGAGAGCAGACGCGCGGGAGATCCCGCCGCGGCCGCCCACGCGTACGAAGAACTACTCCGGCTCCATCCGGGCGACGCTCGCGCCAGCCTCTCGGCCTTCGAGCTCGGTCGCTTGCGTATGGATCGCTTGGGCGATCTCGGGGGGGCGATCACGGCGCTCGAGCGCGCGGTCGCCACGAACATCGGACCGAGCTTTCGCGAGGATGCGCTGGCCCGACTGGTCTCGGTGTACGCGTCGAAAGGCAATGTTGCGGCGTGTCAGCGCGCGCGGGATCGCTATTTGTCTAGTTATCCTACGGGTGTGCATGCGACCACGGTTGCGAGCCGTTGTGCAGCGCACTGAAGCGTCTCGGTCGCCGACTTCGCCCTGCATCAGGTTTGGGCGGCGGCCAGGAAGCTGTTACGATACGAAGCACGTGAATCGGAGTCCGTTCGTCGCCACGTGCTTGTTCTTGGCCGTGTCGCTGGCTGCTCGTGCGCTTCGCGCGGACCAGGAATGCGCGGGAAAAAGGCCGTGGGTCGCGGTCTCGGGAGGGCTGCCCGCGGAATTTTCCCGAACCATCCGCAACGATCTTCGCGCGGGCCTTCTGCCGAGCCACATAGAGGTCTGTGAAGAGCCGAATGGCACTGGCAGCGAGCCAGTGGCCCGCGTGAGGATTGAGCCCATCGGCTCTACCGCACGCTTCAGCTTGGAGGTCACGGACTCGGTCACCCACAAACGCGTGGGTCGCGATCTGGCGCTCGACAAGTTGCCCCCGGATGGTCGCGCATTCGCGTTGGCGGTGGCGACCGAAGAGCTCTTGCGCGCAACCTGGGCCGAGCTCGCCCTGCGCGACAGCGATACTCCCGAAGCTACGGCTCCTCCTGAAGTGCGCGCGGTGGTCGCGAAGACTGAATCGCCGCCTGTCCCGCCCCGGCGCCCAGTGGGGCTCGGGGGGCGGCTCGCGTTCGAATACTTTCTCGGTGGCCAAACGCATTATGGTGTCGATCTGTTCGGCGTCGTGCCGTTTGGACGGATCGCGGGCGGCTTTGCGGCATTCGGCGTGCGACGCGCGCTCGTCGAGCAAGCTCCGCACGGGGCGATCGGTGGCAGCGCCCTGTCCGCCGAGCTCGGCTTGTCGCTCTCATTTTGGCAACGCGCCGGGCTGGAGCTCTCGGCATTCGTCGCGGCGCGCGTGCTGCGCCTCGACTTCGAACCGGAGGCAGAGTCGGGAGCAACGGCGAGCTCACAGCATGGGCTGGCCGTGACGTCGCGCGCTGGGCTCGGCTTCGCGTTCGGCAAGCTGGGGTCCGTCCGTGCGTACTCGACTCTCGGCACTGGACTGCCGCTGAAATCATTCTCGGCCTCCGATCAAGGAGTCACGATCACCGGCGCATCGAAGCTCGAATTGTTTGCGACCACGGGCCTAGCGCTGGAGCTCCCATGAACCGAGGCTTTGCGCGAACCTGCATCTTGCTGCTGGCGCTCGGACACGCCGCTTGCGGCGAAGTCGTCGAGGTGCTGAACGTCGCCGCGGGCGACGCCGGCAACACGTCGCAAGCGAGCGCGGGCGGAACGAACGCGATCTCGGCTGGCGCGGGCGGCGAGTCTGCGAACGGCGGGGCGCGGCCCACCGACCCTCTGCTCGGTATTACTGTCGACGCCGGAGACGCTCACGCCTGCGCGACGCGCTACGGCGCGCTGTATTGCTGGGGCAAGGGCGCCGACGGTCGGCTCGGGCTCGCCGACCTGCAAGATCGAGATTCACCCACGCGGGTTGGTAGCGACAGTGATTGGCTCGCAGTCGCGACCGGTGCAGCACACAGCTGCGCTCTCAAGACGGACGGCAGCGTGTGGTGCTTTGGTTCGAGCAGTGTCGGGCAACTCGGGCAAGGCACGATCGACAGTTCGAGTCTGCCGCTGCGCGTGCCGCTTTCGAGCAAGGTCCTGCAGCTGAGCTCGGAGGCCAACACCGCTTGCGCCGTGCTCGAGACCGGGGAGCTTTATTGCTGGGGGCGAAACTGGGAGGGTAACATCGGGCTGAATGACACGCACCCGGGCGTCGATCAGCTCTCGCCGGTGCGCTCGGGCGACTACAATGATTGGAAGCTCAGCGCCACGGGCGATGGCCACACGTGCGCCGTGCGCGGGATCGGGCTGCTCTACGGCTGGGGCCGCAATACCGCCGGCAACCTCGGCCTGGGTCAAATCGATGATCTCCAGCGTCGCTCGGCGACGCGCATCGGCGACGCCGAGGATTGGCTGAGCGTGGTCTCCGGCCAGGATTCGAGCTGCGGCATTCGGCGCGAGGGCAACCTGTACTGCTGGGGAGGCAACTCGTTCGGCAACCTCGGCTTGGGCGATCGCGATCAACGACTGGTCCCGACCCAGGTCGTGCCGGGCCGCGTTTGGCAGCAAATCGCGATCGACACCTTTCACGCCTGCGGCATCGACGCGGACGACAATCTGTATTGTTGGGGGCGCGGCATCGAGGGCCAGCTCGGCACGGGAGACAACGACGAGCGCCTCGAACCCGTCTCGATTGGGCCAGGCTTCGCGCAAGTTGCGGTGGGCCGCATGTTTACCTGCGCCGTCACTCTCGGGGATGATGTGATGTGCACCGGCGAAAACGTGGCCGGTCAGCTGGGGCTGCCGGGCAACATGCGCCGCAATCTGTTTACGGCACTGGCTTTCCCTTAGCTGGCCCTGCGGCTCGTTTGGCGCCGCCGACGAGCTCCGCTAATCTCGCTCTGCGATGGTCGCGGCGCGCCACCTGTTCACGGCTTCGGGAGAGCTTCACACTTGAAAGACGGCCCGCAGGCACGGCCAGCGCGGGCGCGAGGCCTGCCCTGGCTGCCATTGCTAGTCAGCGGGCTGGTCTCTTTTACTCAGCTGGGTTGCTCGACTCCGCCCGTAGGCACGGCCCCAATCAGTAACGGCGCTCCGACGAAGAACTCGAGGGCCGCGAGCTCACGGCTCCGCGAAAGTAAGCGCTTGGGATATTCGTGGCGCTTGCCCGACGATTGGGACTTCGTCGATCCTGGCCTGTTCTGGTCGCGGGGTCCCGTGCCTACGCTCGACGTCTACGCTGCCCAGCGCTCGGCGGACGGGCCCTTCGTCCTGGTGCTCGCCTCAGACATCGTCCGCACCGTACCGGAGTGGCAACCTGGAGACGATCCGGCGAACTATGATGTACTCGAGAAACGCGGTGCCGAAGCCCTTCAGGAGGCCGCCGCCGAGCTCACCAGCACCCGACGCCTGCAGACCTTTGGTGTCGAAACCGTGGAAGTGAATGGGACGCAGGGCAAGCTTCGAATTTCCGTGCGCTTGCTCTACGTCGGGTACCGAAGGTTCGAGTTTCGTTGCTTCCGTCTCGTCGAGCAAGACGACTGTAGCCGTGCGCTGCGCGGCTTTCTGATCCAGGACCTTCCCGAGGCAACGGGTGAACAGGAGGTCCCGCAGGTGCGACACTTGCGGGACGCTCGATTTGGCGTGGCCTTCGACGCGCCAGATGATTCCTGGCTTTCGCTGGGTCCGCACTTCGCCGGAGGCGGGGTTCAGGTAGTCTGGATCTGGCGCAAGTCGGGCCGACGAATCGAGATCCGTGTGATCGACCTCGAGGACCAACCAAACCACCTCGAGCAAGCAGAAATCGCGTCGAAAATGGCGAGCGACGCGCGTGCTTACGGCGATCGCGTGGTCGAAGGTCAGACCGCCTTCGCCGGTCGACTTTGGGAGCACCACGAGCTGAGCCAAAAGCGTAGAGGAGCCCGCGACCGGTTCATCCTCATTCAGCAAGACGCGCTGTACGACATCCTGGTTACGCAGCCGACGCGCGATCGAAGTCTGACCGATGCCGTCAAACAGGGCTTCCGACTCATTCCCCGCTCCTCTGAGTCGGGGATCGGCGGTCGAGCGGGGATCTAACC
>DASSMT010000364.1:0-8641 GCA_035688655.1 Polyangiaceae bacterium | reverse complement strand
CCTTTACCCGTCCAGTGACGATTCTTGTGACGATTGAACCTGCAATAATTTCGTGGATTTACAGTGGAGGCGCCGGGAATTGAAAACGACCAGTGGCCGACGGTGGACACGATTGAGCACGAAAACGGCTCGATTGGTGTTCGAGAGGTTTCGGCCAATGCGTCAGATCGTGCATCTAAGTGCGCGATCGATCGTGGGGAAGTGGCGGAATCGTCCGGGGGGTACGAGCTGTCGAACGTGGTCGAGACGGCGTTGGCGCGGGCGTTGGTTTTGGCGGCGGAGGCGAAGCGGTGGGATGTGGTGGTGCAGATTGCGGAGGAGCTTGAGGCGAGGCGAGCGGGGCGGGTCGTGCCCGCGGGTCTGGCGAAGGCGGCGCGGTTGACGGAGGCCAACTACTCGGCGGTGCGACCACTACCTTCACGGGATGGAACTCTGAGGGCGAGTGCCAGAATTCAGCGAGCTATTTCTTCGGAGTCGAAAGTGGTGAGCTCGGTCTCACGAGAACCACGTTCCCGTCTTCGACCCCGCACGAGCGACGTGCTGGACGCGAGGCAGGCTGAGCGGGCGCGAGTTATTTGGTGCGAGCCTGCTCGATTGCCTTCGGGCTCAGAGTTTATAGCGGCAGTTTAGCAGGATGGGTCGATGCCGGAGCTGTCGTGGAGTGCCGAGGCTGCCGAACATCATGGTGCCGTGCGCCGATTGAATGATTGAATTGGGTCCAACGAAATCATCTCTATCGCAATCTTGCTTGCGCTATTCTGCCCAAATGCCGCAAGTCTCATCTCCGATCCAAAATCTGGCCGATCTCTGGCAAGCGCTTGAGCAGGACCCGAACGCGCTAGCCGAGCTGAGCCGCCGCGACGCGCAACGCAAGAAGGCTGCGCCGTTGCTGCTCGCCTTCATGGACGACTTCGTTCGCGGAGAGGTTGCGATCGAAGTATTCAAGCAAAACTTTGACACGCGCACGCGCAAGGACTGGGACGGCTTCGGACTCAAAGGCATGTCGGGCGCCATGGTGGTGAACAAGCTAGTAAACAAACTGGCGCCTCAGCGGAACGATCTTGCCGACACGCTGCGTAGAGCGATGGCCTTTCCGGAGACACGCGAGGCGGGGCTTCTGCAAATGCGGGAGTTTCTGCGCTGGCTCGCCGGACTCGTCGAGGCGGGAATCGTGACAAACGCTGATGTTCAACCCCGTCGCGTGCCATTCCTGCTCTCCACCCTGTGGTACGTGCGGGCGCCGGAACAGTGGCCAGCATTCTATGAGTCGGTCCGCAACAAACTCGAGCAGACGGGCCTGTACCTGCCGGGCGATGACGTCGTGGCGAGCTATGCCCAATTCGCCGATGCGGTGCGGGCAGCAACTAGTGACCTTCACCTGACACCCTGGCAGTTCGAGTTTTTATGCGACTACGCCCTGCCAGCACCCGCGAGCGTGGATGCGCCGACGACTCGCGCGCAGCGCGTGTGGCTATGGGCCGCTGGGAACAACGCGGACCTATGGCCCAAGTTCCAGAAGGAGGGGATCGCTTCGCTCGGGTTCGGCTTCGACCGAGATCTGCGCGAATTTAACAGTCTCGACGAGGTGCGTGATTGGTTGAGCGACAGGCGGCAGGACGGGAAGCGACCCGTGAACGACGCTCTAGCCGCTTGGGAGATCGTGCACAACGTGGAGGTGGGCGATCTCGTGTACATCAAGCGTGGGCGCTCGCAAATTGTTGGCCGCGGTATCGTCACCGCCCCCTACCGCTTCGAGGTAGGTCGCAAGCCGTATCCCCACCTATGTTCGGTGAGTTGGGAATGGGTGGGTAGCGCGGACCCCGAAGAGTCGCTGGTCATGAAGACGCTGACCGAGATTTCAGAACACACCGAGCTCGTCGCGAGATTGGCGCGCAAGACACGTCCCGCAGCGGCGGACGCTGAAGTCCCGGAGGAGGAGCCCGCTGAAGTCGAGGGCAGTGGCTACGGGCTGGACGAAGCGGAGGCCGAGCTCTTCTGGGATCGTGCCGACCTGCAAAAGTGGATCACCACGCTCGAGCGCAAGAAAAACCTGATTTTGCAGGGCCCTCCTGGTGTTGGAAAAACCTTTGTCGCCGATCGACTGGCAACGCTGCTCATCGGCCGCGACGCACCCCGCCACAGGACCCTAGTGCAATTCCACCCATCTTATGGCTATGAAGACTTCGTTCAGGGTTACCGCCCAACCGCAAGCGGCGGCTACGAACGAGTCAACGGACCCTTCCTTGAGCTGTGCAGGCGGGCGCTGCAAGATCCCGCCGACAAATACGTGCTAATCATCGACGAGATCAATCGCGCGCACCTGGGAAAGGTGTTCGGTGAGCTGATGATGCTGATCGAGCACGACAAGCGTGACATGCACTGGGCCGCGTCGCTCGCCTACGCCAAGCCCGGCGAAGCGCCGTTTCACGTTCCCCCCAACCTCTACATCATCGCCACGATGAACACCGCCGATCGCTCGCTCGCTCTAGTCGACTACGCCTTGCGGCGCCGCTTTTCGTTCGTGGAGCTAAAGCCTGCCCTCGACACCGCCAAGTTCGAGCTATTCTTGAGCAACGCAGGTGTCCCTTCGACGCTTTGGAAGCATACCAAAGAGCGCCTGCGCCAAGTCAATCGAATGCTGTCCGAAGACGCGAGCCTCGGGGACGGCTACCTGATCGGACATAGTTTCTTCTGTTCCCGACCACAGGTGGCAGACGAAGAATGGATCCAAGACATCGTCGAGCAAGATCTGGTGCCACTCCTGCGCGAGTATTGGTTCGACCGAAAACAGGAGCTCGAGAAGGCGCGCGCCATACTGCTCGGTGAGACATGACTGCCGCTGACTTCACGGCAACCGCAACCGAGGACCTGCCCAGCCTTAGCAATCTGTACCGGATGCTCTGCTACGCTTGGAAGCGAACCGACACGAGCACACTGCGCGCCGGCGAAACAACCTCGTTCCAACACGTCCAGGACTTGCTTGCCTTCCTGCTTGCGCGCGCGACCAAGGATATCCTGCGCCGCGGCATCGCGCGGGGTTACCGCGAACTGACTGAAGATCTGCGCGTCCCCAAGGGCAAGCTGCTGGCCGGCGAAACTATGAAGCGACAGCTGCGTCCGTGCGGCCGCGCCGCGTGCACATTCGATGAATGGGAGACTGACATTCCGGCCAACCGCATTCTCAAGGCCGCTCTTGGCCAACTCGGTGCGAGCCTGATCGCCACCAACCCCGGAGCTGCGCACGAGCTGCGCAACCTCGAGCGACACTTCTCGCAAGTCTCCTCTATACCACTGACGCCGAGCGCCTTTCGTCGCCTCATCGTCGAGCCTGGTCAGCGACACTACGACTTTGCGCTCGAAATCTGCGCCTTCTTGGCCAGCTCCCGCCTTCCCAGCACAGAGGCTGCCGGTCGCCATTCCTTCGTCGATCCTCGAACCGACGAGCAGCACATGGGCTGGATTTTCGAAAGCTTTGTTCGCTGCTATCTCAAGCTCCACCTTAGTGCCGAGCATCGTGTGCTCCCCGAGCGCCGGGTCGAATGGTCCCTCAACTCCGCCTCACCGGTTGCGCAAGCGGTAGTGCCCGGCATGGAAACGGACGTCCGCATCGCGACTCCCCGGGGGCTCACCGTCGTCGAGGTCAAATGCCCTCGCGACGCACTAGCTCCCAGCCGCGACGGCAAGCGCCGTCTGCGCCCCGCGTACCTCTACCAACTGCACGCCTACGTCAGCCACCTTGCTCAGGCCGCTCTCGGCGTCCATCGCGCCGTGCTCCTCCTAGGCTCGCCAACCCGCGCCTTCAGCCACCGATACCGCATGGGTAGCATCGATTGGCTCGTCACCAACATCGACCTACGGGGGCCATGGGAAGACGTCGCCGCCGGGGTCCTCGCTGTCGCGGGCGATGCGCCAGAGGTGCCCTTGAATTAAAACCGTCGCCTGTGCCTAGAAGAAGGTCCGCATCCAGGGCCGACGCCGGAAAAGCAGTTCGTACCAAGCGGCCCCCTGAAGGGCTGAAGGGCGGGCCGTTGGTTTTGTGGAAGCACCGGGAATGAAAGCGACCAGAGCCGCGCGGCTGACACGATCGAGCAGCGAAAATGCTCGATCGACGTTCGAGCGGTTTCGGCCAACGTGGACGATCTCGCCGTCGACAACATAGACCACGGCGGCGTTCGTCGGTTCGTCGCGCGTCAGCCTATGCATCGACGCTCGCCGCAGCCCAAGCTCAGGTCGAGCGCCCAGACGGGAATGAGCACTGGCGGAAGTGCTTGCGGAGAGCGTCCTTGCTGGGCTGTTGATTCGCGTTGTCCGGCAAGGTCAGCATCTTACCCTCGAAGATCCGGTAGGTGCGGTCCTCGATGCTCGGATCGACCATGACGGTCATGCTCTCGGGATTGATGGCAAGGCGATGTCTGTCGAAGAGCGTGTGGAGGTCCGTTCGCAGGAGCAGCCCGTTCCGAACGTCGTTCGTTCTCACCCGTTGTACGGTGAGATGTGTGCGGCATCGAGCACGTCAACGCACCGGCATCGAGAGATCGCACATTGGTCACCGTAGGCCGCGAGCACATCCGCCCGGAACGAGCCCTGCCCCTGTCGTTCCGTGATCGCTCGCATGGTCCGCTTCCGCCCATCATTCTCGTCCTTGGGGTCGAAGGGCGGGAGAATCTCATCATCCACACCGCGTTGGACCGGTGGCAGCGCATTGATGAGGCGCAGGAGCTCTTCCTCGATGGTCTCCGGCACTGTCGTGTACATTCGCGGGTGGGTCGGCCACTCCCACCGGCCGGCGAACTTCTCGACGAGCGTTGAAACCTGCACGGGCGTGCTCAGTCTCGTGATGCTGCCCACAAAGCTGCTGTATTTACCAGAGCGATCGGCGGGATCAGGTTTGTCCTCGATGCGGCCAGTTCCGCGGATGGCCGCTCCGAACAACATGAGCGCTAGGTCACCCGGCTGTGCCGACTTTGGTACGGTCCACGGCAAGCTCTCTCCGCTCTCAACGGCTCGGTCGAACCAGCTGTATTCCTCGTTTCTGCCGAGCAATATGTGGACCCTCTCCATGTGGTTGCTCTCCTTGCTAAGTGGTGGCCGACCTCATCCTTGCCCGACTCCTCGGCTGCGTTGCTCGCGCGTCCCGCTCTACTCTTCGAAATAGTCGCTATCCAACTTCGGTACCCTGACCACTTTGTGGCTGACGCCTACACCATGTTCGATCAATAGGCTGGCCAGGCGCGCGCCATCGATCAGGACAATGCCTTCGACTGACCGGGCGAACTCCGTCGCCTGCGTGGTGAACGTAGACGTCGTGATGAAGACGCCCTTTTTTGCCCGTTGACCAGCGAGCGCCCCGTAGAAGCCTTGCACGTCGGGGCGGCCCACTGATTGCTGCCAGCGCTTTGCTTGGACGTAGACCTTTTCGAGCCCAAGTCGGTCGAGGGAGATGATTCCGTCGATGCCGCCGTCGCCGCTCTTGCCGACGTGCTGCAGGTCGGTGCGGCTGGTTCCGTATCCCATAGCGTGAAGCAGATCGAGCACCAGAATCTCGAAAAACTGCGGCGACGAATGGCCGATGAGCTCCAGCAACTCGGTCGCAACGGCATCGCTTATTTCGTCGAGGGCTCGACCAAGGCGATCGTCAGGGCTTTCGGTTTCGGGCTGCAGCGCAGGCGACGGTGCTGTGGCGACCGCGGGCGGTTCCGTCAGCGGCCTGAGTCTGTGTTGCGCGGCCACGGCGGTGAGCTCGTCGAGCTTAGAGCCTGCGAGCGGCGCGGGATTCGCAGCGGCAAACGCCAGACCGTCCGGGGTTAGCTGCCAGAAGCCGCGCTTCGGGCTGACGGAAAGGCCGGCGCGCTTCAAGCGGTCGTGAGCCCAGCCAATCCGGTTCTTGTACATTGCCTGTACGCCGCTCGGCAGCGGGATGGCACGCTGCTCAACCGTGAGACCCATGCGATCGGCAAGCGCTTCCTGGATGTCTCTAGTAACAGCGCCCTTGGGATGCTGAGCGAGGTAGCGCAGCAGAGGCTCGATGAACTGGTCGTAGGTGGGAATCATTCCGCCCAGCTCCGTTCCCGTGCGGTCGTTCTCCATGGACCCGCAAGCTAGGCTGGTGTTGATTCGCTGATCAAGCCGGGCAACCGCGGGCCGTGCTTCATGCCAGGCGCGGTTCACATCAGCGAAGATCCGCCGTGAAGTTCTGGAGCGCTGCCGCGCAATGGTTCCGTTCGGGCGAGCGCTGAGCGACGCGAGACTGGACCAGGAGGCGTTGTGTCTTTGTCGCCCGGAAGCTGAGCAAATGGAGACAAAGTCGCTCGTTTGCGCCGCGGAGCGACGAACTCGGTACCTTCGTTGTGAATTGGAACGCAAATGCGGACGGACCGGCGGTCCCGGCTTGGAGTTGGCGGCGCCGCGCATATGTGCAACGGCTAGCTCGATTCAGTCATCACAGGCGCGCAACAGAAATGCGGGGCGTCGTGGTTGGCTCGCATTGACCCAATGGCGTAGTCTCTCGCGGTACGATGCCGTCCAATTCGCCCGTGGCATCAGCGCAGGGTCCAACGGACCTTGTCCGTGTTCGAGGCCTATGCGTGAGCCTACCCGGTGGTGCGAGCCTCGTTGAAGCTGCGAGTTTGGAGCTGCGCCCAGGCCGCGTGGTTGCCTTGCTTGGACCGTCCGGGTCGGGCAAGACGACGTTGCTACGGGCCGTTTTCGATCCCGATGAGCTGCGGCGAGCGGGGTACAAGGTAACTGCGGACGAGCGAATGGTGGGCGCGCCACCCGCTTTTGTCCCTCAACGAGGTGCCCTCCTTGATCATCTCGATGTAGCGGGAAATGTCGCTCTCGCTCAGGCGGGCGGTGGGTTGCCCAACCTGCCCGAACAATGGCTCCGAGCAGTAGACCTCGATTCGAGTTTCGCGCAAGCGGGCCGAAGCGTGAGCACGCTAAGCGGTGGTCAGGCTCAGCGAGTCGCTGTTGCGCGAGTGTTGGCTGCAGGGCGTCGTATCATTGTCATGGATGAGCCGAGCGTCGGCCTCGACCCCGTCGGCGTGCGCACTCTCGGCCGCTTGCTTGTTCAGCAAGCTCGGCAACACCAAGCCGCAATCATCATCGTCACACACGACCTCGCACTCGCGGGAGGGGCTGCTGACGAGATCCTCTTTCTCGACCCTGGTTCGCGATCTCTAACCGCGCTCGGATGGAAGGGCCCTGCCGAATTCGATGAGTACGAGGTTCGTCAGCGCCGTCTCGCCGAACTCGAATCCACGGTGGAGGACTTGCTGCTTCGAGAAAGCCCCCCTCGCGGGAGTACCGACCGACGCCGCATCCGCTTCGACCTGCTCGCTCCGTTTCGGGTTGCTGGCAGCGGGCTTTCCAGCGCATTTCAGTCGCACCTCTTTCGGCAGTCGGCGGTCGTTTTTCGCATGGCGTTCCAAGAGAGCTTCATCCGCCCCGCCATGTTTTACGCGACCGTAGGCGCGCTGCTTGGCTTCACGGTCCCCTATGTGATTGCGAACATTTCGAGGGATCTGCGCCCCGCCGCGGTGTTTGAACTGATCAAGGGGACGTACATTCTGTCGCTCGCGCCTCCGCTATCGGCAATTCTCTTTACAGCAACGAGCGGAGCCGCGATCAGCGCTTGGCTTGGCGGCCTTCAACTCCATGGACAGGTGACTGCCTTGGAAGGCCTGGGTGTGCCTGCCGCTCGCTACCTGTGGTCACCCGCTTGGCTGGCGCTTGTCGTTGGATACCTCGCGACGTTTCTCGTGTTCACATCAGCCATGATCCTGGGCGGCTGGGTCCTCTACGACTCTGAAAACGTGAAGAACGCCTTCAGCCTACTCACTGCGGACTTCGTTGAACCTCCGCCGACACGCTACCCCTATCTCGTCCGTGGATTCTGGTCGGTGCTCGTTTACACGTTCGCGGCCGCATCGATTGTCGTCGCGAACGGGAAGGAGCCCAAGTCCAAATCAGAGGACGTGACGGCCGCCATGACGTCCTCGGTGATGCGCGTCACTCTGTTCGTGGTGTTGATGGAGTTGGTCACCGTTGTGCTCGTCCGAATCTGCGAGGGGCCAAGATGAGCACGCGGGGCAACGCCCTCATTGGGCTCACGTTCGGCATCACTATCGCCGCGGCATTGCCGGTCCTCGTGGGTGCGACAGTGGGGAGAGAGGACCTCGCGGTCAAGGTCGAAGGCAACCGCTTGTTCGACGTGCGGAACTCGTCTTACATCGCCCTGAGTAGAGCGACACCGACTCCGGCATACGCGACAGAGCAGCGCCTCTTGCTTCAGGGCCTGAGGGGGCTCGATCTCACAACGTGGAGCAGGACGTACGGCGGAGCCTACGCACGCGAAGTCACTTGGCCATCCCTGGTTGGACCCTTTCAGAACGAGAGCGACTACGTGTGTGGCTATAGCCTGCATCTCGGAGCGGGCCTGTTCGATACGTCGAGGGCGGGAGCTGGTTTGCAGCGGCTTGTCGAAGACGCGCTACGACACTCATTGCCAAAGACGCTCGACGTGCCAGAGCATGACCTTCATATTCCGCTGCCAGATCTGGACTCAGCTGTGCTTTCAATTCGACTCGGAAATGCGGTGGCTTCGATGGCTGTCTCAATTCGTTTCGTCGACGCAAGCACG
>DASSMT010000342.1:0-13877 GCA_035688655.1 Polyangiaceae bacterium | reverse complement strand
GCACTGGTCATGCCCACGAAGTGGCTGGTCTCGGGTCCGCTCGAGCTGTCGCGCGTCTCGCTCGACAGGGGAATGCCGCCGCCCGCAGCCAGGCTCAGCGTCCACGGCCCACGTTGGCCGAACGAGCTGTGCAAGCCGCCGAGCCACTCGGCAGGGAAGAGCCGCGCGCTCGTGACGCGAAGACCCGCCGCGCTGCCGCGACTGTCGGACAGCGCGGGCAACCCGAAGGCCTCGGCGCTCACGGTCAGCCAGCCAGGGAAGACACTGGCGGCGACGCCGAGCGCCACGAACGCCTGATTGCCCAAGCTCACTCCACCGAAATCGACCGTGCGGCGCAGCCGAGCACCGAGCTCGGCGCTCAGCTGCAGCGCGCCCAGGCGATAGCCGAAAGTCGTGTTCGGCATCACCACGAACGAGCGCTCGTTGGCGAAGGGGTTACGCTCACCGAGCGGCAAGGTGGCGTCGAGCCCGAGGCGAAGACCGAAGCCGCGCAGGCCGAGCGCGTCATCCAGCGAGTAGGCGACGCCGAGGCGCGGATCGCGCACGGCGTTGGGTGAAAGCGGCGCCGCCGACTGCGAGACGATGCCCCCGGCACCCGCGCCCGACTGCGAGACGCGCAGCGACGCCAGCATGGACATTTCCAAGTTCGTCGCCAGGCCGAGCGAGAGAAAGTAGGAAACGTCGAGCGCGTGGTCGACGACGTGAATGTCGCGGCCGTCGCGATCCGGGGATGCCACGCGTAGCACGACCGGCTGATGCAGAAACTCGGCCGCGCTGCCGAAACCGAGCTGGCCGATCGCCATCACCCGCGTGTCGGGCATGCTCGCGAACGTGGCACGACCGGCAGGCAGCCACAGGCTATTTGCGTCGAAACACGGGGAGAAAGGCGCGCTGTCGGCGCAGCCTTCAGCGTGCGCCCGCGCTGCGCTCGCCGAAAGAGTGGAGAAACCGAGCAGAGTCGCATGCAGGAGCCGCGCGGACCTGCGCCGCACCGAGATCGAACGAAGCACGTCCGGCACTCTACACGGGGGACGTGCTAAGAGGCTCGGGCCGCGATGATCAGCGAAGAAACGCCGCTAGTGTTGGGCTCCGCCTCGCCCCGCCGCAAGGACATCTTGTCTGGCTTGGGCCTTCCGATCCGGATCGAACCGGCCGACATTTCGGAGGAGGTCGCGTTCGGCGAGCAGCCGCTCGACTATGTATCGCGGATTGTCGCCGAAAAGCTGCGTGCCGTCGCGGCGCGCGCTCGAGCTCCACACGCGGCGATCCTGGTTGCGGATACCACGGTCGTGATCGACGGCGACGTGCTCGGCAAACCCCAGGACACGACGGATGCCGCGCGTCTGCTCCGTCGCATCGTCGGCCGCACGCACACTGTCTACACGCGCTATGCGATCAGTGTGGTCGATGCCCCGGGGGCGATTCGCGTGGCGCGCACGGTCGCTACGGACGTCACCCTGCGCGCCGCCTCCGACGATGAAATCACGCGCTACGCGCAGAGTGGGGAAGGGCTGGACAAAGCCGGCGCCTACGCGGCGCAAGGGCTGGGCGCTTTTCTCATCGAGCGCATCGCGGGTTCGTACAGCAATGTGGTTGGGCTTCCGGCGTGCGAGGTGGTGCTCGACCTGACGAACTTGGGCTTGCTCGGGCCGTTCCCCTGAGCCCATGCCGCCCCGACGAGACCCGCCGCCGGTGGACGGCAAGCCCGCGAACAGCGGCATTTTCATGCGAGATGCGTGCTGGCTCGCGGGCTTTGCCCTGCTGTTGCGAGTGCTGGTCGTGTGCTGGGCGAAGGACCGCTTTCCTCCAGCCGATGACGGCACTTTCTATCACGCCGTCGCGCAGCGCATCGCGCACGGTGAGGGCTACACCTGGCGTTGGCCGGACGGCGCGGTCACCTACGCCGCGCATTATCCGGTCGGCTATCCCGCGCTGCTCGGTCTCGCGTACGCCGTGTTCGGCGCGCGGCCCGTCGTGGCGATGTTGGTCAACGCCGTGCTCGGCGCGCTGTCGGTGTTTGCCGCGCAACGCACGGTGATCCGCTTCGGGTCTCGCTGGCGCGCGCTGAGCGCAGCGCTACTCGTGGCGCTTCACCCCGGTTTGCTGCTTTATACGCCCGCCTTGATGACCGAGGGCGTGGCTGCTGAACTGCTGGTCGTCGCGACTTGGCTGTGTCTGCTGAGCGCAGCGAGGCCAGGCTTTGGTCGTTGGCTGGTGGCCCTCGGCGTTTGTCTCGGTGCGCTGTGCTTGGTGCGTCCGCAACTACTGCTGATGGCGCCAATTTTCGGCTTTTTTGCGCTGGAGTCGGGCGCGCCCTGTTTTGGTGCCCGCTTCGCGCGGGCAATGCTCGTGACCGGCATAGCTCTCGCGGTGTGCTTGCCCTGGACACTCCGCAACTGCGCGCGCATGGATCGCTGCGTGTTCGTCAGCGCCAACGGCGGCTGGAACTTGTTGATCGGTTCGGCGCCCGAAGCCAACGGCGCCTGGATCCCCATCGAAGGCGCGAGCGTGCCGCCGTCCTGTCGAAACGTATTCGGTGAGGCCGACAAAGATCGTTGCTTCGGTGAAGCGGGGCTCGCGAACATTCGCCGAGACCCGCTGACATTCCTGCGGCTCATCCCGCGAAAGCTTTCGGTTACCTTCGACTACTTTGGGGCGCCTGGGCACTACTTACACACCTCGAATTACCGCGCGTTCGACGAGAGCAAGAAGGTTTGGCTCGGGGTCGTCGAGACAGGCTGGGAGCGCCTGGTGCTACTGCTGGCCATCCTTCAGGCGGCCATCGCCGTCCCGGCTGGCCGTGTTCGAGGCAAGCTGCGTTGGCTGGTGGCGCTGCCGGCGGCGGTGTTTTCCGTGCACCGTGCGGGCTATCTCGGTTATTTGGGCTTCGTGGCCACGGTCGCGCTCCAAGGTAAGGAGTTACTGAAGCGCCCCGCGAGCGTCACGGCGCTCGCGGCCAGTTTGGTTTTGAGCACGGCCGCCACGCACGCGATCTTCTTCGGTGCGGGACGATATGGGTTCGTGTGTGCAGCCCTGCTTTGCCTCGCCTGTGTAGGAACCGGCGGAGGAGGAGGAGCCGGTAATAGCGGCAATTGCCCGAGCGCGTCGTGTACGGGTGAGGGCGAGCCCCGGAAATGAGCGTCCGGCCGGGTGACTCTTTTGACAGTCGAGCTAAGAAACAGCGATACTCGAAGGAAGGAGTTTCTACCGGATGCCGCTGATTGAGACCGAAGAAGCCGCTCGTCGCCTCGCGCGCGCCATCGCGAGTGATTTGTCTCTCTACAACGAAGAGAAGATCATTCGTGGCATCGAAGGGGATTCCCTGTTCGACCAACTCGGTGAGGAAATCGAGGAGGGGCGCGCCCTGTTCAAGAGCCGGGTCTCGCCCGACCTTTACCATCGGAATTTCTACGATCGTGCGTTGGTCGACATTTTGGTCAAGTCCAAGGGCCACATCAAAAGCAAGATCTGGTAGCTGCGCGGCCGCGCACAACCGCTGGGCCTCGGCGTCGTGAGCGCGCAACGATTCGTGCTCGGTGCCGAGCAGCGCCGCGAGCGGGTCGACAAGGTACTCGCTCGGCTGCTACCGGAAGTGTCCCGCGCCACCGTGCAGCGCTGGATCGAGGAAGGTCGGGTCCAGGTCGACGGCAAGCCGTGTCGCGCCAAGGATTCAGTCAGCGCGGGCAGCGCGATCGCGCTCGAGGCCGGCCCAGCGCCGCGTAGTGAAGCCGATCCGGATCCGAGCGTGGTGCTCGAGGTCTACTACGAGGATTCGGAGCTGCTGGTCGTGAACAAGCCCGCTGGCCTCGTGGTTCACCCGGCGCGCGGGCATCGCACGGGCACACTCGTGAACGGGCTCTTGGCGCGGCCTGGTTTCTCGCGACCCACACCTGACCCCGACGACGAACAAGGCTCGCTGCGCCCCGGCATCGTGCACCGCATCGACAAAGACACGAGCGGCCTCTTGGTCGTCGCCAAGGACGAGCGTGCGCGCGAGGGCCTCAAGGCACAACTCGCAGAACACAGTATGGAGCGACGATATTTGGCTCTGACCGTGGGCACCCCGCCGGCAGGCACGATCGAGACGCTGCACGCCCGCGATCCGAAATCACGGCTGCGCTTCACGTCGCGTACGAGCGTAGGCAAGCCCGCCGTGACGCACGTGCAAGTGCTCGAGCGTTTGGCCGGAGGTCGAGCTGCGCTCGTCCAATGCCGGCTCGAGACCGGCCGCACGCATCAGATCCGCGTGCACTTGAGCGAACAAACCAAGACTCCGCTGCTATCCGATCCCCTGTACGGCGCTCGTCCCTCGCTGGCCGAAGACATGCGCGAAATCGCGGCTGTCTTGGGGCGCCAAGCGCTGCACGCAGCGGTGCTCGGCTTCGTGCATCCGATCAGCGGGACATCACTGCGCTTCGAAGCCCCACTACCGCCGGATTTCGCGCGCGCGCTGGACGCGCTGCGCGCCTTGTCCTGAACGTGTCAGAGATGTAGCCCAGCGCCGAAGCGTTTGCGCAACGCGGCGGTGCCACGGCTGCCGATCTCGTTCCCGAACAGCTCGAGCACTTTGAGTTTCTTGAGCTGGCCGGATTGCGCCAGCGCCAGCGCTCCGGAATCGCCGATGCCGTTGGCGCACAGGTCGAGTGTTTGCAGGTTCTGTAGCGCAGTCGACTTGGCGAGCGCTTGCGCACCCTCGTCGCCCAGATTGTTCCCGGACAGCGCCAGCAGCTCGAGCGTGTTCGAACCTTTGGCCTGGGCGAGCGTCCGGGCGCCGGTCGGGCCAATCTCGCAGCCGAGCAGGTACAATGATTTGAACGCGTTTTGCCCGCTGGCCAAGGTCGCGAGGCCCGCGTCACCGATGCCATTCATGCTCAAATCGAGGGAGCTGAGCCGGGCCAAAGCGCCGTGGGTGAGCGCGTTCACCCCGTCGTTGCCAATCGAATTGCCGCTGACGTTGAGGGTCTCGAGTCCCGCCCAGGGCGGCGTGCGAGCGATCGCTGCTGCGCCCTCGTCACCGATGTCATTTCCGCCGAGATCCAGCTCGCGCAGCGCTTTCAGGTGCGGGGAGCGAGCGAGGGCGCGTGCTCCCTCGACGCCGAGATCGTTGTCGCTGATGTTGAGTGAAAGGAGCGACGAGAGCGCGGGAGCTTCGGCCAATAGGGAGCCGAGCTCCGGGCCAAAGGCTTTGGCCGCCACGTTCAGCTCGCTCAGCTTCTCCCCCGCCGCCAGCCTGCCGCGCAGCCCCGACAGCGAATTGTCGTCGCTGCTTTTGGCGGACGCCGCCGGCGCGGGCGTGCTCTCGAGCTGGGCACTGCTCGCGCTCGGCTGCGTCCCAGCGCAGCCGTTCACGAGCGGACTTGCGAGGAGCAGCCGGCTCAGGCATTGCCTACTCCGAGGTCCGAACGGGGTCATGAGCGGCGCTTTCGCAGACGCAGCAGGAAGTACAGGCAGGTGCCGAGCACGAGCGCCAAGCCGAGCGCGAGGATGCCGAGGGGTGAAGCGGGGTATCTGCCGCGTGCGAGGCCCGGCGGCGGCCGATCCACGACGAAGCCACCGGCTGCAGCGGGGGCCGCGGACTCCGAACTGGGCCCCACGTGGCGAAAAAGCATTCCCATCGGGCTTACACGCCTCCTCGCTGGCCGGCAACCGTCGCCCGGCGAACCGAGCGAATCCAGGCAACGGCTGCCCGGACCTGATCCTCGTCGGTGCTGCCGGAGGCGTGCTAGAAGCCGAGGCGAAAGTCGTCGACCCACGGTTCGACCCGGTCGTGTTGGCCGCGTGAGCCGAGGTGAGCCGAGTCGAGCCGAGTCGAGCCCCGGAAAAGCTGACGTGACCCCGAACGATTCCGTACCTGCCCCCAAAGACGCTGAGTTGCTCCTCGCTTGCGAGCGCGGCTTCGGGAAACTGAAGTCCGAGGTCGCTCAGGCGGTGGTCGGCCAAGAAGAAGTGGTCGAGGCGCTGCTGATTACCCTGCTGGCGCGCGGTCACGCGCTGTTGGTCGGAGTTCCGGGTCTGGCCAAGACGCTGCTCGTCAGTAGCCTGGCGCGCGCGCTCGGCCTCAGCTTCGGGCGCGTCCAATTCACGCCCGACCTCTTGCCCGCCGACATCACGGGTACGGATATCTTGAACGAGGTCGAGAAGAATGGCCTCGTGCGTCGAGAAACGAGCTTCATGCCCGGCCCAATCTTCAAAAATCTGGTGCTGGCAGACGAGATCAACCGGACCCCGCCCAAGACTCAAGCGGCGTTGCTGCAAGCCATGCAAGAACGGCGGGTGACCGTGGGCACCACCACGCATGCGTTGCCCGATCCGTTCCAGGTGTTTGCGACGCGCAATCCCATCGAGCAGGAAGGGACCTACCCGCTGCCCGAGGCTCAGCTCGATCGCTTCCTGCTCGAGGTACACGTCGAGTACCCTTCGGAGCGGGAAGAGCTGGAGATCGCCCGTCGTACCACTTCCGGAATCGAGCCGAATTTGACGTCCGTCGTCGACTTGGAACAAGTGCGAGCGTTCGGGGCCCTGGTGCCGAGGATCCCCATCACGGACGAGGCGGTGCGCTTCTCCGTGGCCTGCGCGCGCGCCTCGCGACCCGGCAATGCGTCCGCGCCGGCCGAGGTGAACCAGTACGTGCGCTTTGGTGCGGGACCGCGCGGCAGCCAAGCGTTGGTGCTGGCGGCCAAGGCGCGCGCGGCGCTACGCGGAGAAGCCGCTGCGGACGTCGACGACGTGCGTGAGTTGGCGCTGCCCGCGCTGCGCCATCGTTTGGTATTGGGCTACCGCGCGGATGTCGACGCAGTGCGCGATCGCGACGTGGTGGCGGCGATCGTCAAGAGCGTCAAGGGTTGAGTGCTACTTAGCTATGGATCAGAGCGAGCTCAAATCACGAATCAAACGCGCACTGCTCGAAGAGCTGGACCTGCGCGGTCGCAGCGAGGCCGACATCGACGACGCGGCACCGTTGTTCGGCGAAGGTCTAGGTCTCGATTCGCTCGACGCGTTGCAGCTGGCAATGGCGATTGAAGAGCGCTTTGGCGTGAGCGTGCCCGAAGGCGAAGCCAGTCGCGCCATATTTGCCTCGGTGAACGCGATCGCCGAGCACATCACGCGCACGAAAGCAGGCTGACCATGGCGACACGTGAGCGCATTGCGATCACGGGGCTCGGCCTGGTCACTTCGCTCGGCTTCGGTCGCGAGCTGTCCTTTTCCCGGCTGTGCGCCGGGGAGCGCGGCATTGGCGAGCTCAGCTTGTTCGACGCGAGCGGCCTGAAGTCGCACATCGCAGCCGAAGTGCGCGGGCTGGAGGTGCGCTCGGTCGCGCCGCAGGCCGAAGCCGAGGACTGGTCGCGCAGCGACGCACTCGCGTTCATTGCCGCCCGTGAGGCGCTCTTACAGGCCGGGCACGTATCTGGCTCGGCACTTGGTCTGGCTCTGGGCGGAACCACGGGCGGCATGTACGAGACCGAACGCGCCCTGTCCGTGGCCGGGCCGAAGAACACGACGCCCCACGATGCTCGGCGCTTGCTGGATTTTCCGCTCGCGGTGACGGTCGAGCGGCTGGCGCGCGCGCTCGGCAACGTGGGGCCGTCAGCGACCGTATGCAGCGCGTGCTCGAGCGGCGCCGTTTCGATCGCGCTCGCCGCGTCGTGGTTGCTGTCTGGACGAGCGAGCCGCGTGCTGGCGGGTGGTGTCGACGGCTTGTGCCAACTGACCTTCACGGGTTTCAGCGCGCTCGGTGCCGTGGATCCCGAGCCGAGTCGCCCCTTCGACGTGAGTCGCGCGGGCCTCACGCTGGGGGAGGGAGCCGGTTGCTTGGTGCTCGAGCTCGAGTCGAGCGCGCGCGCGCGCGGCGCAACCATCATCGCGTTCTTGAGCGGTTGGGCGGTCGCCTCCGAAGCTCATCACATCACCCATCCCGAGCCGAGCGGCGAGCGAGCGGCCCGTGTGCTCGCGGATGCCATTGCCGTGGCCGGCCTGGAACCCGGCCAGATCGACTATGTCAACGCGCACGGCACCGGCACGATTCAAAACGATGCCATGGAGGCCCACGCCCTGGAGCGGGTCTTTGGCAGCGATGTCGGTCGCGTCTGGGTCTCGTCGTCGAAAGCGCAGATCGGGCACACCTTGGGCGCCGCTGGCGCCATCGAAGCCGCGATCACCGCGCTCAGCGTGAATCGCGGCCTGCTGCCGCCCACCGCTGGGCTGGAAACCCCCGAAGTGCCTGCGCTTCGTCATGTGCGCGCGCCCAACCAACGCGCGCAGCTGGATGCCGCGCTGTCGAGTTCGTTCGGCTTCGGCGGCGCGTGTGCCGTGCTGGCCTTCGAGGCGCCGAGCGCGGAGGCGCGCGTGCTGTCGCGAAAGGCGACTGCCGAGCTCGTGATCTCTGGGGCCGCGAGCTACGGCCCAGCGGGCGTGTCGAGCGGCGCCGAAAGTGCTCGCTACCTCGCGGCGCTGGAGACGCCGTCGGCGCCTACGCCCGAGCCGCTCAGTTTGCTCGATCCTGAACGCTCGCGCCGCTTCGGTCGAGCTTCGGCGATCGTCGTTGCCACTGCCGAGGCCGCGCTGCGCGATGCCCAGTGCGAACCCGCTGCCACGGGCTTCGTCGTCGGCAGTGCGTTCGGTGATGTCGAGCGCTCGGTGCGCTTTTTGCAAAAGGTGCTGGGACAAGGAGCCAAGTTTGCGAGTCCGGCAGAGTTTCCGCAGCTGATCGCCTCGACCGGCTCCGGCAACGCCTCCATTTACTTGGGTCTGACTGGGCCCTGCTTGTCGGTCAGTGAGTTCGCGACCAGCGGACAGTCTGCCGTTTCGGTCGCTATTTCGCTGCTCGAGCTGGGACTCGCACCGGCGATGGTCGCCGGTGCTGCCGAGGCACGCGATGGCATCGTCGATGCGGTGTTGGCCGCGGATGGCGCGCGCAGTGAAGGCGGCGGCTTCGTCGTGCTCGAGGAGCTCTCCGCGGCTCTCGCGCGGGGGCATCTGCCGCTGGCGGTGCTGGCCGACCATCGAGCGTCGCGCGCTGCACCAGAACGCGCGTTCGCCGAACTGCCTCCGCCACCTCCGCTCGCGTGCATCGTCACTGGTTTTTTGCCCCCGGCGCTTTCGGCAGTGCTCGCGCGATCGGCGTGGGGCGAAGTGCGGCTGTGCAACTTGCCCGCATTGCTCGGTCAGCACGAAGCCATCGGCGCGACTGCGCTGGCCGTGGCCGTGGGCGAGGTCGCGTGCGGCAAGGCAGAACAGGCGTTGGTGGTCAGCGCAGACGTCGACACTCTGTACGTCACGCGGCTCTGTCGCTACGAGGGGCGCTCGTGAATCCGATCGCAGTCATCGCAGCTGGCGTGATTTCCCCCCTGGGCGAGGGAGCGGCGGGTTACGCGGTCGGTGAGCTCGGCGCTCGTCCGGAGACCTGCATCGGGCCTGACCGTGAGCTCGCGGCGGCGGGTTTGCGGCGCCCCAACGCGGCTCGCGCGCCATTTGCTTCGACCAACGGTAGCGATCGCGCCCAGGCCTTGCTCGATCGCGCTTTGGGCCTACTGCTCGCGGACTTGGAACGCGTCCAACCGAGCTTCCGCAGCTTGCGCCTCGGGTTCGTGCTCGGCACTTCATCAGGCGGCTTGGGCTCGCTCAGCGAGCTGCTCGCGGCGCGCGCTCGCGGCCAAGGCTTCACCCGGGAACAGGCGCTGGCCGCCAGCTATTTCGGCCCGCTGCGCGCGCTCGAGCGTTGGGCGTTGAAGCCAGTGCGCGTGACGCAAGTGCTGGCGGCCTGCGCGTCGTCGACGGTCGCGATGGGCGTGGCTTGCCGCTGGCTCGATGCCGACGTGTGCGATCTGGTGATCGCCGGTGGCTACGACTCGCTCACGACCTTCGTTGCCGCGGGCTTCGAAGCGTTGGGTGCCACGACAGCCAGCGTACCACGCCCGTTTCGCCGCGACCGCGACGGCCTGGCTTTGGGCGAGGGGGCGGCATTGGTCGCGCTTTCGCGCGGCATCTCCGCAAATGCGCTCGGCTACGTGCTCGGCTTTGGCATCGGCTGCGACGCCGTGCACGTCACGGCCCCGGATCGCACGGGTGCGGGCCTGGCGCGCGCCGCACGTTCCGCCCTGCTCGACGCCGAAATCGATCCGGTGCACATCGATCTGATCAGCGCGCACGCAACCGCCACCCCATTCAACGACAGCGCGGAAGGACACGCCATCGCCGCGCTGATCGGACCGACCGCCGAGCGCGTCGTGGTTCACCCGTTCAAGGCCATCGCCGGTCACACCCTGGGTGCTGCAGGGACGCTCGAAACGTTGTCCGCGCTGGCCGCTGCCGGCCGCGGCATTTTGCCCGCGGCGTACGGTCATGGTGAGCTGGAGAGCGAATTCCCGGCGCGCTTGTGCAGCCAAAATCAGGCGGGAAATGCCGCGCACCTGCTCAAGCTGTCGACCGCGTTCGGCGGTCTGAACGCGGCGCTCGTGCTCACTCCGCAGTCGCCACGGCGCCCGGCGGGGGCGCGTACACCGCAGCGCGTGCGCTTGCGCGCCCTCGGTGAAGCGGCGCTCGCGCCGGACGTCGCGCGCGTCGCTCGCTCGACCGGCATCGCCGAACAAGATCTGGAACGCTACGATCGCCCATCCTTGTTGTGCTTGACGGCGATCTCCAATTTGCTCGAAGTTCAGGAGTTGCCGCCCGCTGCCCGCAACTCGTGCGGTGTGATCGTCGGCACCATGAGCGCGAGCTTGGAAGTGAATGAGCTCTTCGCAGCACGCCTGCGCGAACGTGGCGTGCGCGGGGCCGAGCCGCGCCGCTTCCCTGCCACCTCGCCGAACTTGGCGCCGAGTCGCGCCGCGATCGCCTTCGGGCTGCGCGGCGCGAACTTCAGCGTAGGCGCGGGCCCGGCCGCAGCGCTCGAGGCGCTGCTCGTGGGCATCGAGCTCTTGGCTCACGGAGACGTGCAATCGCTCTTGGTGCTCGCGGTCGAAGACGTGGGCCCCGTGGTCCGGGAAATCTTCGACGCCGCGGGGCTGCCGCAGCCCGAACCCGGCGCCATCGCCGCGCTGCTCGATACCAGTGACTCGGGATTGCCGCTCGAACCCGAGAGCCTCGCCACGCGCCTGCGTGAGGCCGCCGCGGGCAGGTCGAAGACTGCACCCGGCTGGCCCTCGTTGAAGCGCGCGTTGAGTTCGGCCCAGGCATGATTCCCCGTCCACCTCGGGCCTGGCGCTGGACCGAGAGCAGCTCGACCTTGCGCCTTGCCTAAGGGCGCGCCCTTTGGCACTGTCTGGCCGGAATACGCCCCCCCGTGGCGGCGTTTGGCTAAAAAGAATCCCGTGCCCCGACTTCGCTCGCTCCTGCCGCTGTTCGCTTTGGCTGCGCTCCCGACCCTCGGCTGCAGCCATCAGTACATCCTCAACACCGACGTGGAGGACACTGATTTCAATCGTCGTGTGATCGACTACTGCGAAGGCTATCGGCACGCGGTCGAGCAGCGCAACACCGCTCGGCTGCTGAAGATGGCCCACCCCAGCTATTATGAAGACGGCGGCAACGTCGATGCCAGCGACGACATCGACTACGAAGGCCTCGAACAGTATCTGAACAGCGAGTTCAACAAGACGCGCGCAATTCGCTACGAGATCCACTACCGCAACGTGAGCGAGGGGCGCAAAAACACGGTTCTGGTCGATTACACGTACAGCGCGAGCTACAAGATCCCCACCGCGCACGGCGACGTCTGGCGCAGGCGCGTGGCCGACAATCGCATGCAGCTCACCCGTGAGGGTGAAGGCTTTCGCATCCTGTCCGGGATGTGAGCGTCAGGGTAGCCGAAATTCTTCGCTAATTTCCGCGATTTCGTAGCGGGTTCCCGCCGGTTGCAGACGAAACAAAAGTTCGTCCCCGAACAGCCGCGCGCGCCCGGCCCAGGACACGCGAATGGGAACACGCACCGCGATCTCGTCGGCGGCGAGCTCGATCGGGAACTTTCGCCCCGCGGGCAGGCGGGCCAGATCTTCGGCGCGGAAGATTTCGAGCTCAGTCTCGCGGAACAGCAGCTGCCCGCGCAGCTCCGTATAGTCCAGGACCGTGAAGCGGGACTGCCAAAACGCCCGCGCCGGTTGCTTCCCGGAGCCGGTGTCGACCGTCGCCTGCGGAGCGAGCAGTGGGTCCATCCGTTCCAGCGCCTCGTTCACGGTGGCGCGCAGGAAATCGCGCACGGTCTCGCGCGCAAGCGAGCTCGCCGCGGGTGCCCGCAACACGAGCCATTGATCCCGAGTATTACCCACCAGGGTCGGCTCGGGCACGACCTCCGAGCGCTGCTCGGCAATTCCGGGCGCGCGGCGCGGCGTCGCGGAAGACGCAGCTGCCACGCTCGTGTCCGCCGGAGGACGTGATCCGGCACAGCTCAGACACAGCCCGAGCCCGGCCAGCAGCGACCCCCCGCTATAGCGGTTCGACCCGAGGCTCATCCGTGCGCGATAGGGTGACGATCGACTGCGGCGCCACTTCACGAAAGCCCACGGGCGTCGAGTCCAGCTCCGACGCGATCAGCGAGAAGTGTGTGCTTTCGATGCTCGGAATGCGGGCCTTGCGCACGCCGTCTTCGCCGAGCAGTTCTTCGATATCGCGCCGGCCATTCCAGACTCGGAAGCCCATCGTGCCTTCCCGGTGCACGGCCAAGAGCTGCTCGCCATTGGTGACCAGGATGTCTCCGCTGTTGGCAGGGTGGCCCTCTTCCGCCGACAAGCGGTCGACCAAGCTGATCGAGGCGCGCAGGGCGCCAGCCACGTGTTCCGGTGCGACGTGCGCGTCGCTCAAATGACCCGCGTCGTGCAAGAACGACAGGAACAGATAAAAGAACAGCTCGCTGTCCGTTTCCCCGCGCACGTTCTTGCGCAAGAATTCCGGTTGCGAGGCAAGCAGGCGCTCGCGCAGGCGCTCGAAGCCGAAGATCGTTCCGGTCTGCGCGAACAGCCACATCCGATAGCGAAACGGATGCGTGTTTTCGGTGCGCAAGCCGCCCACCGAGGCGCGCCGGACGTGGCCAATCAGGACGTCCGTGCGAATGTCACCCGCAGCTTCGACCAGATCGATTTCGTCACGGTCGTCGATCGGGCGGCGGCGCAGGAGCACTTCACCCGCTTGGTAAAAGCCGAGCCCCCAGCCGAGCGGATCACCGGCCGTACGCCGCGCACGCAAGAGCGCCGCATTGGCCTCGAGCACGCGAGCGCCGAGATCCGGGCGATTACCGATAAAGCCGAACATGCGTGCCATGCGAGTCTCCGTTTACCTGCGAGGAGCGCGCCGTCCTCCGTGACTAATCATACCGCTCAGCGCCGCGCTTCGCACGCTCCTCTATGACAAAGGTGAGATAACGAGCTGCCGGCCTGGCAGCCAGGGCGCCGCGTGCTCTCGCGGGGCACGAAGCAGCCCGCCGTCTTCATTACGCGGCACTCCGCATTCGGCACTCGCTGGCAGCGGTGTGACTCGGGCCGCATTCGTGGTGCTTGCGGTGGTAAGGTGCGCCCGGCATGGAGCGCGACGACTTCCGAGAAGCACTGCTCGGGATCATGGAGCGGAAAACACACTGGGCCTGGTCTTCGTTCACGAGCGGTCGTGTCGCCCGGGATCGCCTGCACATTCACCTCGAGCAGGAATACGCGACGTACGTGCGTGACTTTCCGATCATGGTGGCGCGCGCCTACATCGCTTGTCCGATCGCCGCCGTGCGTCGCGAGCTGATCGAAAACGTGTTCGAAGAAGAGACCGGTCGGATCCAAGCAGGCAAACCGCATCCAGAGTTGTTCTTAGAGTATCCGCGCGGCTTGAGTATGGATCTGTCACGTTTCGAGCAGGTTGCGTTGCTCCCGGCCTCACTGCGCTACCGAAAGTTCCTGGATGAG
>DASSMT010000298.1:0-17757 GCA_035688655.1 Polyangiaceae bacterium | reverse complement strand
GCCCCACTCTCGGGAGCGGAGCTTCGCGATGGTCAGACGCGGCGTAAAATCCAGCCGCTGGTTGCGTCGAACTCGAAGATTTGGCGCGTGCAGCCGAGGATTTCTTCGGGGTCGTGAGTGACGTACAAGAGCGTCGAGTCGGTGTGCTGGCCGATGTAATCGGCGATGGTCAAGACTTCACTGCGGTGTCGTGGATCGAGGCCGTGGCACGGCTCATCCAAGATCAATAGCGGCGGCTGTTTGATCACGGCGCGCAGAATCAGCGCCACGCGCTGTTCGCCATACGAGAGCCGCGTGAACGGCTCGGCGCGCTTGCCGGATAGGCCGACGACCGAGAGCCAGCGCTCGGCGGCGTGAAGCTCGGCGAAGCCCGGCTCGCGATAGAGGCCGATCGAGTCGTAAAAGCCGGACAAAACGCACTCGATCAGGTTTGCGGTGCAGCGATAGGCGTACTCCACATGGAGCGCGTACGAGACTTGGCCGAGTTGCCGCTTGACGTCCCACACCGATTCGCCCGAGCCGCGTTTCATGCCGCAGATGGTGACGTCGTTGGCGTAGACTTGCGGGTTGTCACCGTTGATCAGGTTGAGCAGCGTGGTTTTGCCGCAGCCGTTCGGGCCGCGCACGAGGGTGTGCTGGCCGCGGGCGATCTCGAAGTTCAGTCCATCGAGCACGCGCCGTTCGGCGTACGAGACGACGACGTTGCGCATGAGCAACAAGGGCGCGTTTGGCGGCTCGCTCAGCGCCGTGGGAACGCGGGCTGCGGCGCGCTCTTCGAGCGTCTCGGCCAGCGCTTGCCCGAGCGACTCCGTTTCTTCTCGGGCGAGCCCGCGCAGCTCTCTGGGGATACCGCGGGCTTCGAACTCTGCGCGCGGCCCGGCGAACGCGACTTTGCGATCGGCGATGTGAAGCACGTGAGTCGTGCCCTCGGGCACGTGATCGTAGCGATCGCTGATGATCAAGACTCGCGTGGCGGATGCGTTCGCTCGCGAGGCGTTCACCAGGCGGTCGAGCTCTGCGGCCAGCACCAGCCGCGTGGCGCCATCGAGGCCTTCGTAGGGTTCGTCGAAGACGAGCCATGCCGGCTCGCGCAAGAGCTCGCGGCACAGCAGCACCTTGCGGATCTCACCGGTCGACAAGTACTTCAAACCGCGCGCGAGCACGCCTTCGATGCCCAGGCGGCGCAGCAGCGGGTCGAGCCGTTCGGGCAGCGGGGCAGGCGCTGCGCGCTCGCCGCGCTTGCGCCCGAGGATGAAGTCGCGCGCCGAGGTCCCCGGATCGACTCCGCCCTCCACGAACTCGCCATCGTCGTGGTAGCGCTCGTCGAACACGATGTCGCGTTGGCGCTCGAACGAAATCAAGGCGACGCTCGCCGGGTCCGGCAGCTCCGTTCCAGCACTGCTTGACGCATTGCGCGAAGCCACGGGCAGGGTTCCCGCGAGCGCCTGAGCAATCGCGCTCTTGCCGCTGCCGTTTTCGCCGGTGATGACCCACGACTGGAAAGGCTCGACGCGCCAGGAGAAATCGCGGAAAATGGGCTGGCTGGCTGGGCCGATCGTGGCTCCTTCTAGGGAAATCACCACACTTTCATAGCATTCTCGCGGCCGCGCGGGACAATCCCCCGACCAGCGTTGACACGGCCGGGTCCGCAGACAATGTTCCCGGCGCCGTCGTCAGGCGGTTTCCCCTCCGCCCCGTTAGGAACACCGAGGTTTGTGCCGATGAGTTACTTCAATTCACTGCCGTTTCGCGAGGCTCTCAAGCAGCTTGGCGTGTGTCGCTTCATGGACAAGAGCGAGTTCACCGACGGCGTCGGCGTGCTCCGCGGCAAGAAGATCGTCATCGTCGGCGCGGGCGCACAAGGCCTCAATCAGGGCTTGAACCTGCGCGATAGCGGGCTCGATGTCAGCTATGCGCTGCGCAAAGAAGCCATCACCGAGAAGCGCGCGAGCTACCGCAACGCGACCGAGAACGGCTTCAAGGTCGGCACCTACGAAGAGCTGATCCCGACCGCGGACGTGGTGGGCAACTTGACCCCGGACAAGCAGCACACGGCGGTGGTCGGCGCGCTCTTGCCGTTGATGAAGAAGGGCGCTTCGCTCTGGTACTCGCACGGCTTCAACATCGTCGAAGAGGGCATGCAAATTCGCAAGGACATCACGGTCGTGATGATGGCGCCCAAAGGCCCGGGCTCCGAGGTGCGCGTCGAATACACGCGCGGCTTCGGCATCCCGACGCTGATCGCCGTGCACCCGGAGAACGATCCGGAACGCAAAGGTTGGGCCGTGGCCAAGGCTCTGGCCTGTGGTACCGGCGGTGACCGCGCGGGCGTGCTCGCGAGCTCCTTCGTGGCCGAGGTCAAGAGCGACTTGATGGGCGAGCAGACCATCCTGTGCGGCATGCTCCAGACTGGCTCACTGCTCTGCTTCGACAAGATGGTCGAAAAGGGGATCGACAAGGGCTATGCCGCCAAGTTCATCCAATATGGCTGGGAGACCGTGACCGAAGCGCTCAAGTTCGGCGGCATCACCGGCATGATGGATCGCCTGGAGAACCCCGCGAAGCTCAAGGCCCACGCGCTCTCGCTGGAGCTGAAGAAGCTGATGGCGCCGCTCTACCAAAAGCACCAAGACGACATCATCAGCGGCAAGTTCTCGACGACCATGATGGCGGACTGGAAAGCTGGGGACAAAGATCTGCTGGGCTGGCGCGAAGCCACCGGCAAGACCCCCTTCGAGCAGACCGCGCCGAGCGACGTTGCGATCAGCGAACAAGAGTATTTCGACAAGGGCATCCTGATGGTCGCCATGGTCAAGGCGGGCGTCGAGCTCGCGTTCGAGACCATGACCGACGCCGGCATCAAAGCGGAAAGCGCGTACTACGAGTCGCTCCACGAAACTCCGCTGATCGCCAATTTGATCTCGCGCAAGAAGCTGTACGAGATGAACAAGGTGATTTCCGACACGGCGGAGTACGGTTGCTACTTGTTCGACAACGCCTGTCGCCCGCTGCTCCGTGAGTTCATGCTCAAGGTCGACACGGACGTGATCGGCAAAGGGCTCGAGCTCAAGGACAACGCCGTCTCGAACCGTGAGCTGGTCAGCGTCAACGCCGAGATCCGCAATCATCCCGTCGAACAAATCGGCACGGTGTTGCGCGCGTACATGACGGCCATGAAGCCCGTCATCTAGTTCGCGGTCACAAAAAAAGAACTGCGCTCAGGGTGAGAAGCTGTCCGACATCGGGCAGCTTTTCGCCTTTTTGTCGTGGGTCTTGGGCCGTGCTGGCGGTTTCCGCCCGCGAAACTCGCATGAAGCATTGGCTCTGCCCGCAATTGTCGGCAAATCGACACGCGAATCAGCGTTAATTCCCGTGCGAGGTGCGCCGTTCGTTGGCAGAGATTTCGTCTTGTTCCGAGACCCGATTCGCCTCCACACCGGTCAGAAGCTAGGTCGCTACGAGCTGCTCATGCCCGTGGCGCGCGGCGGTTTGGGGCAAGTTTGGGTCGCCCGCCTGCGCGGCGCGCGCGGGTTTCACAAGCTGGTCGCGATCAAGACGCTGCTGCCCGCGCCCGGCGATGCGCGGCTGATGGAGCAGCGACTTCATGCGGATCTGCGCGTTGCCGCGCTGGTCCAGCACTCGAACATCGCCCAGACCCTGGAGCTCGACGAGCAGGACGGCACCCTGTACGCGGTGATGGAGTGGGTCGACGGCGAGCCGCTCAGCCAGGTCATCGAGAGCGCGAAGCAACTGGGCGGAGTGCCGTTGTTGGTCGCGGTGAACCTGATCGGGCAGACGCTGCGCGGGTTGCAAGCGGCGCACGAGCATTGCGACGACGCGGGCGTCCGCCGCCCCGTGCTGCACCGCGATGTGTCGCCGGACAATATCTTGGTGAGCCATTCCGGGATCGCCAAGTTGGTCGATTTCGGCATCGCTCGTGCGAAGCGTTCCGACCGCACGCTCGGACGAGACAATCGAATCGAGCAAAATTTCGGCTATGCCGCGCCGGAGCAGGTGGTTTCTGGCCCCGTGGATCCACGCACGGACTTGTTCGGGGTGGGGGTCACGCTCTATCTCCTCACCACGGGCCGGCATCCATTTCAAGGGCGAGACGCGGCGAGCACGCTGCGTAACCTCTTGAGTGACGAACCACCGCTGCGGCCATCTGCGATCAAGACCAGCTACTCGCGGACTCTGGAAGCGGTGGTGATGAAGGCGCTGGAAAAGGATCGCGCTCGGCGCTGGCCCTCGGCAGAAGAAATGCGCCTTGCGTTGGAACGAGGCGTGCCACAAGCGTTCGAGCTCGGCATCGAGGCGCAACTGCGCAGATTCATGACCGACGCGGTAGGCGAACGCGCTGCAAGCAAGCGCGAGGCCATTCGACTGGCGGAGGCCGTGGTCGACGCTGGGGCAGGTGAGGGCGCTCCGTCCAGCAGCAGCGCGACCTCCCTGCGTGCGATTGCGGTCGATACCGGCGCGGCGCGGCGCAACTCGTTTCCGGCGCCGAGTCGACGCAGCATGCTGCCAACCATCCGCCCATTGCTGAACCGCAGCGTACCGCCGCCGCGCTGGCGCAGACCGCTGCTCATCGCTGCACTGGCGGCCGCCGCGATCGCGGCGGCCAGCCTGGTCTGGTTTCGCGTACCCAGCAAGACGCCGAATGTCGCGAGTGCGCCCGCCGTAGACATGGTCGATCTGAACCCGCCTCGTTCCGTGGGCGTCCCACCGCTAGCCGTCCCGAGCGCGCTGCCAGCCCCGGGCCCGAGCGCTCCGGCGATCGCGAGCACCAAGCCGACGCGCGCCAAACACTGAATCGTAAGGGTTCCTTCCGCGTCGCTCGTGTGGCCATGAACTCAGGCGGCAACGCGGACTTTGCCCTCTTTCCGACGCGGGGTGCAGCCAGCGGACGCTCGCGCTAAACTCCACCGGTGCAAGTCGCCGAACAGAAGCCGCTTCAAATCCGACAGCGGCGGAGCACGGACGACCGGTTCATCGGGAGTCTCGCCGCACGCGCGTTCGCCGAATACGACGGTCAACCCGCGGTGACCATGCAGCGGCTCGTGCAACGCGGGACCAGCTGGGTTGCCTGGCGAGACGACGCTCCGGTTGGATTTGCCGTGGTTCACCCGCTGAACCAAACCAGCGCGGACTTGTGCGCAATCGCTGTCGAGGAAGACGCCCGCGGGGTGGGCATCGGTCGCGCGCTGCTGACGCACGTCGAGCAAGCGGTGGCACGCGCAGGCCTGAAGGAAATCAGACTCCACACCGCGCAGTCGAATTTGTCCGCGCTCGAGCTGTTTCTCAAGTGTGGCTTCCGCGTGGAGCGACGCATGCCGCGCTTCTACCGCGGCGTATACGACGCGTGCGCTCTGTCCAAGCGCGTGGGCCCAGCGTTTCGCTGAGACCAGCGCGGGCCGAAACACGCGCTTGGCAGCGGCTACGGGCCCCCAACGCTGCAGCGAGCACTTGTCGTGTGTCTCCGCGTGGCGGCGTCACGGAAAGTGAACGGCGCCACGCGGGACCACTTTCACGGCTCAGCGACTGAGGAAGGTCAACAGCGCGAGCAGTGCCACGGGCAACAGCAGCCAGATCATGGGCGGAGCCGGATGCGTTTTGACCGCGGGTTTCGTGTCGGTGTGAGGCGTGGACGGGGCGACCGCGGGAGCGGACGTGTCGAGATCTCGAGTTTGCATGAACATTTTTCCATCTCTGCCTCGCTGAGGCAGTCAAAAAGCCAGAATCAACCAGGGTTCGAGCGAGCTCAGGCCCTGGGTGGCTCTTCGGAATTCATGCGGGGGATTCGGCGTGTACCGTGAAAATGACTGAGCGGCGCGTGCGACGGATCCGCCGCTGGAGGAGCGAGTGCTGCGTGAACGCGCACGTCTCGAAACGCACGAGCGAGCGAGTGTTCCGGGAACCACGGCTCGCGTGAAAGAATTGGCGCGGGCGCGACGCGCAGCGCTGGCTGAGCGCGCACGGCGTGAGTCTCGCGACTCTGCACGCGCTCGGCGACCTGCCGCACGACGGAGGCGTTCGGGCGCAGCGTGTGGCTGACGGCGCGCTGCTGGGCGAGCAGCCCGAGCAGCGTGAGCAAGAGCGCGAACCCGCGCAGCCAATGCGCGCGCCAGGCAATGCCCTTTGGGGCACGGACTGCCGAACGAATGGTCCTGCTCATTACTATGCCCAAGCACATCCCTTCATCGCTTGCAAACGGCCAGCATTTCGTGCGGCCACAACGCGGTAACCAACGGGTACTCTTAAGTCCCAATCGAAAAAAAAGTCGGGCCCCGCTGCCGATCACCACCCTCGTGAAATAGGTCAAAAATCTGTCGGGGCGTTTTTTTCCCGATCGAGGTACACGAATTGATTGGCATCCTGGAGCCGGGCCAGCGCTGGGAACGGCGATTCAACGTTTGGGGCCATTGGCGGCAGACTTCAATTTTACGGGGCACCAAGGGATGTGGAGGAGTTCACCTTGTGTGCTCGCCTAGACAAAGGTAATCAGCGAAATTCGATGCGGGCGATCACGGCTTTCTTCCTCCTGGTCTGTGTGAGTTGCGGTTCGGGTGGCACCCCGCCAGCGGAGCATCCCGAAGTCGCGTCGAACGACCCGACCTCTGCGCCGGCCGGGAACAAGAGCAAAGCTCGCCACCTCCCGGACCATTGTGCGCGCGGCAAGCCGGAGTGCGTGCCGCCGCCCGGTTGGGTTCAGCGGCTGTGCGAAGACGTCTATCCGGACGTCGCGCTGAACATGTTCAAGCCCGGTACGCGCTGGAAGCGGCTGTACATGCTGGCGCGTGCGGAGCCGTTCAATGCTTCCGGCGGCGCCTCGCTGCTCGGCGACAAGCTCGAACGCGGCGAAGAAGTCATCGCGCTCAAGCGCCGCGACAACAACGGCGAGATGCAAGTCGGCGACAACGCGGGTTATGACGTGCTGCGCTGGAACGGCGCCTGCGCCACCATTCACGATGGTGATTTCTCGCGCACGCCCCCGCGCGAAATCGTCCACTCGAAGATCGAGTGGCGACGCCTCGGCTTGGATTTGCGCAAGACTCTGGAAGAGCAGCCGCAAATCTCCAAGGCGCAGTCCATGCGGCGAAAGGCCTGCCACGGCTTCAGCATTGGCGAGGTCACCAAAGACTGTGAAGTTTACGACCGGGCCTTCTCGGACGAAATCATCCGCTACGTCGCGTCGGGCGGAGCCATTCCGACTCCCTCGCGCCTGCCGTGAATCACTGACGGGCCCCGTGAGCGCGAAGCCGAGTGCGTCCATTGGCCGCGCTCGGCTTCGTTTTCGGGGTGATCGCGGCGGAGCTCCGCGCTTCAGCGAACACCGAACCAAGGTTCCGGCGCGCGCACGGCCCTCGCCTGGCGCCCGCTTCGGTTGTGCAGGGCGTCGAACACGATCCGAAAGCCGGGCGAGGCGAAGGGCTGGGGTGCTGCGGGCGTCTGCGTGGCGGCGAACCGGGCAGGCTGCTCACTGCCCGTGCGTCCCGGCATTGGCCTGCCCTGGAGCGTTCGCGACTGCACGAGATATCGAATCAGACTATCGCTTATCGTATTCGCGCGATTGCGCTGATGGGGAGTGTTGACGGCCTGGCACACGCGCGCTTCCGTTGCATCGGCGGAGACTCTGCTGCGCGAACGTGACCCGCTGAGTCCCGACCGGGAGCGGGACGCGCGGGTTCGGGGTACGAGCTGCCGTTGCTGCGGCTGCTCGCGGTCGAGCGCACCCGCGTTTTTTGCGCTCTTTTCAGCCGAACTGCCCGGGCGGCTTCAGGAGCCCGCGCTGCCGCGAACCTGCTCGGGGAGTGCCGAGGCGTTACCCCTGCTCAGAGCCACGAGGCGTGTCTTGCTCGGACATTCGGCTCGTGAGAGATTGCGTGCGCGCGCGGGTTTCCCGGTATTTCCCGCGGAAAACAAGGAGTCCACATGCCCAATCCATTCGCCCATGTCGAGCTCAGCACGGATGACGTCAAGAAGGCCAAGAAGTTCTACTCCGCAGTCTTCGCTTGGAAGCTCAACGACGTACCGAAGATGGCCTACACGATGATTGACGTCAGCGGCGGCGGCGTGGGCGCTGGGGGTGGTCTGCAGAAGAAACAAATGGCAGAGCAGCCGAGTTGCTGGCTCCCGTATGTGGAAGTGGATGACGTGAAGGCGACCATCGCCAAAGTCGTGAAGGCAGGTGGCAAGGCGGTCCTCGAATATCAAGAGATCGGGGAGATGGGTTCGATCGGCGTCTTCGCCGATCCGCAAGGGGCGACGCTCGGCCTGTGGGCCCCCAAGGCTCAGGCTGCGGTCGAGGCCGCGCCGCCACCTGTCAAGAAGGCGGCCAAGAAAGCAGCAGCGAAAGCCGCTGCTCCCGCGAAGGCGCCCGCTCCGGCGAAGAAGGCATCGGCCAAGAAGGCGCCTGCCAAGAAGGCGCCTGCCAAGAAGACGGCGCCCGTGGCCGCAGCGCCTGCAGCCCCCGCTACTCCCGCGAAGAAGGCAGCCAAGAAGGCCGCGCCGCCGGCGCCGCCCGTGGCGGCTGCGCCCGCCAAGAAAGCGCCCGCCAAAAAGCGCTGAGTTTTCTGCTCTCGGGGGAGCATGTGGGACACCGAGGCGCGCTTGCTCCGCGCCTCGGCGGCCAAAATAGCGGTCGCTCGTAACCCACCGTCAGCGCCGCGCATACCAGGACTCGAAAGTCGTGGACTGCGCCGAGATTCGCCAAGGATTCATGGCTGGGACCGTGCCGTCCGGGCCCGCCATGCACGAGCACCTGCTCGAGTGCGCGCAGTGTCGCGAATTGTTCGGCGATGCCGAGCTCGGTCGTCGCTTGGCGAACGTCGAGCCACGCGCGACGGGTGACCTGACGGAGCAGCTGCTCGCCACCGAGCGGCTGATCGCACGCGAACGCGGGCTGCGCGCCTTTCTGCGCAGTCGCTCGACCAAGGCGCGCTGGGCCGTGAGCTTGGCCTTCTCGGCCGCGTTCTTGGTGCGCGAGCTGCTCTGTACGCGGATCTCGCTGCGCGAGCTCGGCGCACTGCGAGTGGTCGCCGCGCTGCTGTCATTCGGGCTGCTCGGCCTCGTCGCTTCCAGCGCGCTGCGCCCTTGGCCACTCGAGCGACGGGCGGCTCGAGGGCGCGCGGTCTTTGCCTGGCTCGCTTGGAGTCTGCCCTGCGTGCTCTGGTTTGCTCCCGAAGCGCGAGCCGGCACCGACGACTTCTCGAGCACTGGTTTTGCGCTGCGCTCGCTGACCTGCTTTGGCTACGGCAGCGCGCTGTCCGCGCCCTCGGTCGCGCTGCTGTGGGCGTTCGACCGCGGCGAGAGCGCGCCGTACCGGGTATGGGCGCTGGGGGCAGGGTGGGTCGCGTTGCTCTCGAGCGCGATCCTCTTGCTGCATTGTCCGAGCACCGAACGCGCGCACCTGCTCGCTGGCCACTTCAGCATTGGTCTGGCCTGGTTCATGGCCGTTTCGCTCGCGAGCTGGTGGAGGAGCAGTGTCCGCTGAGCGGTTCAGTGCCTTTCGGTCTGGTCCGAGCTGTCCTCGTCTGCGTGGCCGGATCGACAATAGCCGCCGTTTTTGGCGAGTACGGTGTGTGTGCGCTGAAGTCGGCGGGCATTTTTCCCGCGCACACTGTGGGTGTGTGACGCGCTCGGGTTGAAGATCGCGGTGACATCCCCTAGCGTGAGAGCCATGCGTAGCGTTCTGTTGATCGTGCCGCTGATGCTGGTTGCTTGTGGGAACGAGGAGGAAATCAAAAAGAAGGTGGCAGCGGTCCAGCAGCAGGCCGACGAGCAAGCCAGTAAGGCGAAGGCGGCCGCTCAGCAAAAATTCGATGAGTTGCAGAAGCAGTTCGACCAGCTCAAGACCGAGGCGGCGGACGGAAAGACCAAGCTGGACGAATGCACCGCCAAGGCCCAAGCCAGCGCGGACGAGCAAGGCAAGAGCGCCGAAGCAGCGCTCAACGTCGCGCGCCAGGCCTTCAAGTCGGCCGCCAAGCTCGAGCTCGCTGACGTAAACAAGGCCATCAACGAGCTCGGTCCCAAATCTGCCAAAGCCAATGCCAAAGCCAAGGCGGCCTTTCAGAAGGCGCTCCAGCCGGTGGCGGCGCAACAGAAAGCGCTGGCTGCCGATTTAGCGGCCTTCGACACCGCGACGCTCGACACGTTCAAGACCGTCAAGGCCAAGTTCGAGCACGATCTGGCGCTGCTCAAGAACACGAAGAACATCGCAAAATCCAAATTGCCGCCCTGAGGAGCGCGCGCTTCAGTCGCCGTCAGGATCCGCGCTGGCTTCGTCGGCGAACGGCGCTGGCGCCACCTTCAGCGACTTGTAGCGAGCAATTTGCACCTGACCCGCCGGCGCGCCACGCGCTTTCTTCACATCCGACGCGCGGCACAAGTGCACTTCGACGCGGGCCGCGTTGCGCGCTTTGGAGTACCACGCCGCCAGCGCGGCTGCGCAGCGGGTCACTTCCTCCGGAACCAAACCCTTGTCCGGGTTGCGGATTACCACATGGCTGCCTGGCGTGCCGCCTGCCACGTGCAGCCACAGATCATGCGGCTGCGCGACGTTGAACGTGAGGTGATCGTTGTCGCTCGCGGCCTTGCCGACCAAAATCTCGAAGCCGGCGTGGTTGAAGCTTCGGTAGGGGCGACCTTTGCTGCTCACGTTGCGCGCGATTATCTGTCACACGCGCTCGAACTGGGCAACGCGCGGCGCGCGGGCTCGAGCGGGGCCCAGCGGGAATAACCTGCCCGAGGGAACGCTTTTCAGTGAGAAACCGCGTCCAGGAAGGTGGCGCGGCCGCCCTTCCGGAAGACACAGGCCACGCACTTGAAGTACGCGCGAACGCCGAACAAGCGCACGATTAGGGGCGCGTGAGTGACCAAATGACGGGTGGTGATAACGCCGCGCATGCCGTTTGTGTTTCCGGAATACGGCTTAAGTAAGCATATCCCGGGCCAACCCATTTCCCACGGGTTACGAGGTCGGCGTGGGGTGTCTGTTTCACTATTGCAAGGTTCCGGATTCGTTTCTGAAGGGTTTCTGACATCGGCTATTGGGCCGAACGACAAAATGTATGGCCGAAAGCCGCCGCGTCCGTATACGGCGGAAAACCGCCGCGTCCGTAATCGACGCGCCGCTCACGGATGGTTGTCGGGATCGGCCGCGGTCTCGTCGGGCGGGCCCGCGTTCTCGCCGGAACGAGCGGGCTTTGCGGATCCACTCGCGGCTGGCTCGGCCGGCGCTTGTTCCACCGGCGTCGGGGTGACGGGCGCGGGGGTCGGGGTTCCGGATGTCGCCGTCACGGAGGGCACGCCGACCAGACGCCCACTGTCGGTGATTCGGTCGAAGTCGTCTTCCAGCGCGCTGAGCGCGGGCGGTGCGGCGTTGTCACCATGATAGTGGCGCACGCGTTTGAGCCCTCCCGCACGCCGGAAAGAGATGTGCGCCCAGTCGTCGTCGGTGCTCTCCACCTTGTCGTAGTCGCGCAGCTGGCTGAAGTTCGCCCGCTCGAATGCGGCTTGCAGCTCTGCCATTTGCGCGTCCGAGAGTTTGTACACCTGGCGTCCGAGCACCTTCACCCAGCGGGTGCCGACGTACACGACGCTGCCGTCACTGTTCACGGTGAGCCGGTACACCGGGCACTCACCGTAGCAGCCCGTGCGCTCGAGCGTTGCGACCACCGTCGTGCCCGGCAGCGTGTCCGGCGGGTGGGGTTGATCGATCGAAGTCGTGTCGGTGGGCGCTTTCTTCTTCGTACAAGCGACCAGACAGAGGAGGACCAGGCAGGCGAGCAGCCACGCGAGCCGGCGCCTGGAGTTTCGAAGAGCCTGCGGCATGCTGCGGTCTGCGTTCTAGCGCTGAGCGCTCCTGGAGGTGGCTACAAGAGGTGATAGACGAGGCTGATCGAGGTCACGATGTCCGTGTTTTCGACACCCGGGATAGGGTTGTGATCGTAGCGCACGCTGACCACCGTCGCGATTGAAAAGCTCTTGCCTACCGCTGAAGTCACGGCGCCGTCCCAATTGAAGCGGTAATTCGTGGCCGGGTCGAGCCCCTGCAGGTACTCGAGCCCGGTCGCGACCTTCACCGAATCGCTGAGGTCGCTGGCATAGCCGACGAATGCGCGCAAGCTGTGCCGATCGTTGGTTTTACCCAGATGATAGTTGTCGGCCAGGGCTTCGGCGATCGCGTCGTCGCGACGGATGTCGTGTTGAAAATCATAGCCGCCTTCTGCCCAGAGCTGCTGCTTGTCTTCGTCGATGAAATAGTAGCTCACGCCCGGGTCCAAGTTGATGCGCAGCTCGAGGCCTTGGAAGCGATCATGCCGCGCGGAGATTGCACCGAACGCCGCGAACGAGCCGGCCAGGAATCGATCGTAACGGATCTTGCCTTGAAAGTTCTCGACCGTGGTCTGCAGACCCTCGCCCTTGTTGACGGCCGATTCGCCATAGTTGGCGGCGAGCCCAGCGCCGATCTGATCCTGGCCGCGGCGCAACCGGAACTTTCCTGCGGCAGTCGCCGCGAGCGAGCGGGAGTTGCCGGCCGAAGCGAGCCCACCGGCCGAGATGTTGAGCTCAGTCGCGTCTTTGTCGTCCGGTTTCGGGCGATCTGATTTCTCGAAGCCCGAGGTCGCGACATCCGTTTTGCCTTCGCTGGCTTTGGTACTCTTGACCAGACTGTCGGGAAGCGGCGCTTGGGCGTGGCTCGCCGTGCTCAGCGAGAGTCCGGCCAACAGAAGTGAAGCAGCACAACAGTAGCAGTTGATCTTCATCGCTTGGTCCCACTCCGGACCCGCCGGATAGACCCGTCCCTGATTCCAGTCAACTGGCCCAAAATCAGGACCGCCGCACGCTGGCCTACGCCCGCCATTTTCTCACCGTTCTCCGCGGCCGCGGTGTAGAGCAGCGGGGTGAACGTCTCGCGTCCCTCGCTTTGGCTGCTTTCCGCCACGTCGTTGGTCGGTGTCCACCTGTTGCCGGCGTGCCACGAACCGAGCAGAGCACAACCGAATTCGGTCGAGCTGACACACAGCGCGCAGGCGCCGGGAGGAGGTCCGCCTGCCAGCGCGCCAGCGTCTGCAAATCCATCGGCCAGCGCAGCCGTGGCTCCGGCCGTATCGTCCGCGCCGCTCACGGTGCCCGCGCCGGTTCGGAGCGCTGCCGACACGGGCGAATCCGCACTGGCAGCGTCGCCCGCCGACGCTTCCCTCGAAATCACGCCTCCGCTCTTCGACGAACGCGGAAAGCCGCTTGACCAAACCGACCAGCGCCCGACGCCGACTTCACCGACCTTCCAGAAGCGCATCGAAGCTGTCGCGCGCGCGATCATCAGCGGTGAGGTCGAACCCGCGCTGCCCGCGTTCTTTCCGTTGGTCGCGTACCAGCAGGTCAAGGACGTGGCCAAGCCCGAACGCGATTACAAGTTTCGCCTGCTCGCGAACTTCAAACGCGACCTGCTCGAGTATCACCACGCCCTCGGCGCGGCAGCAGCCGAGACCAAGTTCGACGGCATCACCATCTCGGAGAAGGACGCCAAGTGGATGACGCCGGGGTCCGAGGGCAACAAGCTCGGCTACTTTCGAGTCTTGCGCTCGCGCCTGCGCTTCACGCTACCCACGGGCCGGTCGCGCGAGTTCGAACTCACTTCACTCATCTCGTGGCGCGGCGAGTGGTACGTCGTCCATTTACACGGCTTCAAATAAAAGCATGTCGTTTTGTTGCTAATCTCCCGCGAGGGTTGCTGAGGCGAACCGTGTCGGCGCGGCGAGCCGAGACTGTCCATCCCGACAGCATGACCTGTCTGCGCCGAACTGGCGCAAGGTGAGACGCCTCACGGGCCAAGCGAGGCTCGCGACCGAGCGACCCGAGCAAAGCGATTCAATCTTAGCCGCGGGCTAGCGCGGGCGGAGTCTCGGGGCAGCGAGGCGGGGGCGAACCAGCGCGGGACGAAACAGCTCGAAGACCACGCAGGGCTGAAACACTGCCAAAAGGAAGCGGGGTCGAAAGGCGAAACGCCTGTGGATGGCCTGTAGACACGTCAAGTTGGAAAGGCGGGGAATAAATGAAAAGGCAGCCAAATTTGAAGCCCGCACGGGAGGAATCACCGTCGCGGCGCATTTGCTCTTAGCGTTGGAAGAGAAGACGCCGTATGCTTGAGAGTGTTGCGTCCGGGTGAGCTCGGGCAAGGTTGCCTCGGCGGTCGCGCCGGGGCTCACATAGACACCTATTGCGGTCCGACCGTGTTGGTGCCAAGAATCTTCAGCCGCTGCACCCTGGGGGACTGTGCATGAGCGCGGTCAACTAACCATGGCGAGTGATCAGACTATCAACACAATTGCGAAGGCCCTCGGGGAATCGGACGAAGGTCCGCTTGCGCAGATCAAAGCAGTCGTAGACAACCTGGGCGACCAGGCGTGCCTCACCTTGCTGGCCGAGACCGAGAAGATCGAGAAGGCTGGCGGGCTGATGCGCGGCGACGGCAGCGGTCGTCGCAGTCCCGGCGGCGTGTTCTTCTTCTTGGCACGCCAGCGGCTGCCTCGAGACATCCGTGCGGCGATCTTCAACGACAAGAAGCCGCGCGACCCGAACGCACCCAAGTCCGCGCCCGCTGCGCCCAAGTCGAGTGCAGGTGCGGCCCCGCCGCCCTCGTCTTCGTCGGGTTTGCCTCGGCGTCGCGTGTTCGAGGTCGTGCCGGCATCCAAACCAGTTCCCACGGCAGTCGTAGCTCCGCCGCGTCACGAGCCACGTGGTGAGTGGCCGCCCGCGCTGCCCGCGGGTAGCTTCGTCCCGCCGGAGCTTCCGGCCGCCGTGGTTCAGGCCAAAGCCAAGCAAGCTGCCCAGGCCGCACTCAGCGCTTTGAACCCCACGGATCAATACCTGGTGCTGGTGGGTCTGCTCGCAGATCTGCACGCCAAGTTCGGCGGTGAAGTGCCGCGCAGCGCGCAGGTCACTGTCGAGGTGCCGCGTTCCGAGCGCAAACCGACCAGCCTCTCGCAACCGCCGCCCCCCGCCGCGGTCACGGCCGAAGAGGAAGAGGAAGTCGAAGAGCCGAAGCCCCGCGCGACGCCGCGCGCCAAGGCCTCCCGGCCCAAGGCAACCGCCGCGAAGTCGCGCTCGCGCGGCTGAACGGCTGAGCGTTTAGTTAAGTCGTTCCACGCTGGTTGGAAAGAGGCCGCCACCTACAGGTTGCGGCCTTCTTTTTGGCCGCGCGTTCAGCTCTTTTTTGGCAACTCGCGGCAGTGCCGCTCCGATTTCAGCGACGTGAGCGGCGGTCCCAAGCAAGTTATCTCGCTGTGTAAGCCAAGGTCATATACGCTTGCAAACTCCGTGAGAGGGCGGGCGTGACCTTGATCGTCCTAGCTGCACTTGAATTGAGCTTCAGTCGTTCCGGTTTCCAAGCCGCGGGCAAAGGTGCGTCGTGACAGATCAGCGCAACCGAATGACCACCGATCCTGGCCTTGGTCCCGTCCAGCGTGAGCATGCCTCTACGCTGCGTTCGATGACCGCGGCCGAGCCGATCCCGGACGACGAGATCGCCGGGGCCGCGGTCTACTGCGAGCCAAAGCCGCTGCACGCCGTTTCCGAGCACAAGACCCTCGAGCTCGAGACCGTCAAGCTTGCGAAGGATATCGACCCGCGCAAGCTGCCGACCGAGCTCAAGCTGCGCCGTCCCGTGCTGCACGTACTGCCGGCGTCGGATCCGAATTGGCCCGCGCCCGCCCCGCAACTAGATTCGAGCTTTCCTTCGCACTACGACTCGGGTTGGCCTCCACCCGAGACCGTCCTCACGTCGAGCCAACCGCCGCTGTCGGCGCGTCGCCGCTCGTTCGTTCCTCTGGTGCTGCTGGTGCTGTTTGGCGCGACCGTGCTGCTCCTGGTTGGCGCGCGCACGCGGCATCGCGCATCAGTGGCCGCGATCGCGTCGCGGCCTGCGACTCTCGCTGCTGCCGCCGCGCCGAATGTGGTTCAAGCGCCGCAAAGTGCACCCGTAGCGACCCCCAATGCAGTCACGCCGCCGGCCAGCGCTTCCGCGTCCAGTGCTGATTCCTCGGAGTCACAGCAGGAATCAGCAGCCGTCTCGCAGGAGGAATCCGCGGCCGCGCTCGCCTCTGCGCAGCCGGCGGATCCCGCCCCGAGCGCCGCACCTGCGCGGCTCAGCGATGCACCTCATCACGCCCTCAAGCCCGCTTCGCCCCCGAACGCGAACGGTCCTGCGCTGAATGCGCCGACCACAGCCAAACAAAAACGCGCAATCTACTGAGTGACGATGGCATCGACACGCTTCGGAATTGGGCCAAAGGGGCTGAGCCGCGGTATTGCCTGCGCGTGCCTGCTCATCGCAACCGGCTTTGCCGCGCGCGGGTACGCACAGGGTGAAAGCGACAGCGATCGCGCGAACCTCTTGTTCAAAAAGGGCAAAGTCGCGTTCAATGCTGGCAAGTACAACGACGCGCTGCGCATCTACACGGAAGCGTGGAGCCTGAAGCAAAGCCCGGACATCGCCGCAAACCTGGCCCAAACGGAGTCCGAGCTCGGTAAGCACCGGGCCGCGGCCGAACATTTCTCGTATGCCCTCGCGCACCTCTTGCCGAGCTCGACGGACGAGCAACAGCAAGCGCTGGCGGAAGGCCTCGCTCAAGAGAAAAAGGAAATCGGCTCCCTACACGTCACCCTCGAACCCACGGACTGCGTGCTCACCATCGACGACATCGTGCTGCCCCTGCCCGCCGGCGGCGATGTCTTCGTCGAACCCGGTGAGCATACCGTGTCAGTCACCCGTGAGGGTTATCAGGCGAATCGACAAACCGTTCACCTCTCCAAAGGTGCCTCGCAGGTTCTGTGGATCAAACTGACGGAGCTCGGCGCCACGCCGGATACCGCCGCAGATCCCGCACACCAAAAAGACCCGACTGACGTCAACTTGCCTCCGGTCCACAACCATTCCCGTCGCTCGATGGTGCCAGCGCTGGTTGGTGGTGGTGTCGCCGTCGCAGGCGCTGCCGTCGGGGTCACGTTTCTGTTCGCCGCCAACTCCAGCCAAGAAGACGCCGACCACCTGCGAGCCTCGCTGCCCGGGCCCAATGCGTGTGGAGAAGGCAGCCCGTACACCGAGCAGTGCGCCAAACTCCACGACAAAAACTCCGACGTCGATCGCCAACGCACGATTGAAATCGTCGGCTTCAGTGTCGCTGGTGCGGCAGCCGTAGGCACCGCAGTCTATCTGCTCTGGCCCCGCTCACACTCGAGCTCCCGCGCGAGCCTACCCGCTGATTTGTCGCCCACGCTCGCGCTGACGCCGAACTCAACGCACTTTGGCCTGACCGGCCGCTTTTAACTTACCGAGCCACCGAAACCGAGGACGACATGAAACTCAAACGCTTCAGCATCGGAACCCTCGGGCTCCTCGCCATCAGCGGCCTTGCCTGGAGCTGCTCCAACAAGGCGGACGACTGCAACGCCAACCTGAACTGCGGCCCCTACGACGGCCACGCCGGCTTCGGCGGCGCGTCCGGCGCAGCGAGCGGCAGCGGCACATCGGGGGCGAGCGGCGCATCGGCAACTGGCGGCAAGGGCGGCTCATCGAACACTGCGGGCACGAGCGGCGATGGCGGCACGGAAGCCGGAGCCGGCACAGGCGGCGGAGCGCCCCCAACCTGCGACGGCTCGCTGAGCCCCGACGCGGACGCCTGCGTGATCTCCGACGAATACGGCGTGTTCGTGTCCCCAGATGGAGACGATGCGACGGGCGACGGCACGCAGGGA
>DASSMT010000271.1:0-12866 GCA_035688655.1 Polyangiaceae bacterium | reverse complement strand
GTGAGTCACGCCGAGCACCGAGGGATTCGACCAGAACGCCGAGAACAGGTCCTTCATCCGATTGGCTTGGTGCGCGTCGTCGGCGAAGTTCAGGTCGAGCTCGGTGATGTACACCGGGAGCCCCGTCGCGCTCAGCGCGTTCAGGTTCGACGTGAGCACCGAGGTTTCGGGGGCGCGCTCGTAGAAGTGGCCCTGCTCGCCGATGCCGTCGATCAGGCCGCGGTCGTTCAGGATCTTGACGATCTTCAGGTAGTCCGAAGTGGAGCTCGCCATCGTCAGGATGGAGTAGTCGTTCAGCAGCAGCTCGGCCTTGGGGAAGTAGCGGCGCGCCAGCTCGAAGGACTTCACGACCCAATCCCAGCCCGTGACGCCTGCGCCACCGAGCGCCGCCGCGTAGGCCGGCGGAGCGTGCAAGGGCTCGTTCACGACGTCGATCAAGTCGATGCCCGGGTAGCGCTCGGCCACCGCGCTCATCCACTGCTCGATTTCCGCGAGCTGCTCCTCGGGGGAGAGCGCGGCGATCCAGGCCGGCTGCTGTTGTCCCCAGACCAGCGTGTGGAACTTGAAGCGAATATCGTTCGCCTTGGCGAAGTTGTAGGCGGTGTCGAGGTCGGTCCAGTTCATCTGGCCGCGCGTGGCCTCGACTGAGCCCCATTTGCCAGCGTTGCCGGGCGTGAGCTGGCCGAAGTGCGCCGGGATGTCGCGGTAATCAGCGGCGAGCGTGGGGGCGGTGCCGAAGAACTTGTTGCCGATGGCGACCAGCGCGCGCTTGCTCTCGGAGGCCTGGTTGCCCGTGAGATCGTAGGCGGTCGCGCTGTATTGGTGACGGCCGTTGGCGGCGCTGGTCACCGGGACGGTGATTGCGTACGGAGCCGCGGTCACGGTGCCGATGGCGACGCCGTCCCGCGCAAAGACGACCTTCGACACGGCCACGTTGTCGGTGGCTTCGGCGCTCAACGTGAGCGAGCCGTCCGAGGTGAAGAAATCGCCACTGGTGCTCAGCTTGAGGCTGGGCGCCGTTTGGTCGCAGTTGACGCCCGAGCTCGACATGATGTTTGCCGTGAGCTGCGTGTAAGCGCCCGAGAAGTGCAGATTGAATTGGTAGGCCTTGCCGTCGAGCACATCCGCGTCGACCTCCCCATCCTCCGAATCGTCACCGCCGATGGTGCTCAGCAAGTAGCCGTTCTCCGCCGGCGTGAAGCTGCCGTGAGCGACGTGTTCGAGCTGGGCCGCGCCGGAGTTGACCAGGACCGTGATGCCGCTCGAGTTGAGCGGGCTGCCATCGCTGCTGGTGATCTTCAGCTTCACTTTGAAGCCGTTTTTGTTGGCTTTGCCGACGTCCGTGCTGATCGAGTAACCGCAGCTCGGCCCTGCCACGAGTGCTTGTTCCGTGGTTCTCGCGACCTCGCCCTTGCTGATTTCGCCGGAAGAACATGCCGCCAGGGCGGCGGGGGTCAGGCAGAGTGCCATGCACCCAGCCCATTTTCTCGCGAACGCCGTGATCAGAGGGCGGCGCGAACGCACAATTGTATTCGAGGTCATTCTTTTCACTTTCGTTCCTTCTCGGAACTCGGCATCCGGACCGCCGCCGAGCCGACGCGCAACTCGGCACATGAGCAATTCGGATAAGCTCACGAACACGCGTGTTCAAAGCTCGTCTGTATCCCCAGAGGATTCCAGGGCGCTCGACGAGATGGCGGACAGTAGCTCGTCCCGAGAATGGCGCCAGCGGATTTGCAACGACCAAGCCAGCGACATGATCATTTGGAATCACACCCATTGCTCGAATCGGAACTCGGTTCATCCTTCGGGGTTGCTCGTGCTCCAGGGACAAAGCTGCGGCTCGCGCGAAGCGTCTCGTCCCGAGCCGTCGCTCGGCGCTTCGAATCACTGCCAACGGGTCTCCAGCGGAGACAAACCCTTCACGGAGCAGGTCTCCGGCGGAGACGAGAGAGATGCTTCTGGGTTCTCGCACGAGCCGGACGGCCGCAAATGTTCCGGCAATTCAGCGTTCCCCGGCCGAGGACCGTGATGTCCTCGGCGCGCCGCCTTGCGCCACAGCCACGCGCTGCTATCTAGCGCGCCCGTGACGATTCAGCGCGCCGAGCTCGCGCTGCTTGCCGGTTCGGGGCGCGTGAGAGTAGCGTCTTCATTAGTGTGAATCAGATCGCGATTTGGCTTCTGAGCGGCTTGGGTGCGATTTTGCTCTGGGGCCTGTTGGCGCGAGTCCGGCACTATGGGCGGCTGCTTTCGGATGCGCATTTCCAAGCGCTCGCAAGTCGCACAGCCGACTTGAAGCGAGCAGCCATCACGCGAATCATCGGCTCCGAAGCCGACGCAATTTACGACGCCAGTGATCCGCGTGTGTTGAGGACGGAGGCGGGGCTGGCCGTGGTGTACACGGTGACGCTGCGCCAAGCCGAATTCGTCCATCATTATTCGGTAAGCTTCCCCGGGCAGCACGTCGCGCAGGGGACCAAGGCGTTGTTCGTGCAGTTCATCGCTCGATTGTTGGGCCTCCCGCTCGAAAAAATACGTTTCGATGGCGGGGCCGGCGCGGTTCAGCATGCAGAGTGCGCGCTCTCGGCCGATGCACACGCGGCTCTGGTAGCAGAGCCCCCGCTCGATCTGTCGCCCGAAAAGCTGCGCGCGCTGCGTCTCGAAGCCATGAACGCGCGCCTCGAGCGGCGCGCTTAGCGCGCGGTCACGGGCAAAATTGCACGCTTGCGTCCAGCTCTCGCGCTTTCAGGATGGCGCTGAATTGGTGGGCTTTGGCCCAGCTGCAGGCATTGCCGAAGTTGACGCCCGTGTCCGTGTACTCCGCCATCAGGACGGCTTTGCCTTGCTGGATGTACGGCTGCATGGTGTCGCACCAATTGCCGTCGAAGCAATCTTCGGTGAGCGCCCAGTCCATGACCGTGGCGAGCTTGCTCGCGAGCTCGGAAGTATTCTTCTGTCCGATCGAGAGCCCGCGCGCGTGCGCTTGCTGGGTGAGCCACTGGGCGTACGCGAGGCCATCCTTCTCCGTCAGCGGAAAGCCGGTGCCGGAGCTGCCGCCTTCGAAGACGTCCATGTTGTCGGGCTCGAAGCCGTCGAAGCCTTTGGCCGCGCAGAGGTCCAAGCGCTTTTCCATGATTGGACCGAGCTTGTCGAGCGCGCGAATGTCCAAGAATTTCTCGCCCGGCCAATCTGGATAATCCTTGCCCAGCACCTCTGGCGGAAAATCTCGGGCGTCGGGGCGCCAATCTTCATAGCTGCCCACGCTGACGTAACAAATGACGCGCGCGCCCTTGGCGTGCAGTGCGCTCACGGCAGTAGCCTCGTTGTCGTACAGGTCGATGTCGTACACGTTGACCGCAAACGACGAATCGAGCTTACCCGTCAGCTGCCACTGCCACGACGTGCCGGGTGGCAGCGGGCTCAACGCGGGCCCGGCCCCGCCCGTGCCGGCGCTGGCGCTCGTGCCGGCGCTGGCGCTCGTGCTGGCGCCCGCCGCGCCGTTACTCTTTCCCGCGCTACCAGCGTGCGAACCGTCGCTGCTTCCGCCGAAGCCGGTGTTGCTCGGTGCGCCTGCGCTCGCGGCGCCGGCGCTCGAGAGGGTGGCGCCGGCGCTCCCGCCGGCGCGAGCGCCCGCGTTGCCGAATGAGTCGGTGCCTCCAGCCGAGTTCGAGCGCTCGGCGCCCGAGCTCGAGCAACCCGTGCACGATAGAGCCAGGAAAGAGAGCGACGCAGCGGAGAGAGCGAGTTTTGAGCGCATGTTCAGGGTGCAGCCGCGCTGGCGGGTTTCCAGCGCACGGCGAGGGCGGTCATGGACGTGGCGGACTGCGGATTCGCCCCGGGAGGTGAGCCGAGTGCCGATGGTTCGCGCAGCAGCAGCGCGTCGGCTTCGAGCTCGCAGGCGCGCTCGAGCAAGGTTTGTTCGCACACGCCGGGAGTACCCGGGTAGCAAGTGGCCGACACGGTCCTGAGCTCCTGATACGGACGACCCCCGGCTTGATCCGCATTCAAGAGCGGCACGTCCCGTGCGCATTTGCGTTCAGCGGGCTTGACCAGGCGATAGTAATCACGCGGAGCGGGGGCATCTTGGATGCGTGGAGTGGCCACGTAGTTGCAACCCAAGAGAGCGACGAGAGCACCGAGAGCGGGGAGCGTGAGACCCATGATCGTGCTGTGGCGAGACAGCAAGATTCGGGTGGACCGGATGGATCCCATCTCGACCAGGATACCACGCGCCGACAGAGCATCCACCGCGGGTCTACTGCACGGGTGAGTCGGGTGGCGGGATTTGTACGGAGCCTTGACGCTCCACGTGTGTGACCCCGGGTACGCGCGCGATCGCATCCACCGCGCTTTCATCGGCGCGACCCGTAATCACTGCGATCTGCTCCAAGGTGGCGGTGATCTGCAAGCCGGCGGCGCGCAGGGCTGCTGCGACCCGTGCGACCTCCGCGGGTGCAGTGTTGCTCAAGGAAACGGTGAGCTCGACGTCTTGGGACACGCAGCTAGGATAGGATCTTTTGCGCGTGCTTCAACTGCCCGGTCGGGGTTTTCGATGCGCTTGCCCTCAGGGTGCTTGGACCAACCCCCAACCAAAATCGCGCACGGGTGACAAGCGTTGCGAGCGACGCAGCATTGCATTGGCGAGTGGCATGCCGCGCAGACCGGTGGCTTCCGCATAAAGCGCTGCAATGCCCGCGACGTGCGGTGTTGCCATGCTGGTCCCGCTGATGGTGTTGTAGCGCTTCGGCAGCGTCCAGGTCGAGTACACGTTCACGCCCGGCCCCGCCACGTTCACTTCGCCGCCGGGTGAATTGAGACCGGCGTTGGAGAAATAGCCCACGGCCAGGTTCACGTCGATTGCGCCGATGGCGACCAGCGAGGGACAATTCGCCGGGTGCGAAACGGGCACGAGGACACTGGGGCGAGCGCTGTCATTGCCGGCAGCCACGACGATCAGGGTGCCCCGCTCGACCGCGGCATTGGCAGCGGATTGAAACACTCGATTGAAGGGCTGATTGAGTTGCACGGGCGCGCCGATCGACATCGAGACGACCGCGCACTGGTTTTGCACGGCCCAGTTGATGCCGGCGAGCATTTGTCCGTCCGTGCCTCGCCCAGCGTTGTTGAGCACCTTGCCGACGTAGATTTCCGCACCGTATGCGACGCCGTAGCGCGTCCCCAGCGGCGGATTGAGCGGGCCGCAGGCCGTGCCGATGCAATGAGTGCCGTGACCGTGCAAATCCTGCACGGCTTCACCCGGAACGAAGGACTGCGTCACGATGACTCTGCCCGCGAAATCCGGATGTTGTTGCTCGAAGCCGGTATCGAGCACGGCGACGCGGATGCCGCGCCCGGAAAACGCAGACTGCGGAACCCGCGTAGCCAGGAGCCCCCAAGTTGCCGAGGAGGCAAGTGCTGCTTGCAACCCGTCCTCGCTGCGTGCAGGCCGGGCTTGCGGCTCGAGAGCCGCGAGCAGGCCGTTGGCTGCGGCGCAATAGCCGCGAACGAAGTCGGCACTGAGCGCGCGAGCGCCGAGCGCGTCAGCAGCGGCTTTCGGCGAGCCGTTTGCCACCGAGGCCTCCGGTAGGTCGGGTGCAATCGCTGCCCACACATAGCGCTCCGGTTCGACGACTCGGATCGGCGAATCCACATCGGCCGCAGCCGACCGCAGCGCGCTCTGCTGATCCGGTGGCGCATCGACGATGGCCACGCCGATCTCCTCCAAAACGACGTTGGAGCTGGATGGCGCTCCAGTCCGCGCGCTGAAGGCGGCGATCCCAGCGCGGTTTTGCAGTTCCGAGACGCCGAGCTCGGCCGTGCCGGGCTCGAAGGCCACCAAGAAACGGCCGGTGAAGCCATTGGCGCTGCCATCAGGACCAGGCAAGTCCGGCTCACCGGGCAGCGGAACGAATTGATCGGACATGAACACCACTCCCTCGACGCGCGCCACACCTAGCGCGCACAGCTTGCTCCCGCGCTGACCCAGCGCGCACCACTCAATAGTGGATACGCCGCTCTCATCGCTCAATAGTCATTTGCCGAATTCCGCGCGTGCGATTGAGTGCCGAGTAGAAACGTGCCATTGACGGCTGGTGGGATTTCCATGAGCCCGCTTCCCAACGCTCCTGTCTTGCTTGCCTCGGTCGCGACCGACGCGGAGTCGCCGCGAACCCGCGCGCAGGCAGTGCGCGCGACGGATCGCCACGCAGTGACGGACACGTTGTCCGATGTGCTGCGCGCGGTGCGGCTCACGGGCGCCGTATTCTTCGCCATCGATGCGTCCGCGCCTTGGGTCACGGAGGCGCCACACGCTTCGGTGATCGCACCGCACATCATGCCCGGCGTCGAGCACGTGATCGAATACCACCTGGTCACGGCCGGTTCTTGCTGGGCTGGCATCGTCGGCGAACCCGCGGTGCGTCTAGAAGCAGGCGACGTGATCGTCTTTCCGCAGGGCGATCCGCATGTCGTGGCCAGCGCGCCCGGCATGCGCGCCGCACTCGATCTGACGGTCCATGAACGTGCCGGACGCAGCCCACTGCCGATTGCGGTTTCGATCGACGGCGGGGGCAGCGAACGCGCAAAAATGATCTGCGGCTTTCTGGGCTGTGACGCGCGCCCGTTCAATCCGTTGCTGGCGACGCTGCCGCGCGTCATCCATCTGCGTGGCACGGGCGAAAGCGGCACCATCTTGCGGCACTTGGTGGAGCTCGCGGTGGCCGAATCGGGCGCGCGCAGAGCCGGCAGTGACTGCGTGCTGTCGCGTATCAGTGAGTTATTGTTCGTCGAGGTCGTGCGCCGCTACGTGTCGTCCCTGCCGGCCGAGACCGTGGGCTGGTTTGCTGCTCTGCGCGACGAACAGGTCGGCCGCGCGCTGCAGAGGCTCCATCAGCGGCCTGCCCACCCCTGGAGCCTGGAAGAGTTGGCCAAAGAAGTGGGGATGTCGCGCTCGATGTTGGCCGAGCGCTTCACGCATTTCGTGGGCATGCCGCCCATTCAATATTTGGCAAAGTGGCGAATTCAGCTGGCCTCCGAGCTACTGCGTGCGAACAACTCGGGCTTGGCCGAGATCGCGGCGCAGGTCGGTTACGGCTCCGAGGCCGCGCTCAGCCGCGCCTTCAAGCGTTGGGTCGGAGTCGCGCCTGCCCTCTACCGCCGCGCAAGCGGCGATTCGGGTTCGGGTTTCCGGTAATGCGGACCGGACGCGCAGCCATTGGCGGACTGAACCCGAGTCCTTAGATGCTCTCTCGTTGGGGGCGACTTCGCCCCAAGAGGAGAGAGAGCAAGCATGTCGAGGGAAACGCAATATCAGGGTCGTTGTTTCTGTGGGGCGGTCGAATTTCAGGTCACGGGCGAACCCGCCGCCATGGGCTATTGCCATTGTGAGTCCTGCCAACAATGGGCGGCGAGCCCAGTCAACGCCTTCACTTTGTGGGCGCCCAACGCGGTGAGGATCACCCGCGGTGCGGACCAGCTCGCGTCGTTCAGCAAGACGGATCGCAGCGTTCGCAAGTGGTGTAAATCCTGCGGTGGCCACGTGTTGACCGTGCACCCGGGCTGGGATCTGATCGACGTCTACGCCGCCGTGCTTCCTGATTTGCCGTTCAAGCCCATGCTGCACGTGAACTACGCCGACAGCGTCTTGCCCTTCAAAGACGGCCTACCGAAACAGCAGGACTTTCCGGCCGAAATGGGCGGTTCTGGGGTGCTGCTCCCGGAGTAGCGGATGACCTGGCCGCTGACGCGCCGCTCGCACTCGCGGGCGGCGTTTCAGCGGGCGCATTCGGTCGCGGCCTGCTTGGCGCGCGCTGGCCGATCACTCGAGCTCGATTCGGAGCGTGCCAAAGCTGCGTTCCGCGGTTTTGTTCCCGTCCGCAGAGTGAGTCATGGGCGCGTCGGAAAAACCGTGGCCCACGAGCTTCCCGGCCTGCACCGTCAGATCATGCAAGTTCCAGTGACGCGAGCCATTGCCGAGCGGGATCGAGCGCACGCGCGCATCTTTGCCATCTCGCGAGAACCACGCGAAAAACGGGCTCGAGCCACCAGAGATGCTCATCCCGCCCTGCCAGCGGTCCCAACCCGCGGCGCCCACCGCCACGATCCCGCGCTGGAGAAAGCGCATGCCGGCGAGCACGTCACCGCGTCCGAGATCAAAGTCATGGTGTTCGAGCGGCGTACCCTCGGCGTCGTACACTGCGATGTAGCCGTCGTAATCGACGAAGCCGTTCGCATCGGGGTAGGTCTTTTTGCTGCCGTCCGCGAGCGTCCGTACGACCGCACCCGCCACGGCGAGCTCGCCATTTTGCGCGGCCAGGGCGAACGCCACCTGTTCGGCTGCATCCGTGTCGGGCCACAAGATGCGCGTGCCCACTCTCGCTCCGGCCGCGTCGAAGCGCGTCACGGCCAGAGGCAAGAGCTGATTTTCCTGCACGCTGGGCGCTCGCAAGACGCAATCGAGCTTCGTCGCTTCGGCAAAGGTTGCGACGTTGGCCTGACAGCGCGTTTGATTCCAGGCTCGACCGACCAACAGATCCCCAGTCGACTCATCACGAGCCAAGAACGGGCGGACCGCCTGCTCGTCCCACCGGAACTCGTCGTATGTCCAGACGGCGGGCTGCGCAAAATGGGAGCCTTCTACAACGCGCGCCCAACGCTCGACATAGGCCCGCGAGCGCCAATCGAGCCGCTCGAGCCCGAGCGCCAGGTGCTGCGACAACGGGGCGTCATTCGGCGTGGCGACGAACGAGAGAAATGCGACCACGACTCCTTCTCCGTCCGGCAACAAGCGAACCCAGCCGGCGGTCGTCGCGTCTGCGAGCGCAGACTTCATCGCGAACAAGGGCTGCGGGTCGTTGGCTCCGTAGTCGGTCGCTGGAATGGTGCTCGGTGAGGCGAGCGGGGTCTTGCTGATCAGCTGCCCCTCACGGTCGAGCCGCACGAGCTCATCGGCGTTTCGTTCGGGTAGCTGACGTTCGAGCGAAAGCGTGACTTCTCCGGAGGGGTGAACCGCAACGTCTCCGATGAGATCGTCCGCGTCGGCCAGGTAGGCCCAGGCGAGCTCCCCGTGATCGTAGGCGGCCAGCCGAAAACGGCTGCGCCAGGGCAAGCCAAAGGGTCCGGCCTCCACGTCGCGGCGGGACTCGACGACGTAGCTGCGGTCGCCGTCGCTCACGGCGAGCAGTGCGCCATACGCGGGGCGCGTCGTTTGCGTCACAATCGCACGCCCGGTCTCGAGCAACTCGTCTGGCCCCGGCGCCTCATCCCCGGAGCCCACTGCGCCAGCCATTCCCGCTGCGCCGGCTGCATCGCTGGAGCCGGCCGCACCCGCCGCTCCTGCCCCGCCATCGCCGCCGTGGTGGCTGCTTTCTCCCGCGCTGCCAGCGGTTCGCCCGTCGTTCTCGGTGCCACTTGCACCGGCGGATTGTTTGGCGCCGGCACTCCCCGCGCTGCCGGGTTCGCTCGGTTCCGATTCATTGCTGGCACAGGCTTGAAACGGCACTGTCGAAAGCGTCGCGACCGCCAGCAGACAGAGCCAGCTCCTCGACTGGGCTGCTCGGGTCATCGCTGCTCGCTTCGTACCAGTGGACTCAGGGCTCATGCTCGTTCCTAGCAAAAATATTTCGCCAAATCAGATGCACTGAAAGGCTTCAATCTTCATCGAAGCGCGCGGCTATTGCCGGAAAGGAGCATTCGACGTATGCTGACTGCTTGGTTAATCGGGCGGGCCTGTCGAATTCGTCGCGACCAGCACTCCTGACTTGTGGGGCACATGGCCTGCACTACGACCCGAGCCGGAGCTCGGGGTGTGTGCTGTGTCGTAAGAGCCAGCAGCCCGCCGCGCCGAGCACCACCAAACACTTGCTGGTTGCGCTGGCCGTAGCCTTGCTGGTGGGCGCGGCTGTGATTGGAGTCGTCCTCCGGCAGCGTGCCGCGAACCACGAAATTTCCGCTGAGCTGTTGGTTCGCGGCGGAGTGGGCGCAACTACCACGCTTCCGAAGAACGAAGTCCCGAGTCCGAACTCAGTCTCGCGTCCGAGCGCGAGTTCAAGCCCGATCTCGAGTCCGAGCCCGAGCTGGAGTTTGCCTGCGGTGGCCGCGGGCCCGGCAATTCCCGCCCCGCTCAGCGCGCAAAGCTTCGGCGTAGCACCGGAGCTCATCCCACGCTTCCTGGAAGCGATTCTGGCGCGGACGCCCCGCTTGCGCTTGCCCAACCTGGCCGAGCCGCTCGCAACTTTGACGGCCCGTGTCGACGCCGAACGCTCGAGCTGCGCTGGAGGCTCGAACGACGCCTGCTTGAAGTTCCTAGACGACTGCGAGTCGGCCGAGTCGATGCCCCCTGGCGGGCATCCGGGGCTCATCGCGATTCTGGGCACCCTGCAGCGAGAGTGCCGAACTGACGGCCATCCTCGCGCGATCTTGCCTGCGGCGTGCGAGGGCGGCTCGGTCGCTGCGTGCGATCGACTCCTCGAAGGCCGAGACCACCAAGCGCTGCTGCCGAGAGCTTGCGACGTGGGCAGCCGCAACGCTTGTATCGAGCTGAGCCAGTTGCTCGGGTTCACCACGCGCGCTGGCGAGGCCGCGCGGCTACGCGCGCTGGAGCTCGGCAGATGCGCGTCCGGAGACTCGGCCTGTTTGGTGCATTCGAGGGCTGAGCTCACTGAAGCCGCGCGCAATACGCTGCGCGCAGGCATGAACCGGGTGTGTGTCCAGCGCGGAGCCGCAGCGTGCCATGAGCTGGCACGGCAGTTCGACCGGGAACACAGCGACTTGGCGTTGCGCGCGGAGCTGCGCAGCTATCTGGACCCCGGCGATTCCGCGTTGCGCGCGGAGCTGCGCAGCTACGACTGTGAGCTCGGCGATGCGCAATCCTGCTCGCTGCTGGCGACGATGTACGCCGAGGGCAGCGGAGTGCCGCGGGACGAGCAGCGGGCGCTCGCACTGAATGAGCGCGCCCGGGCCCCGCGCATCCGAGCGATGAAAGAAATCGAGGCGTGCAAGGAGAAGGACTGCCAGGCGCTCAAAGCCTACGCGCAGGCGCGCGCGCCCATGCTCGCCAACCAAGACTCGATGAACGACGCGCAGGTTGCTCCCGAGCTGGCGACGCGCAAATGCAATGGCGGAGATTTGAGCGCGTGCAGCGGGTTAATCAATGCGTTCACCGTCGGAAATCATAGGGACCCGCTGCGGGCGGCGGAGTTTCGCCGCAAAGCGGTCGCGTTGCTCGAAACGCAGTGCCATGCCGGAAACGAGGAAGCGTGTGACACCGCGGCGCAAGTCTTGATCGAGCTGGGAGGCCTCGAGCGAACCCGCGGCCTCGGCTCGTTGGATCGAAGCTGCAACGGTGGACGACTCAGCGCGTGTCTAGCGCTCGCAATGAAATCAGAGGATCGCCAACAAAAGGAAGCCGCAATGCGGCGGGCCTTGCCGCTTCAGGAAGCAGCGTGCAATGCGGGGAACGCCATGGGCTGTCTGTGGGCAGCGAACGAGTATCGCGCTCGCGATCCGAGCAAGAGCGCCGCCCTCGAGGCCAGAGGCCAAGCCATCATCATGCGCGGGATTCACTGACTGCCGCGCATGGCTCGTGCCGTTACACCAGAGCCAACAGCGCGAGCTCCGTGCGCGAGCGCACCCCGAGCTTCGAGTAGGCGCGGTTCAAATGGTTCTCGACCGTGCGCGGGGAGACGCGCAGGGTGTCGGCAATTTGCGCGTTGCTCAGGCCGCGTTGCACGAGGCCGACGACTCGGCGCTCGGAGGGGGTGAGCGCGGACCAGGGGGACCATACCGTTTGCACTCGCTGGCCGTCACCGCGCGTCCCGACGAACTCGAACAGCCGATCGATGATCTCGTCGACACGCGGGCTGATCCACGAGAAATGATCGTCGCCCTCGAATTCGACGTACTGGGCGTTGGGCAAGTGCGCGGCGAGCATCTTGGCGAAGGCTGCAGGAATGACGCGATCACCGCTCAAGTGAACGACCAGCGCGCGCTGCTCGACGCGGGGCAGCAGGTCCGTCGCGTCGAGGCCGAAGCCGCTCTTCATCAGCCCACCGATCATCGCGGGGCTGGCGGCGGCGCGCTCATAACGCGGGATCCAGCGCGACATGGCCGGGATGGCACGCAACGAAGGCGCGAAATCTCGCAGGATCAGCGTTTCGTCCGTGCCCCAACGCGCCACGACTTCAGCGAAGAAGGTGCGATACTGCGCGCGCTCGGGAACGGGACCGTAAGGCGCAGCTCCGCTCAGCGCACCGTTGCCGGAGTAGGTGGAGACGAGCAGTAGACCTGCGACGCGTTCGGCGAGGGCGCCCGAGGCGGCAGCCACGGCAATGATGCCGCCTTCCGACAGACCGAGTAGCCATGCGCTCGCGATGCCCGAGGCGTCGAGCACGGCGCGCAGCTCGTCCACGCGCTCGTCCCGGCTGGATGGCCCCGGCGCCGGATCGGACAACCCGGTTCCGAGCTTGTCGAACAACACCAGGTGGAAGCCGGAGGCCAGCCGCTGGAGCGGGCGCCAGAACGCCGGCTGCTCCCACATCATTTCGATGTGCTGGGCGAGCGGCGGCACGATCACCACCGCGGGCCCAGCGCCGAACTCCTGGTAAGCGATCTGCCCGCGCGCGGTTTTGGCGTAGTGGATGGGCGGCGCTTGCACGAGCTGAAGCATGCCACGCATGGCTCAAACTTGGCGATTGGCGCGCGAAAACAAGACCTTTGCGACAATGGCCGGTGAAAGCAGGCTGGTCTGCGGCACGAGGAAGTTGAGCGCGCGAACCAGCGCGCGGGCGACACTCAGGTCCGAGTGCGCTCGGGCAACGACCAGCGGCAAGTATGCGTTCGCGAGGCGCATCGCCAGCGTCGGTCGTCCG